>NZ_JBEZZG010000035.1:0-105398 GCF_040639085.1 Nonomuraea sp. NPDC023979
GCCGAGCGTGAGCATGCTCACCGTACCGGCGAGGGTGAGGGCGCCGCCGGCGCCGAGGACGAGGCGGGGCGGGTAGCGGTCGGCCAGCCAGCCGCTGATCGGCGAGCCCAGCGCAACGGCGCCGATGAAGAACAGCATCGACAGCCCCATCATCCCCGCGCCGCCGTGTAGTACGTCCGAGACGTAAAAGGGCAGCAGGAAAAGCGTGAGCCCGATGTAGGAAGCCATCAGCAGCAGCGACAGCAACGGCAGCCCGAACGCCGGGCGCCGGGCCAGCTTGATGATCGGGCGGGACGACCGCAGCCGCGCCCACCAGGCCGTCAGTACCACCGTCAACACTGCCAGGACGGCGGCGGCTGCCACGGCGCCGACCTCGATCCGGTCGAGCGCCAGCAGCAGGGCGGTGACGGCACCGCCGAGCACGAGCGTGTCGCCTAGCAGCGACCGGCCGGGCGCCGGCAGCCCGCCCTTCCCGCGTGGCAGAAGGCGGCCGCCGAGCCACAGCACGAGCACCAGCACGGGCAGCTTGATCAGGAAAACCGGGCGCCAGCCCCAGCCGTCGGCCACCAAGCCACCGAGTGGGGCGCCTGCCAGGGAACCGACCGGCATGATCGTCGCCACGTATCCCAGGGCCCGGCCACGCTGCTCGGGCCGCACGCTCGCCGCCACGATCGGCATGTAGACGGCGGCGACCAGCGCGCCCATGACGCCCTGCAAGAACCGGGCCGCCAGCAGGATCCAGAACGCGGGGGCGGCCGCGGTCACCAGGCTGGTCAGCCCGACCCCCGTCACCGCGAGCAGGAAGACCGCCCGGGCGTCCGCGTGGTCCACCCAGCGGCCCAGCGGGATAGCCAGGGCCGCCGCCGGCAGCGCGTACGCCAGGATCACCCACTTGGCCGCCGCCGAACCGACGCCCAACTCCGTACCGATGGCCGGCAGCGTTACGGAGGCGAGGCTCATCTCCAGGGTGACCATGAGCATGGCCAGGCCCATCGCCAGGATCGGACCCCAGCGAACGGGCTCGGTGGTCGCCGGCTCCGGGGCTTCATCGGAAAGTCGCGTCATGGCGCCGACCGTAGGAATCCATGCCCGGCCGCCGCCTCTGCCGGACGACTGGGATCGCGACCCGGACACGAACCCGGTCACGTGACCGAGGCGGACCCAGGACGGCCGCTCTTAGCGTCGTCACCAGCAAGAGCACAGCAACAACCGAGAGGATCGACCCGTGTCGAGCGATCCACTGCACGTAGCCGTCATCACCGGCAGCACCCGCGAAGGCAGGTTCGGCCCAACTGTGTCCTCCTGGTTCCTCCAACAGGCCGCCCGCCGCGACGACCTGACGGTGGACGCCATCGACCTGGGTGAGACACGCTTGCCAGACGCGCTCAGCAGCGAGCCGACCCCCGAGGTGGCGGCCGTGTCGCCAAGGCTCGCCGCCGCTGACGCGTTCGTCGTGGTGACGCCCGAGTACAACCACAGCTTCCCCGCCTCACTCAAGAGCGCCATCGACTGGCACTACACCGAGTGGCTGGCCAAGCCCGTCGGCTTTGTCTCGTACGGCGGGATTGCCGGTGGGCTGCGCGCTGTGGAACAGCTCCGGCAGGTCTTCGCCGAGCTGCACGCGGTGACCCTGCGCGACACCGTCAGCTTCCACGCCGCCGGGGAGTTGTTCGACGAGGCCGGGGGGCTGCGGCAGCCCGACGCGCCCGCCGTCGCGGCCAAGGTTCTGCTCGACCGGCTCGTCTGGTGGGGCTGCGCGCTCCGCCACGCCAGGACGGTCCAGCCGTACGCCGTCTGAGCCGCCCAGCATCGCTTCGGCGCCGACAGCAGGCCCGCGCCGAGAAGAAACCGACGATGACAGGAGTTCGATCATGCACGCCATCCGACTGTACGAGTTCGGCCCGGCCGAGAACCTGCGGTACGAGGAGGTCCCGGATCCCGAGCCGGGTCCCGGCCAGGTCCGCATCGCGGTGAAGGCCGCCGGAGTTCACCTGCTCGACACCGCGCTGCAGGCGGGCCGGGGCGACCTGCTTCCCTTCCCGCTCCCCGAACTCCCGGTGACGCCCGGCCGTGAGGTTGCCGGGGTGGTGGACCAGGTGGGCGAGGGCGTGGACGAAAGCTGGCTGGGCCGTCGCGTGGTCACCCACCTGGGCCTGGTCAACGCCGGATACGCCGAGCTGGCCCTGCGGGAGGTCGAGGCGCTGTTCCCGTTGCCCGACGGACTGACGTACGAGGCGGCGGTCGCGATGGTCGGGACCGGCCGGACCGCGCTGAGCATCCACCACATCGCGCAGGTCGAGCCCGACGACGTCGTGCTCGTGACCGCGGCGGCCGGCGGTGTCGGCACGCTGCTCGTCCAGGCGGCACGCAACGCCGGCGCCACCGTGGTGGGTGTCGCGGGCGGGCCGGCCAAGGTCGAACGCGTCCACGCCTCGGGCGCCCACATCGCGGTCGACTACGAAGAGCCGGGGTGGTCCAAGACGGTGCGTGAGGCGCTGGACGGCCGCGACGTGACCGCCGTGCTCGACGGTGTGGGCGGTGCCGCGGGCCGCGAGGCGCTGGAGATGCTCGGCATGGGCGGCCGTATCCTGCTGTTCGGCTGGTCTGCCGGCTCGCTGACCGAGATCACCGGCCAAGACCTGGTCAACAGGATGCTGTCGGCCACGGTCCCGCTCGGCCCCCGGATGATGCGCGTACCGGGCGGGCTGCGCGCCATGCAGCAGAAGGCGCTGGACGAGGCGGCGAGCGGGCGGCTCGTCCCGGCGGTGCAGGCGTTCCCGCTGCGCGAGGCGGCGCGGGCGCACACGGCGCTCCTCGAACGACGAACGGTTGGCAAGGTCGTCCTGCTTCCGTAGTAGACACCGCGGGCAGATGCGTGGGGCGACGCGGCAGGACTGGAACGGGGATGAAGCGGTCTGGCTCGCGAGCCGAGGCCGATTCGGGCGAATTCGGGCAATGTGGCTGTATTACAGTTCTAGGCATGCTGCATGGCAGAGCCGACGAGCTGGCCCAGATCGACCGGCTGCTCGTCGCTGCCCGCGACGGCCGGAGCGCGGCGGTGGTCATCCGGGGCGAAGCCGGGATCGGCAAATCGGCACTGCTGGAGCACACCGCCGCTGCGGCCTGGGACATGCGGGTGCTGCGCACGATCGGCACCGAGGCCGAGAGCGAGCTGCCCTTCGCGGGCCTGCACCTGCTGCTGGGCCGCGCCGCCGACCGCGTTGGCACCCTTCCCGACCGGCAGGCCCAGGCGCTGCGCGGCGCGCTCGGGCTGGAACCGGTGTCCGGTCCTGAGCGCTTCCTGGTCGGCCTCGCCCTGCTGACCCTGCTGGCCGAGCTCGCCGAGGAAGGACCGCTGCTGTGCCTCATCGACGACGCGCACTGGTTAGATCCCGCCTCGGCCGACGCCCTGCTGTTCGCCGCCCGGCGCCTCAACGCCGAAGGGGTGGTGATGCTCTTCGCGGCCCGCGACGCGCACGCGCCGCCCTTCCCGGCACCTGGCCTCACCGAGCTGCGCCTCGCCGGGCTGGACCATACCGCGGCCGCGGACCTGCTGGCCGAACACGCCAGAGACCTGCCGCCGTACGCCCGCGACCAGATCCTTACCGAGGCTCGCGGTAACCCGCTGGCCCTCCGCGAGCTGCCCACGGCCCAGCGCGAGGGGCAGATCCCCGAGTACGCCTTCCATCTGGGCACCCTGCCGAGCCACACCCGCATCCAGCAGACCTTCGCCGACCGGATCGCCGCCCTGCCGGAGCCGACCAGGACACTGCTGCTGGTCGCGGCCGCCGAGGGCACCGGCGACCTCACCGTGGTCGCGCTCGCGGCCGGCCGGCTCGGCGCACCCGTCGAGCACCTCGACCCGGCCGAGCACAAGGACCTGGTGCACCTGACCGACGGGCGGCTCACGTTCCGCCACCCGCTGATCCGGTCCACCGCCTACCAGAGCGCTCCGCTGGGCCAGCGGCTCGCCGCCCACCAGGCCCTCTCCGATGCACTGCCCTGCGTCGGCAACATCGACCGGCGCGCCTGGCACCTCGCCGCCGCCACCACAGAACCCGACGCGTACGTGGCCTCCGTGCTGGAGAAGACCGCCGAGCACGCGCGAGCCCGGGGCGGCCACGCCGCCGTGGCCGCCGCCTACGACCGCGCCGCCCGGCTCAGCCCCGACACCCACGACGGTGCCCGACGGCTGGCCTTGGCCGCCCGCGCCGCCGCCGATGCCGGGCAGACCCGGCGCGCCGCCGAACTGGCCGACCAGGCCGCCCCGTTCATCACCGACCCGCTCGTCCGGGCGGAGCTTGCGCAGGTCCGCGCCCTCGACCTGTACGTACGCGGGCTGCCGAAGGCGGCGCACACCGTGCTGCTCGATGAGGCGCTGGCGAGCGCCGGACAGGTGCCACGCAAGGCCGCCTTCATGCTGTTCGACGCCATGGGCGCGATCTGGCCGACCGGGGACGCCGCAGCCCTCCGCGACACCGCGGCGCGCATCCGGAACCTCATGCCGACCAGCGAGCCCGGGACGCGTCCCTTCATCGAGGCTGCGTACGGCCTGGCGCATCTCGCCGCCGGCGAACCGGAGGCAGGACTCCCCGCCCTGCGCAAGCTGATGGGCAACGGCGAGCTCCTACGCGGGCTGCGGCCGATGGAACGGGCCTGCGCCGAGGAATGGGCCGTTCTGACCGGCGATCTCGACGTCGCCCACAAGTTGTCCACCACGCTGGAACGCGACTGCCGCGACCAGGGTGCCCTCGGCGTGCTCCCAGAGGTGCTCCGGGACCTGGCCCGCATCCAGCTCTTCCGCGGCCGGCACCGCGACGCGCACACCCTCGCGACCGAGACGCTGCGCATCGCACAGGATACCGCCCAGGTCCTCTACACCGACGACGCCCGCGGCGTGCTGGCACACCTGGCGGCCATCGCGGGCGAGGAGGAACACTGCCACGCGCTCGCCAGCCAGACGTACGACCGGCTCGGAGAGCCGCACGCGGACTGGGCCGCGAGCGCCCTAGCCCTGCTCGACCTTGGCCTGGCCCGGTATGAGGACGCGCTGCGGCGGCGTGAAGAGCTGGGCGCGGCAGCCGCCCGGCACAGCGTCATCGGCCTCTACACCCTGCCCGACCACGTGGAGGCCGCCGCCCGCCTCGGCCTGCCCGGCCGTGGCGCCGAACCGCTGGCCCGGTTCGAGGCCTGGGCCAACGCGACCGGACAAGCGTGGGCCCAAGCCGTCGTCCTGCGCTGTCGCGCTCTGCTCACACCCGATGAGGAGGCCGGCCCGCTGTACGCCCATGCGGTGCAGCTCCATCAGAAGAGCGAGCGGCCGTTCGAACGCGCCCGTACCGAGCTGCTGCACGGCGAGTGGCTGCGGCGCTCCGCGCACCGCTCCGACGCCCGGAATCCGCTGCGTTCCGCTCTGGAGATCTTCGAACGGCTCGGCGCCGCCCCCTGGGCCGACCGCGCCCGCAGCGAGCTACGCGCCACCGGCGAGAGCCGCCCCCGCACAGCGGGGGCGACCGACCTGCTCAGCCGCCTCACTCCCCAGGAACTACAGATCGTACGGCTGGCCGCCACCGGTCTCACCAACCGCGACATCGGGGCCCAGCTCTTCCTCAGCCCCCGGACGATCGGCTACCACCTCTACAACGCCTACCCCAAGCTCGGCGTGGCCTCCCGCAACGAGCTCGCCCGTCTGGACCTCGGCACCACCAGCTAACCGCCCTTATGCCCGGCCGGTGACCTCAGTGACCAGGACCGGGTTTTGATGGCCCGGCGCTCGGGTCGGCCTCCGGGGAGAACGGATTTGGCGGTAGCACTCTCTGTGGCATAGGTGACTGACAGTGCAGGCGTACGCTTCGGTTCGGATGTTCCTCGCGGCGTGCGTGTGTCGGAAAACGATCGTCTGCCGACACTCACCGAGCTGATCACGGAACCGCAGGTGAGCACTGTCGATAACTCGTGCCGAAAATCAATGTCGGTGAACGGTGTGTGGAGTAGATTTCGACAGCGATCTTCGGGCGCGCGCGGGTCTCGACCGCCGACCAGAACTCCGACCATCAGATCGGCGCACTCCTGCGTGAGGGCGACACCCGGAAGGCCACCCGCCTGGAGGGCATGATCGGCCCAGTCCGGCTTCGGCCGGGTGACCTGACGCTTCAGCACTGCCACCCCATGCCGAAGGACCATGATCTGAGGGAGGATTCGCCGCCGTAGCCAGTCGCGGGTGCGCGGTGGAGCCGGCCAGCACCGAAGCGCGCTATGCCCGGACGGCACAGCGCGCAAGGTGATCGCGGCCGGTCAGCCTGCCGCCGGGCTCTGCCCGCCGTCATGGCGAACCGTCCCGAGGGGGATGAACCTCGGGCGAGGTCGGGTCGTTGCTCGCTGGTTGCTCGTCGGTACGGTTCCGGCGCATGGCTGCATAGTGCGTGGGGGTACGGGCCTCGGCTGCGTCGCTGGGACGGCTCGACTCTGCGAACCGGCCCGCGCGCCGGCGGGTACCGGGACGTGCCCTGCACTCAGGGCTACCGCTTCCACCTGCGCCGGCCTGGCTGCACATGGCGGCCACCACGCTCAGTCTGCACCTTTGGACCGGCCTGCGTACGGCATCTTCGCGGCCACGACCGTCCAGGAGTTGATGGACGGCTGGCGGGGCGCCGTACTCGGCGACTCTCACCACCACGTCGACTCCCTGCACCTGTATGAGCGGGGCCTGCCCGGCTATGGAGACGCCGTGGGAGGGATTCGACGCAGTGCCTCGCCGACGTGCGGTCTGGCAGGCCGGTCCGCCATCCCGGCTGGAACGGCATGGCCGCGGTGCTGGCATGGAAGCGGGGTCACCGCGAGGCCGCTCTTCGGAGCAGGTGCCGCCGCCGCTACGCCGACCTGGCTACCGAGCACAGCGTCGGTTCCGTCACGCGGGCTACTACTTCCTCATGGAGTGCCGCTCACCGCCGCGGGTGCTCGTGGCGGCGAGCGGTGGTCGCGTCAGTAGCTTCTGATGACGGTGGAGTTGTCGGCGTAGTCCCACTCGCGTGCCGAGGAGATGGCGTTGACCGTCAGGTTGAACGGTCCGGGCCCGGCCTCGTACCGTCGTACCGTCACCTCGAAGAACTGCGGGTACGAGCCGGACATCAGTTCGCAGGTCGCCGCGAAGGTGGCGATCTGGCAGTGGGCGGTGCCGTTTCGCACGCCGGTGATGACCTGGCCCTTGGACACCTGGAAGTTGACCTTCACCCGGTCCACCGGGCCTTCCGCGCCGACGCCGACGGCGTAGACCTCTGAGCCGATCGCCTCGCCGTTCACCCAGACGTTCGCCGGTGTCCCGGCGTGGGCGGCGCTGCTCAGCATCGTGGTGACGGCAAGGGCGGTAAGGGCGGTGATGGCCAATTTCTTCTTCATGAGAATCTCCTGTCAAAGTTCCGGCCGTAAGGAGCCGGAGGGGGTGAGCCTGTTGTTTCGGCAGCTCCCCCGGGGGTGGATCGGGGTGCCCGTCTTCTTCGTGATCGGATTCCTGGGCGATCACGAAGATACGGAGACGGCGGCGGCGGGGAATCCGCCGTGCTTAGGTACTTCCGTCGCACGCCTTCAGTACGGCGGCGGTCAGCTCGTGGTCGAGTTCGGTGTCGGCCTGGCCGGTGGCCGCCTGACCGATCTGCTGCTCGCGGACAACGAGGCCGCCGCCACCTCGCCCGCACCGACGCGCAGACCGGCGGATGACGAGAGCCGAATCGGAATCCACCTGCCTGCGGGCAGCCACTGTCGGGTGCGCCTGGGCCTCATCAGCGCCGGGCCTGACCAGCTATGGATCACCCGGGCACCCGGCCCGGGAGGGCAAGGGGTGCTGCCGCGTGGTCGTGGTGGCCGGCAGCTGAGACCGAAAACGGTGCACAACTTCCGTGGCGCACCGTACGTCTCATGCATGTGTGATCAGAAAAGCGATGGTTGCCGCCCTGGTGGTTGGCTCCGTACTGGCGGGAACGGGCGTGGCCGACGCCGAGGCGAGCAGGATTCCGAAGAATTTCCTGCTGAGTGAGAAGGAGGCGAGGGCGCCGCGGGATGAGGCGGACTCCATCGAGTACTGGTGGAAGATCAGCGACAAGCTGTCCAACCGTCCCCTGCTCGCCCCTTGCCGAGGGGCGCGCACTGTCCGCGACGGCCGGGTCGCGATGCGTACGATCACGCATCTGACCAGCGCCCCGTCGTTGGACGGCGAGCAGCTCGTGCTCTATCGGAGTGCGAAGGCCGCCCGCGCGGCCTTCCTCGGCCTGCGGGCCGAGGTGAAGCGGTGCCCTGGAAAGGACCTCCGCCTGATCGCCAGGACAGTGCGCATCGGGGACGAGGGCATGTTCGTGGGGAGGTACGACTACTACAAGGGCAAGCGGGATCGGGAGCCCGTCTCTTCGTGGGCGGTCGGGCGTCGGGGTGCGGCCTTGTTCGTCTACAGCGCGGACCAGGCGTACACCACCAATCCGGGCAAGCTGGTCACGGGCCGGGCGAAGCGGATGGCGAAGAAGGTGTGCGAGCTGCGGAACGTGTGCCGCTGAGCGAGCGGGTGGCAGGCCCGGTCGACGGAGGTCGTCGAGGTCGTAGATCCGAAGTACGGGAACGTTCTGGCCGTCGACCAGGGCAGACAGTGGCCGTCATCGAATCGTCGTCAAGATCGAGCTCCGCAGGGGTGCCGTGGCGGGTCAGCCGATCTTGGGTGTGGCTCGCATGGCGAGGAGACCGGCGGGATGGGCGGGGTGGCGTCCACACGCAGCCGGTGCCGCGGCGGGAGTGGACCCCGGCCGCCATGCGCCTGCACGGCGCGGACGTGCGGGTCGAGGAAATCATGCGGACGTGGTCACGGTGCCCGGGTGGCAGCACGGCAAGCTCGCCGAGCAGGGCGGCACCGAGCTGGTTCCGGACCAGAGCCCGGGTAACGGCCGAGCACCAGGACGGGGTGTCGACGCGGTCGGCCGGTAGCCTCCGTGTTACCTGCTGCACGGCTTCGACCGGCCCCTCCGGCTTGCCGGGATCAGCGAGGCGGAGCGCCCGGCGCTGCGGGTCCTCGTTCGGCTCCGCGGGAACCCGCTGGGGGAGACCGGTTCCGGTAGGCCATGTTCGGCAGCGGTGACCGCGGTACTGTGGCCGAACAGGTGCTTGCGCCTCGGACGCCGCGGATTTCACCGTCCTCTTGTCTCGTCGGAGAACGGGGGGTGTCTGACCGGTCGAGGGGGAAGCAGACGCTCTCACGCGGCCGCTGCTGTTCCCTGAGATCACCCACGTGCTCCGTGATGACGGCGTTCTGGTCAGCGTCAGTCATTTCGCTGCCGGCGGCCCGCTGTTCGAGTCACCGGCACGGCGCCTGGAGCGACTGTTCCAATGAGCCGGAAGGTGGGCGATGGCGGAGTTGCCGGTGATCCGGGACGGGCTGCTCGGCATCGCGCCAGGCCGGCCCGAGATCGCCGTCGGAACCCCGCAATGGCGCGCCTGGCTGGCCGAAGCCACCGCGTTCGCCGTCGAGCATCCGGCGGGAGGCTTCACCGTGCGCCGGGAGACGTCCGGCAATGGACGCGGCACGGGCTACTGGCGGGCCCATCGACGCGTCCTGGGCGTCCGGCGGCGGGTCTACCTGGGCGGTTCGCATCAGGTGACCGCGAAAGCGCTGGACGCCGCGGGCCACGCGCTCGCCGCCGCGGCGTCGGACAGCGAACCGCTCGAGGCCACCAAGGTCGGTGTCCCGCCGGCGCGTACGGGCGCGGTGGCCCGGCCACAGCTCTACGCCGCCTTGGACCGTGCGGCCAGGCTGCCGCTGACGCTCGTCTGCGCGCCCGCCGGGTCCGGGAAGACCACGACGCTGGCGGCCTGGGCGGCGACCACGTCGGCGCGCGTGGCCTGGCTGTCCCTGGACCGCGACGACAACGACCCGGTGACGTTCTGCCGGGGACTCGCCGCCGCGCTCGACGTCACGATGCCGGACACCGCCATCCACTCCCGCCCGGCCCTGCGCCGCCGTTTCGCCGGCCTGATCAACGAACTGGCCGGCCGCCCCGGCGACCTGGTCCTGGTGCTGGACGACTATCACCTCATCGGCTCGGCCGACCTGCACGACGCCGTCGCCCACCTCGTCGAGCGCCTGCCGCCACGCATCCATCTGATCATCGCCACCCGCTGCCCTCCACCCCTGCCGTTGGCCGCCTGGCGGGCCAGGCACCGGATGTGCGATCTGGACGCCGCACGCTTGCGCTTCACCACCACGGAGACAGCGGCGTTCCTGGGCGGGACGATGGGCCTGCGCCTCGGCGCCCGGGCCGTCGCCGACCTGCACGCGCGGACCGAAGGCTGGCCCGCCGGTCTGCAACTGGCGGCGCTGGCCCTGAGGCGGGGCGCGCCCGCCGGGCACGAGATCGCCGCAGCCACCGGCGACCTGGACGACTACCTGGTCACCGAGGTGCTGGACGGTCTGCCTGACGAAACCCGGCGGCTCGTCCTGGCCACCTGTGTCCTGTCCAGGTTGACTCCCGCATTGTGTGACGCGCTGACCGGCCGGACCGACGGCGCTCGAGCCCTGACCGCGCTCGCCGGCAGCGGCCTGTTCCTGTCCCCTCTCGACGCGAGCGACGGCTCGTACCGCTACCACCAGCTGTTCGCCGCGGCCGTGCGGCGGTACCTGGCCCGGCGGAGTCCCGAGCTGCTCCCGGAGCTGCATCGGCGCGCGGCCGACTGGCACGGGTCGGCTGGGGACCTGCGCGAAGCGGTCGAGCACGCCCTTGCCGGAGACGATCCTCCCGCTGCGGCCCGGCTTCTGGCCAGGCTGGCCGAGCACGACGGCGGACTCTGGCTGGAACACGCCCGGCTCAGCCGGTGGCTGGGCAGGCTGCCCGAGCCGACGCCGGCCGACAACCCGGTGCTGTGCCTGCTCGTCGCTTTCACCCTCATCCACGGCTCGCTCCGGGAGGGGGCATGCTCCCATCCGTACGCGACGGACGATCCCGCCGCTTGGCTGGCGCGGGTGGACGCCGCCCGCCTGCCGCCGAAGGCGCGCGCCCTCCATGCCACGATCCTCGCGCACCGCCTCTTCCTCGACGGCTCACCCGCGGCGGCGATCGACGCCGCGCAGGCGGCCCTCAACGAGCCGTGCCTGACCGAGCCGGGCATGCGTCTCCAGACCGTGCTCCGGCTGACCGACCCGCTGGGCCACGGGGTCCAGGAAGGTCCTGGCCGGCGCGCCCAGCAGGAGTGCGCCCGTCTGAGCCGCTCCGAACACGACGTGATCCACCGCCTGGACGCACTGCTGGTGCTCGCGCAGGCGCATCTGTGCCGCGGCGACCTACGGCGGGCGATGGCGAGCTGCCGGGAGTCCGCCGCGCTGGCGGCGGCGCGGCGCGTCGAGCCCGACGAACATCTCGCCGCGGCCCCGCTGGTGATGGTGGAGGCACTGTTGGAGGGGCACCGGATCAGCGAGGCCGTGGCACACGCCCACGACCTCCAGGCCGCGACGGACCACCACGACCCCGGAGTACGGCTGCACGGATACCGGGCCGCGGCCGACCTCTGCCTGGCCCGCGGCGATGAGCGGGGAACGCTCCACGCATTCGACGCGATGGCGGACTACATCGCTGGAACACCGGGCCTGGACAATCCCGGTTTCGGCGCCGCCGCGCGCCGGTCTGCGGTGGCGCGGCGAGCGTACGCGCTGCTGACGTTCGGACACCTGGCCGCGGCCGAGCACACGCTCACCCAGGCCAGAGCCATCACCGTGGCCGGCGGCGAACCTCCGGCGGGGCTGCGCCTCTACGAGGAACTGATCGCCGCCCAGCTCGCGCTGGCCGGACGCGACTGGGCCACCGCGGACGCGATCGCCTCCCAGGCGATGACGCGGCACGCCGACGTCGTCTGCGCCGCCTCCCACCTGCGGTTGCGGGTGGTTGCGGCGTTGGCTCGGCAGGCAGCCGGCGATCGGCCCCGGGCGCTGGCGGCCCTCGCCGGAGCGCTCGCGCAGGCGGCGCCGGGCGCGTACCTCAGACCGTTCGCCGAGCATGGCGATGACCTGGCCCCCCTGCTCGCCGAGGCGGCAGGCAAGGCGCGGCAGCTCGCCGTCCAGGAACGCTTCACCCGCCAGGCATACCTGGCCTGCACCGGCACCGCAGGCGCCAAGCCCGGCGCACCGGAGCTGAGCGGCCGCGAGATCGAGGTGCTGAGCCTGCTGGCCGAAGGACTGTCCGCACCGCAGGTGGGCGAGCGCCTGGGCCTGGCGGCCAGCACGGTGCGGTCCCACCTGGAACGCGTCTATGCCAAACTCGGCGCCCACACCGGTCCACAGGCGGTGGCCCGCGCCATCCGCCAGGGTCTGCTCCCCGGACCTGTTGGGTAGGAGCGCCGATGTTCGGCCCGCCGGCTACCGGGCGGTATTAGGGCAATCGCCGGAGGCGGCACACCGGTCACGTCCCTACCTTGTCTGCGGTGACTTCGAACCCATCGCCGACCTCCCATGACACCGGCACGCGCACCGAGCCACCGCATGCGCTGTGGATGTTCTTCGCCCTCGCCTTCGCCTTCAGCTGGCTGCTCTACCTGCCGATCGTGCTGTCCGACGATGGGCTGGGCCTCCTGCCGATCGGCAAGGACAGCTGGCTGCTGGACGTCTGTGTGATCGCGGGCTCGTTCGGCCCGCTGGCCGCGGCCCTGGTGACGCTGCGCACCACCGCGGGCCGGGGCGCGGTGCGGAGCCTGCTGCGGGGGCTGCGATCCTGGCGGGTGCCGGCGCGCTGGTACGTCCTGGTGATCGGCGGCGTTCTCGCGGTGCCGGTGATCGCCGCCTTCGCCATCCCGGGCACCGCCGCTCACTTCACGTTCTCGGCGGACGTGGTGCCGTCACTGGTCATCATGTTCCTGACGGTGCAGCTCGTCATCGGGGCGCTCGGCGAGGAGCCGGGCTGGCGGGGATATGCCCTGCCCAGGCTGCAGCAGCGGTACGGCCCGCTGCCCGCCGCCCTCATCCTCGGGCTGATGTGGGGCGGCTGGCACCTGCCGCTGTTCGCGTCGTCGGCATGGGCGGACCCCAAGGGCGGCGCCACCCCGGGCGCCATCGTGCAGTTCCTGCTGCTGACCACGGTCCTGACCGTCTTCATGACCTGGGTGTTCAACAACACCGGCGGCAGCCTACTGATCATGGTGCTCCTCCACGACGCGTTCAACTCGGGCATGAACGCGGTCAGCGACCTCTTCGGCGGCTCCCCCATGACCCGGAGCTACGTGCTCCTGCCCTCGATGATCGGCTTCGGCGTACTGGCGGTCCTCGTCCTGCTCACCACTCGCGGCAGGCTGTCGCATCGACGCTCCTGACCGGACGGGTCCGCCGAGCGTGGCGCAGATCGCCGCGTCCACGAGCAGAACCCCAGAGCGCTCCACAACGGTGACGGCAACCTGCATCGACCCCGAAAGGGCCACCGTGCCTCTCGAACGCGCTCGGAGACCGCTGCGGACACGCGAGGGAAACGCCAGGGAAACACGTCGTCCCGTTGGGTGAGTTCGCGACTCACGCCTCATCTCGGCGGCGTGACCCGTCCAACTACGACGTGAGGACCCAGGCATGACCCCTCCAGCCGATCCCCGTACCCCCGGCCGCCGCGCGTTCCTGCGGCGGACGGGGCTGGCCGTGATCGCCGGCGCGAGCCTTCCCCTGCTGCCTTCCGCGCCGAGCCCGGCGTTCGCCTCCGCGGCCGACCCTGATCAGCTGTTCAAGGCGGGCAGGTTCGCCGAGGCCGAGCGCGGCTATCGCCGTCTCCTGAGCGAGGATCCGCGGAACGCGCACGCGTACGCCCAGGTCGGATACCTCGCCCTGCTGTGCAACCGGTTCGGTGACGCCGAGCGGCATCTGTCGAAGGCCATCGCCCTGGACTCCCGCGACATCGCCTCCACACAACGGCTCGCCGAGACCTTCGTACGGCAGGACCAGTTCGCCCGCGCGGTCCCGTTGCTCAGGAGCACGGGCCGTCCCCGTGACAAGGGCCTCGTCGAGCAGTACTCGCGGATCAGCGGCACACCGTGGCAGATACACGGCGCGCAGAGCACGCAGGTGCCGTTCCTCACCCTGGACCCGGTGCCTGCGGTGGAAGCCTCGGTGAACGGCGGGCCGCCCGCGAAGTTCTGGCTCGACACCTACGCGACTCTCGACCTGTCACAGGAGGCAGCGGAAGCGGCGGGGCTGCGCGCGGTGGCCGAGCTGCCCGGAGGGGTCGCCGACACCCATCCCATCACCATCTACCTGGGCATTCTGGAATCGTTCCGGATCGGGAACATCGAGATCCGCAACCTGCCGGTGCAGTGGAGCGACGTGCGGCGGCCACCGCTTCCCGACGGCTCACAGGTGGCCGGCGCCTTCGGCACCACGATCTTCTACCACTTCCTGACCACGATGGACTACGCGGGCAGGGCTCTGATCCTGCGGCGGAATACCGTGAAAGCGCCGCGCCCGCGCGCCCGAGGTGACCGGCTCCCGCTGTGGCTGGCCGGCGACCACTTCCCCTGCACGGTCGGCAGCCTGGGCGACTACGGCCCGCGCATGGTCACCGTCGACACCGGCGGCATCGGCAGTGCCATCGACACGACGGCGGAGATCGCCGAACGGGTGGACGGATTCGAGGTGGACTACGCGCACCCGAACGAGCGGTTCGGCATCAAGAGCTATCCGATCACGGCCGAGCGGATCAGCCTGGGCCGGGCGGTCAGGCACGGCGTGCGAGGCCTCGCCTTCGAGAAGGCCATTCCCGGTTTCCCAGGTCCCGGCCAGTCGGAGCCGTTCGGTTTCGACCTGATCGCCAACTTCACCCACGAGTTCTTCAAGCCGTTCGCCATCACCTTCGACTACACCGACATGCACCTGTACATCACGCGCGGGTGAGCTTGCGCCGCCCTGCGATCGATCACCAGCCAGGCTGGGTGAACAGCCCGGCTTCCGTTCGAGTGAGGTGCTCAGCCGAGCGCGGTGGGCTCGCCCCGGCAGGCTTGGGGCAGGCCTTGTGCAGTGCGCAGTGATACGCCGTGGGTGTCCGGTCAGCGGTGGGTGGGCAGGCCGAGCCCGAGCAGGTGCACGGGGGGCGAGATCACCGACTGCGAAAGGTCCGCGAACGGCACGCCGTACGTTCTCAGCGCGGCGACGAGCAGCCGGGCGGCGGTCCGGGCCTCTTCGGGCCCGAACGCGGGGAAGCGGCGGATCAGCCGGCCCTCGGTGTCGGGCGAGTCCGGCCGCGACCAGCCGAGCCCGATCAGGTCGCTCTCCCAGGTGGGGCCGGGTTCGGCGGGGATGGCGGCCTGGATCTCCAGGCCCCACGCCGGGTCGGTGGTCCACTGCGCGTAGGCGCGCTCGCGGGGGGTGCGGATGACCGCGGTGAAGTGGCTCGACGGCTCCAGGAGGGCGAAGTCGGCGACGACCGAGTGCAGGGTCCTGGCCAGCCGTTCCTCGAACTCCGCCCAGCCGTCGGCGGTGTAGCCGCCGGGGATGAACAGGTCGGTCGCCTCCGGCTGCCGGCCGATCATCTGCCAGTAGCCGAGCTGCCCGAGCCCGTCCTCCGCCTCGGCCCACTGCGCGGTGCGGTACTCGTCCTTCTCGACCGCCTCGGCGGGGCAGGCTCGCAGGTAGGCGGCATCGCGGATCCGTTCCAGCTCCAGCAGCCGGACGGGGCCACGCCAGCGCAGCAGCGGCCCCGGTCCGCGCAGGAGGGACGGCGGGCCGAGCACCTCCTCCAGGAACGAACGCAGGGCGAGGAAGAGCTCGTCGCCCTGCCCGGCGCGCAGCGAGATCTGGGTGCGGACGTCGTCGGCGCCGTGCCGGGCGAAGGTTCCGCTCTCAGGGCCGAGAACGGTGTCGTACTCCTCGGCGCGATACAGCCTGGGGAACCGGGCGCGCCGGGCTTTTTTCTCGGGGGAGTGGACCGCGGCCTGCCAGCCGAGGTGCTCACGGGCGCGGCCGAAGGCGGCGTCGTCCCACCCGGTCAGGTCAAGGGTGGCGAAGCGGCGGACGAGCTCGCGGAGCTCGGCGTCGTCGGGTGTCATGCCGGGTGATCCTAGCCGGGGCCTGTCGTGGGGCCGGTGCGTGGCATGCGCCAGACTCGTCTGGTGGAGGCCGGGGAGCGGGACGTGGTGGCGGGACTGGACTCGGTGAACTGGTCGGTGGTGCTCGATCCCGGCACCGCCGCCGGATACGGGCCAAGGCTCGTGATCGACCTGTGGCGGGTCGAGGCGGCCGAGGCGGCGGCCCGGACGTTGCGCCGGGTCTGTGGTGTGGGCGAGTACCTCTATCCGGCGGCCGTCGAGCTGCTCCCCTTCATGGCCGTGGCCGCCGCCGACCCGGCCGTGCCGGTCCGTGCCCTGCTCGTCGAGTCGATCGGGGAGATCGCCGCGACCGCCGTCCGCGCGGAGGCCCTCGGCCGGCCGGTGCGGCTGCCCGCGATGGCCTCCCTGCGGACCGGTCCCGGCCCGTCGGCTGCCTCGCGAGCGCGCCGGGTTTCGGCCGCCGGCTGGCCGCGCGTCTGGGACCGCGTCGTCACCGGCCTGTGCGCGTTGCTGGACGACCCTGTCCAGCCGGTACGGCGGTGCACCGCGGTCGCCCTGACGCAGGCGACCGGCCGGGCCGAGGAGGTCACCCGGCTCCTCCAGTCCCGCTGCGCCGCCGAGCACGACCCCGTGGTGGCCGAACACCTCCTCGCCGCCCTCGGCGAACTCGCCACCCACGTGACGGAACCACGCCGGCGGGAGATCGTGACCTGGCTCCGCGCCCACCTGAAACCAGGGGACGCGGCGCCGGCCCAGGAGGATCCCCACCCGTCCTCGCACGACTCCCATCCGCTCTTCGCGGATCCGCATCCGGCTCCGGAGGGCAGGCGCCCTGCGGATCGTCCTCACCCGAACCGAGGCGACGGGTCCTCGGCAGGCGACGGCCGGCCGGAGGTCCGGGTGGCCGCGGTGCGGGCGTTGCGGCGCGTGCTGCCCGGCCAGGACGACCCGGCCTACGCCCGAGCGGTGGCTGAGGTGCTGCTCGACCCCGGCTGGAGGCCCTCGACCCGGCGCGCCGACCTCTTCGACCTGCAGGCCTCGGAGGTGCGCGGCATCGGCGAGCTCCTGGGCGAAGACCTGCCCGGCCTCCTGGGCCTCGCTCGCGCCCTGCTGAGCCACGACCGCCCGGAGCACCGAACCGGCGGCCTGGAACTCGCCGCCGCCCTCCTGGCCGACCGGCGTTCGGCGGTCCCGGCCCTGCTGCCGGTCCTGGCCGGGCTGGTCGACGACCCACTCGCCGCCAACCGCGCCCTGGCCCTGCGAATCCTGGCCATGTGCGGATCCGCCTCCCGCCCCTGGGCCGACGCCGCAGCCGCGCACGCGACGCCGGCCGGCGAGCCGGATCCGCTGGTCCGGACTCAGGCGTTGTGGGCACTGGCCAAGACGGGCGACGACCGGTGCGTGCCCTTGCTGGCCGTACGGATGGCCGCCGGCCCGCGCCGGGAACGGCGGGACGGCTTCCGCGACTGGTTGCCGCTGTCCAACGTGGGCCGCTGGAGCGACCTGGAGCTGAACTTCTGCGAGCTGCTCACCCCCCTGCACGCCCACCACCGCGACCTGCTGCTCCCCTTGATGGCCAAGATGGCGGCCCGGCACGACCGGCGCCACTACCCCCTCGTCCTGGCCGCCTGGCACCGGGCGGGCGTCCCGGTGGTGCCCGGCCTGGTCGAGCTGCTCGACACCGGGTACGCGCTCTGGGCGGCGCACGCGCTCGGGGCGATCAGCCCCGGCCCGGTGGCGGCCGGCCGCGAACGCGGGCTGCGCAGGCTCCTCGGCCCTCTCGATCCCGGGGGCCGGGATCCGGCGCGCATCGACCCTCTGATCCACTGGCGGCTGACGGGGGACGCCGAACCCGTCCTCGCCGCGCTGGACAGCGAGGACACGGCCTCCTGGTACCGCGCGGAGATCTACGCCGAGCTGGGACCGGCGGCGGCCGGGGGAGCGGAGTGGCTACGGCAGGAACTGCGGACCCTGCCCCCTCTGACAGGTGTGCGCCACCTGCGGGCCCTGTGGCGGGTCACCGGCGACTCCGACGAGGTCGTGCCCGCGTTGCTGGCGCTGACCGCCCCAGGCACGGGCGCTTCCGACGCCGCCCCGGCGTTGGTCACCCTCACGGAGATCGCCCCGACCCGCGAGGTCCTGGACCGCCTCCGGAACCTGATCCACCAGCCCCACCGCCTCGGCCACCGGCACACCCTCGCCCTGGCCCGCGCGCTGTGGCGGCACAGCCGCCGCGCCGAGGAGATCGTCCCCGCTCTGATGACCCTGGTCGAGCAGCTGAGCGAGCCCAGCGGGTGGTTGCCGCACAGCCGGCTGGAGCCGCTGGCCCTGCTCGCGGAGGTCGCCGCCGCCGACCCCGAGGGCGTCGCCCCTGCCCTGCCCCGGCTCCGCGCGCTCCTCGACCTCGACCGGCGCCCGTTCACCTACCGCAACTGGCGCCCCGTCGAACGGCGGCACTGGCGCTCCGTCGAGGACGACGAGGCTCTCCGCGCCGCGGCCCGTGCCGTACTGGAGTCCCAGTACGGCACGGGCCGCGGCCCTCGGCGAACGCTTCGCGGCGTCTGATCATTCGCGTACGGGCAGGCCGCCAGGTGGCCGCGGGCCGCGGCATACCGCTGCCTACTACTTTGCGGTGCCATGAAACGACTCTTGACGGTGGCTGCCGTTACGGCAGCGACTGCTATGACACTGACGCTCAGTGCAGCTCCGGCCAGCGCAGCAGGCCACGAATATCGCACCAAGGAGGCCTGCACGGCGGCAAAAATCACCCGTTCGATGATGTACCCCTCGCGGTACTACTACTGCACCAAGTCGCTGGCGCCCAACGTGGGCCCCTGGCTCCTGTACTGGCGTGCACGATGATCGCCTTTCCCATGTCTGCAGGCAGTGTGGCGGGTGTCTACCGCTTCGGCTTCGGCCAGGGCACCGATGTTGCACGGACACTGCGCCGGACCCGTGAGGGCCGGCCCGTAACCTCACCGGTGCTCGCGCCCGCATGGAGACGCGCGCGTCCGTGGGCGGCGGGCTGATGCACCGTCTCGGCACAGACAACGGCGGAGGATGGCGCGCAGGTCGAGTCCCGGCGGGCGATCCACCCGTTGACGGGTCTGGCGGCGCCCGGCTTCTGCCGGCCCCGCCTGGACGTGCGTCCGTCTGCCGTCTACCCGATCGTCGACGATCGAGGGAACAGTGCGCGGACGGCGGCGCGGACACGGCCGCTCGCCTGCTCGGGTGTCGAGGTGTCGAACTTTCCGTCGAGGTGGAGGAAGGCGAGGCCATGGGCCAGCGCCCAGACCGCGTCCGCCAACGGCTCGGGGTCACGGTCGGGAAAGACGCCCCGTACCAGGTTGTGGAGATAGCCGGAGATGGCGGTGATCGCCGCGGCGCGCTCCTCGCTGGCCGGGTCGCACGGCTCGGCGAACATGACCTTGAACATCGCGGGCCGTTCGAGGGCGAAGCGAACGTAGGCGACCGCGATGTCGGCGAGGTCGTCGGGACTCTTGGGCGCGGGATGGGCTGCGGCCAGGTGCTCGGTGAGCTCGCGGTAGCCGTGTGCGGCGACCGCGGAGACGAGTGCGTCGCGGTCGGCGAAGTGCCGGTAGGGGGCCGTCGGCGACACGCCTGCCCGCCGTGCCACCGCCCGCAGCGACAACCCTGCGGCGCCGTCCTCCTCCAGGAGTTCCCGTGCGGCACGCACGCAGGCGGCGCGCAGATCGCCGTGGTGGTACGAGCTGCCGGGATGCGGCACGGGACGCTCCTTCCGATGTATGCGCTGCACACAATCGTACCGTGGCGAGATCAGCGGGCGCCGAGGGCCTTCAGCACCTTCAGCGCGCTGGTCAGCAGGTTCGCCCAGCCCTCGGGAGAGACGCGGCCGGGTGGTGAGAATCCCAGCAGGCGCTGGTGGGCCACGGTTTGAGGTTCGGTGTACTTGAGAAATCCGTCGGCACCGTGGCGACGGCCGAGCCCCGAGTCGCCCATGCCGCCCATGGGTGCGTCGATGCTGCCCCAGGCGGCGGCGAACGCTTCGTTGACGTTGACCGTCCCGGCGCGCACGCGGCCGGCGACCGCGCGGCCGCGTGTGGCGCTTCGAGACCAGACGCTGGCGTTCAGTCCGTACGGCGAGGCGTTGGCCCGCGCGATCGCCTCGGCGTCGTCGCGGACGGCGTAGATCGCGACGACCGGCCCGAAGGTCTCGTGCGCGTACAGCGCCATGTCCGGGGTGACGTCGGTGAGGATGGTCGGTTCGTAGAACAGCGGCCCCGCATCGGGTCGCGCCCGGCCGCCCGCCAGCAGCCTCGCGCCCTTGGCGACGGCGTCGTCGACGTGCGCGGTGACGGTGGCCAGCTGGGCGGGCGTGGTGAGGCTGCCCACGTCGATCGTGTAGTCGTAGGCGGCGCCTAGCTTGAGCCGCTTCGTCCGGGTGACGAACGCGTCGACGAACCGGTCGCGGATCGACTCGGCCACGTAGAGGCGTTCGGCGGAGACGC
Source organism: Nonomuraea sp. NPDC023979 (assembly GCF_040639085.1). Lineage (NCBI taxonomy): Bacteria > Bacillati > Actinomycetota > Actinomycetes > Streptosporangiales > Streptosporangiaceae > Nonomuraea > Nonomuraea sp. NPDC023979. The sequence continues at coordinate 20,523 of NZ_JBEZZG010000035.1, forward strand.
AGAGCTGGCCCGCCGAGGGGAAGCAGGCGGCGACGGCGCCGTCGGCGGCTCTGTCGATGTCGGCGTCGTCGAGGACGATCATCGCGTTCTTGCCGCCGAGCTCCAGGGACGAGCCGATGAGCCGTTGACCGGCGTCCCTGGCCAGGAGGCGCCCACTGGCGGTCGAGCCGGTGAACATCAGGTAGTCGGCGCCGTCCATGAGCGGCTCCCCGAGGGACCTCCCGCGTCCGACCACCATCTGCCACACCCCGCCCGGCAGACCGGCCTCTGTCATCAAGTCGAGCGCCCACAGCGCGGTGAGCGTGGTCTGGGTGTCAGGCTTCTGGACGACGGCGTTGCCGGCCATGAGTGCCGGGATGGCGTCCCCGGCGGCCATGCTCAACGGGTAGTTCCACGGCGAGATGATCGCGACGACGCCCTTGGGGTGGCGCAGCTCGGTGGTGTGGGTGAGCACGGGGATCGCGCCGCGGCGGCGGCGGGGCGCCAGGAGCTTGGCGGCGCTGCGTGCGTAGTAGCGGGCGGTGATCGCGGTGTCGGTCACTTCGAGGAACGCGTCGCGGCGGGTTTTGCCGCTTTCGGCCTGCATCAGGTCCAGCGCCTGGTCCTGGCGGGCCAGCACCAGGTCGTGGAAGCGCAGCAGAACGACCTTGCGTTCGGCGATCGGGGTGGCGGCCCACGCGGCCTGGGCGGCGCGCGCCCGGGTGAAGGCGTTCTCGACGTCGGCCGGCGTGGAGACCGGCAGGTCAGCGAGAGGAAGACCGGTGTAGGGGGCGTGGGTGGTGACCCGGTCGGCGTCCGGTGCGGCGGTGACCAGGCCGCTGAGCCGGTTGAGCAGGGCCGGTGTCAGGCGGGCGGGCAGGATCGCCCGTTCGGTGATCATGAAGGGTTGCCTGCCTTCCGGTTCGGCACGGAGAAGGGGACGGGCAGGTGCAGGGCGATCTGGCCTTCGGTGACGACGTCGAACTGGATGGTCCTGATCGGCCGCAGCGAGCGCAGATCGTCGGACAGGCGGCCCTGTCCGAGCTGCAGCTCGAGTCCGCGGGGCAGGCGGGCGCTTCCGGCGGAGAGCATGTTGGTCTGGCTGAGCGTGGAGTGCCAGGACTCCCCGATGCGCGTGTAGGAGGTGAGCGTGGAGACCTTGGCGCCGCTCGGGTACGCGCGTTGCGAGGGGGTGGCGGCGCTCAGCGCCAGGTCGGTTCCGCCGGTGTCGTTGGCGACGCGGGCGATCGTCCGGTGGGCGTCGATCTCGACGTCGAGGCCGGTGACCCACTTGGGAAAGCCGTAGCCGTCGTGCCCGCGCACCTGGGCGATCTCGGTGCTGACCGGCAGGGACAGCACGTAGGAGTCGAGGCTGTCGTTCTTGAGAGCGGCGAGCAGGTCCACAGAACCGAGCCGGCCGTGCCGGGCCGGCTGGACGGCGATGCCGACGGCGGCCTCGGTGTAGAAGTCGATGTCGCAGACGTCGTAGCGGAAGAACATGGCCGACACCAGGCCCACGCCGGGCGCGATCTCCAGGGGAGCCAGCTCGGCGGGCAGCCGGCCGCGGATCGCGCGGGACGGGGCCGGCATGGTGAGCCGCGCGGTCGAGACGCGGTAGTAGAAGTTCGGGGTCAGCGTGGGCCCGATGGGCGAATCCACCCGGGTCTTGGGCAGGCGCCGGAAGAAGTCGACGCTGCTGACCCGAGGGTCGCGGGCCACCTCGTCGAGATCGGTGTCCATCCGGTAGCGGTCGTACAGCCCGCCTTTCGGGACGGTGACCGTGCGGCTGCCGAGGGTGACCTCGACGGTATCGGGCTGTGCCGATGGCATTCGTGCCCTCCTCAATGTTTGCGATGCATACATCAAGGTACGCACAGCATGTAAGCACTGTCAACACTGGGCGGGGCGGTCCGTACGGCTGCCCCGGTTACTGCGGGTGCAGGGCCGCCTTCAAGGCGTCGACGGCGAGCTTGCGGGCGACGTTGGCGGCGCGCGTGTCGCGCAGGCTGTCCAGCAGCAGGAAGTCGTGCACCATGCCGGCCACTCGGACGGCGGTGACGTCCACGCCGGCCTCGCGCAGCTTGTTGGCGTACTGCTCGCCCTCGTCGCGCAGCACGTCGGCCTCGTCGGTGATCACCAGCGTGGTGGGCAGCCCGCGAAGCTGCTCCAGCGAGGCCTGAAGCGGGGAGGCGTACACCTCGGCACGCTGCGCCGGGTCGCTGGTGTAGGCGTCCCAGAACCACTTCATGCCGTCGCGGGTCAGGTAGTACCCCTCGGCGAACTGCACGTAGGACGGGGTGCCGAAGTCGGCGTTGGTCACCGGATAGAGCAGCACCTGGGCCTTGAGGTCGATGCCGCCGCGCTCCTTGTTCATCAGCGCGAACACCGCGGACATGCAGCCGCCGACCGACTCGCCGGTCACGGCGACGCGCGAGGTGTCCAGGCCGTGTTCCGCGCCGTGCTCCATGACCCACTGGCCCACGGCGTAGTTCTGCTCGACCTGGGTGGGGTACTTCGCCTCCGGCGCCCGGTCGTAGACCGGGAACACCCCTGCCGCGCCCGCGCCGACGGCCAACTCGCGAAACAGGCGGTCGTGGGTCTTGTCGTCGCCGAAGACCCAGCCGGCGCCGTGGATGTAGAACATCACCGGCAGCGGCCCGCCCGCGCCCCGGGGCCGGATGATGCGGACCCGGACCGTCCCCCACTGCCCGGTGTCCACCTCGACCCATTCCTCGTCCACCTCCGGGTGGGGCACGCCGGGGCCGCTCTGCAGGTCGAGCAGGATCTGGCGGCCCTGCTCCGGTGGGACCTCGTAGATGCGCGGGTGCGGGTCGGTCGCCTCGGCCAGCTCTTTCGCGGCAGGCTCCAGGTAAGGTGTGATCGGCGGCGGAATCGCGGTCATGTTCACTCCGTGTCACGAGCACAGGCATGCTCTGTCGTGCGGCTCGACGGGCCGCGCCTGGTGGACTCCCCCAGACATTTCTGGGCGGCGACGACTTACCTACCCAGAGTGACGAATCCTGAGTCCTGGGCCCGGAGGCGAGTGCTGACGCCAAGAGACGCCGGTCCCGCCCCGGACTTACTCGTTGACCAGCAGGATCTTGCCCACATGCTGGGAGTCGGCCATCAGCTGGTGGGCCCGGGTCGCCTCGGACAGGGGCAGGACCTCGTCGACGATCGGCCGGACCGCGCCGGACTCGATCATGGGCCACACGTGCTCGCGCAACGCCGCGACGATCTCGGCCTTCTGCTGTCCCGAGCGCGAGCGCAAGGTGGTGCCGAACACCGACTTGCGCTTGAAGACCAGCTCGACGAGGTTGAGCGTGCCCTCGAAGCCGCCCTGCATGCCGATGATGACGAGCCGTCCGTCGAGATCGAGCGAGCGCACGTTGCGCTCCAGGTAGTCCCCGCCGATGACGTCCAGGATGACGTCGTAGGGGCCGAAGTCCGCGAAGTCCTCGGTGCGGTAGTCGATCGTCACGTCGGCGCCGAGCTCGCGCACCCGCGCGGTCTTGGCGGCGCCGCTGACGGTGGTGACGACGCGCGCTCCCAGGGCCTTGGCGATCTGGATCGCCATCGTGCCGACCCCTCCCGCGCCGCCGTGCATCAGGAAGGTCTCGCCCTCGGCCAGTCGCGCGGTCATGACCACGTTCGACCACACCGTGGCCGCCGCCTCGGGCAGCGCCGCAGCCTCGACCAGGCCGACCCCCTCGGGCACGGGCATCAGTTGCTCGGCGGGGACGGCGACCTGCTGTGCGTACCCGCCGCCGGTCAGCAGCGCGCACACCTCCTGGCCCACCTGCCAGCCGCTCACCCCCTCGCCCAGGGCGCTGATCCGGCCCGACACCTCCAGCCCTGGGTACGGCGAGGCGCCCTCCGGCACGAGATACAGCCCCAGCCGCTGGGCGACGTCGGCTCCGTTCAGCGCGGTGGCGGCCACGTCGATGACCACCTCGCCCGGTGCGGGCGCCGGGTCGTCGACCTCGGTCCACTTCAGCACCTCGGGACCGCCCGGCTCCGTGATCGTGATCGCCTTCATGGTGTTCGTCTCCTGTCGATGAAGGGCCTGGCCTGCGGCGTTCCAAGCTGTCATGGAATGCCGGAGTAATGTTTACACTGCTTATATTACGTCAAAGTATGCACTGCAAACATGAGGTCCGGCAGGCACAGGTCAGCGCAACTCGCACACCGGGCGGCGGGCGAGCCGTTCGCGGAGGCCGATATAGAGGCTGCGATCTACCTCGATGTGCGGTAGCAGCGGAATCAAGCAGGACGGGATACGCCACTGCCTGGGCATACCCAGCTCGGGCCCGGCGACCGAAGCGGCGGAATCGCCGCCCGAGTGATCGCGGGCGGGCCTTCGTAGCGGTGTGAGACGGGGTTTCACCTGCTTGAGCATGTCGCCAGGTGGTTGGACCGCGAGGGTGACACGATCGCGTATGTACTGGTCCGCCGATCGTGGGGGAAGACATCCATGCATGCTCCGAATTCAGCGCCGGACGCGGCAACCGCGGGCGGGGCGGCTTCCCGGCAGGCGGTGCTTTTCACCGGAGCGCGGGTCTTCGACGGCCGTTCGGACGAGCTGACCGCGCCGACCAGCGTGCTGATCGCCGACGGGAAGATCGCCGCGATCGGCGGTCACTCCCGCGGAGGGGGCGAACACGGACTTGGCCTATCACGGGCTGTACGGCGCGTCGATGGCGAAGCTCTACCTGTCGCGCGGCTACACCACGATCCGGGACACCGGCGGCAACACCTTCTCGCTGAAGAAGGCGATCGACGCGGGGATCACCGACGGGCCCCGGATCTTCCCGTCCGGGCCGATCATCTCCCAGACCTCCGGGCACGGTGACTTCACCCCGGCGGCCGAACCGTCCCGCCTGGTGGGAGGGCATCGCGACCCCATGCAGAAGCTCGGGCATCTGCTGGTGGTCGATGGCGTTCCGGAGATGCTGCAGGCGGTGCGCTATGTGCTGGGGCGCGGCGCCTCCCAGATCAAGCTGGCCGTGAGCGGCGGCTGCGCCTCCGAGCGGGACCCGCTGGACATCGCCGAGTTCACCGCCGAGGAGATCGAGGCGGCGGTGAAGGTGGCCGGCGACTGGAACACCTATGTAGCCACCCACGTCTACAACCCCACCGGCATCCGCCGCGCCGTCGAAGCCGGCGTACGCACCATCGAGCACGCCAACCTGATAGACGCCAAGACGCTGGAGCTGATGAAGGACCACGGGACCTGGCTGAGCCCGCAAGTCAGCGTCTACGTCAACGACCCCCACGGCTTCGACCCGGCGCTGAAGAAGAAGTTCGCCCAGGCCCGTGAAGGGCTGGACGTGCTGTTCAAGCTGGTGAAGAAGACCGGGTTCGACCGCGTCGGCTTCGGATCGGACATCATCAGCGCGCCGGACACCCTCGCGAAGGTCAATGAGGAGTTCGTGAACCGGACCAAGTGGTTCAGCCCGGCCGAGATCCTGTGCCAGGCGACCGGCAACAACGGCCGGATGCTCGCGCTGGCCGGACCGCGCAACCCCTATCCCGGCGCCCTCGGGGTGATCGAGCCCGGCGCGCTGGCCGATGTGCTGCTCATCGACGGAGACCCGCTGGCCGACCCGTCCGTCCTCGCCGACCCTGAGCGGAACCTGGCGGTCATCGTGAAGGACGGGCAGGTGTTCAAGAACCTGCTCGATCCCGGTAAGTAGGCGTCCCGCCGCCCGCCGGAGGGACTGCCGGGGCGGGCCTGGGCCCCTGGCCTTTCCTGTCCCGGCGGCACACGTCCCGCTCCGGTGGCCCAGGCCGACGGACGCCGACGACACCACCGCTGGAACCGGTTCGCCGCGGATGGACCAGCTCAAAGACCTGCAGTCCCTGCGCGGCGTCGGGAGGTGAGGGAGGCCCCACCCCGCTCGGAGCCGCCCACGCCCAAGCGGATCGAGCGGCTAGCAGGTGCGGACAGCGGGTGCGGGAGGCAGTCTTGGCCACAGCTACGCGGAGGGCATCGGTGACCAGAGTCCGGTCGCGGTTCCCTCCTCGACGTGCTTGCGATAGATGACGACCTTGTCATGGATGATCTCTAGGCTGGCCGTCAGATCGGCGATCCTGTCCCGGACGGTTCTTTCGTGCTCCTCCAGGAGTGCGAGCCGCTCCGCCTCGTTGCCCGGACCAGACCGGACGAGCCGAGCGAACCTCTTCAGGGTGGCGATGGGCATGCCGGATTCTCGTAGCCGGTTACACAACAGGAGCCACTCCACGTCCGCCGGTTCGTAGACGCGCTGTCCTCCGGCCGTGCGCGGAATCGGACGGATGAAGAGTTCCTCACGTTCGAAGAACCGCAAGGCGTGCACGCCCAGGCCGGTCGCCTTGGCGACGTCTCCGATGGACAGGCCGTCCGCGTTCCTGCTCATGCCGCACCGCCATAGCTTGACCTAGATTGCACTCTAGATTTTAACGTCGAGCACATGACAATCACGCAACACAAGATCGGCTCGGGATACAACGCACGCAGCACGGCGGACGACGTCCTGGCCGGCATCGACCTGTCCGGCAAGAACGTCCTGATCACCGGCGGCTACTCGGGTCTTGGACTGGAGGCCACGCGCGCGCTGGCCCGTGCCGGGGCGCATGTCATCGTGCCCGCCCGCCGCCCTGCCGTGGCGGCACAGGCGCTGTGCGGCATTCCGCGAACGGAGGTGTGGGAACTCGACCTGGCGGACCCCGGCAGCATCCGGACGTTCAGTGACCGGCTCCTGGAGACCGGCCAGCGCCTCGACATCGTCATCGCCAACGCGGGTGTCATGGCCTACCCGAACACGCCCATCGGTCCGGGTTGGGAAGCGCACTTCGCCATCAACCACCTCGGGCACTACGCCCTGGTCAACCGCCTGCGTCCGGCCCTGGCCCCTACCGGGGCGCGAGTGGTGTCCGTCGCCTCGTCCGGGCACTTCTTGTCGGACATCCGCTGGGACGACCCGCACTTCCGCCGCGGCTACGACCACTGGCTTGCCTACGGGCAGTCCAAGACGGCCAACGCCTTGTTCGCCGTCCATCTCGACGCCCTCGGCGCAGCCAGTGGCATGCGTGCCTTGGCGGTGCACCCGGGCAGCATTCTTACTCCGCTGCAACGGCGTATCCCCCGCGAGCAGCAGGTCGCCCAGGGCTGGATCACCTCGGACGGCCGCCAGGCCGACGGCTTCAAGACCCCGGCGCAGGGTGCGGCGACGGCCGTGTGGGCGGCCACCTCGCCCCTGCTCGACGCGTACGGCGGCGCGTACTGCCAGGACTGCGACATTGCCGAGCCCGCGACCACCGAGGACATGCTCGTCGGCGGCGTCAAGCCGTGGGCGACCGATTCCGATTCCGCATCTCGGCTATGGGCCCTCTCCGGCGAACTCACCGGGCTGGATTGCTTCTCCTGACCCAGGGGTGAGGTCACGCGCCACACCTCGTGCGCCTGCCGGAGAGCAGGGTGTCTTGAGCATTACGCAGCCGAAGGGCTGGAGGCCGGTGCCGTGACCGGAGACGTTCGCCGGTGCCGCTGTCGATAGCGCAGGGGCGCCTCGCCCACCTCTCGCTTGAAGGCGGTGCTGAAGGCGCTCTCGGAGGTGTAGCCCAGCTGCGCGGCCAGTTCCCCGATCCGGACGTCGCCGTCGCGCAGCGCCCGCCGGGCCAGCAGCATCCGCCAGGAGCTGAGGTAGGTCAGTGGCGGGACACCGGCAACGGAGCGGAAGCGCACGGCGAACGACGTCCGCGACATCGCCGCCGCACGGGCCAGTTCCGCCAGCCCCCAGGGCCGGCCGGGTTCGCGGTGCATGAGGGTCAGCGCGGGGCGCAGGCTGTCGTCGGTCAGCGCCCGCAGCCACCCCGGCGGCAGTTCGGCCTGGTTCAGGTACGCCCGGAGCACCTCCAAGATCAGCAGCTGGGCGTGCTGGCGTACGGCGAAGGCCGCACCCATCCGCTCGGCCGTCACCTCTTCGACCAGCCGGTCGACGCACGCCCGCAGGGCGGGCGCGGCGGTGTGGCAGGAGCGAACGAGCGCCACCGGCGGCAGCGCCTGCGTCAGCAGCGCCGCGCCGGCCTGGTTCAGCTCGACGTGACCGCCGAGGATGACGTCGTCGGCGGCGAAGTCCGCACCGCCGACGCGCAGGGCGTAATCACCCGGCTCAGGCACGAACTCGACCGGCGGACCGTCACCGGTGCCGCCCTCGGCACGCATCCAGGAGCGGCCGGTCAGGACTGCGACGTCACCGGCCTCCATCTCGATCGGGGTCTCCAGCCCGTCGGCCGACAGCCGGCACCGGCCGTGCACCATCACCGTCAACTTCAGCGGGCTCGTGATCACCGACCGCGTGACCCATCGTCCCCCCACCGCGAACGCGCCGGAGACCTGGCCGCGCACCTCAAGGAGATCGAACACCTCCGACAACTGATCGACCACCACGCTCCGAACTATCGCGAAGGAAATCCGCACCGTCAAGCATTCATCGTTCGCCCGATCCCACCCATGCTGGAAGCGTGACCCACTCCTCGGAAATCCGGCAGCCACCCGGCTCCGGCTGCACCGCGACGGAAGGCGAAGGGCTCGCCGGGCCCTCCACCTGGGCAACGGGAACGATCCTCAAGGAGCACTCCATGGCACTCAACGACTCTGCGAAAGACCCGACGACATACGCTGCCGGCATCCCGGTGCCGGACCCCGAGCCCGTCTCCTCGTACCACCCCGTCCTGATCGATGTCCCAGGGCGCCCCGTTCCGCTGGCGGTTCGCGTGACGGCTCCGGCCGTCGGCAGTGACCTGCCGGTCATCGTCTTCTCGCACGGACACGGCCCGTCGACCTTCGTCCCCTCCTTCTACGGATACGGTCCGCTCGTGAACTTCTGGGCCGCGCACGGCTTCGTCGTGATCCAGCCCACGCACCTCGACGCCACGTTCCTCGGCCTGCGGGAGGCCGGCGATCCGGATGCGCCGCTGTACCTGAAGTCGCGCGCCGACGATCTTCGCCAGGTCGTGGACCACCTCGGCGAGATCGAACGCGCCGTTCCGGGACTCGCTGGGCGCCTGGACCCAGGCCGCATCGCCGCTGTCGGTCACTCGGCCGGAGGTCACACCGTCGGCCTGGTCTCGGGACAGACCATCGCCGACACCAGCGACGGGTCGACGGTCGGAGCCGTCGACGACCGCTTCAGCGCCCGCGTCATGATCGCCGCTCCCGGCTGCGGCGAAGACCTGAACGGTCCCGCGGCGCAGCTCTACACCGCACTCACCAGCACCGGGTTCGACGGCATGACGCCCAAGGCGCTCATCGTCGTCGGCGAGAAGGACTGGAACCCCTTCTTCTCCGACCGGCAGGACTGGCGCAGCGACCCCTACGTCGCGGCGCCCGGGCCGAAGACCCGGCTGGAGATCTTCGACGCCGAGCACGGGCTCGGCGGCATCTCCACCTTCGACGCGGTCGAGACCACCGACGAGAACCCCGACCGGGTTGCCGCCGTACGCGCGCTCATCTGGGCCTACGTGCGGAGCGAGCTCTACCCCGATGATCCGGCCTGGACGCGGGCCACCGCAGCGCTCGACGGCAGCACCACCCCGATCGGACGCGTCGAGTCCAAGTAGACCCCTGCGTACGCTGACGTGCTGTACCGCGGGCCTCGCTCAGCGGGCCAATCCCGGCCGCCGTCGTGCCCCAGCCGTCGAGCTGACGCTTCCGGGCGGCCGGGCTGTCTGTCAGTTGAGGCGGGTGATGCGGCCCAGCGCCGGGGGCTGGAGCGGGCTGTTCGCGCGGATGTGGGCCTCCAGCGCCTCGATGTCGCGTACCTTCTCGACCCGGTCGGTGCCCTCGGTGAGCACGCTGAACCCGTCGCCGCCCTCGGCGATGAAGGAGTTCGCGGTCACCCGGTACTTCTCGGCAGGGCTGATCGTCGTGCCGTTGAGCTTGATGGTCGCCGGGTCGATCTTGTCGCAGGCGGGCCTGGCGTTGTCGTAGGTGAAGGTGAGCCCCTGGGAGACGCCGAGGACGCGGGGCGTGCCCTGGCCGCACCACTGCTGCTCCAGGAAGCGCTCGACCTGCGCACCGGTCAGAGTCATCGTCACGAGCATGTTGCCGAACTGCTGGACGCGGATCGCCTCCCCGTGAGTGACCAGGTTGGCCACGTCGTTGCCCATGGCCGAGGCGTACAGGTCGCCGCCGATGCCGCCGCCGTACGGGGGCTGGACGGCGATCTGGGCGCCGCCGGTCTCCGGGGACGAGGTGGCGGCGAGACGGGCGTCGGCGAGGGCGTGCCCGATCGTGGACTCCCCGGCGGCGTTGCGGCTCGCGGTGAGGTCACGGTGGATCATGCCGATGGGCCGGTCCATCAGCCGGTGGGCCTGCTCGTCGGCCCGGCGGCGCAGCGCGGCGATCCGCGCGTCGGGCCGGATGTCGTGGGTGGTGGTGATGTTGTCGGCCTTCGCCGCGACCGGGTTGCCGGTGGCGCGGTCGACGGTGAGCTTGATCCGGGTGACCTCGCGGCCGAAGCCGGACGTCTGGGTGACGGGAATCCCGTTGATCACGCAGTTGTACGGGTTGTGCGTGTGGCCGGAGAACACGGCGTCGACCTCGGGGTCGAACTTGGCCACGATGTCCTTGACCGGCCCTGCCAGGTTGCCGCACGCGTTGGGCAGGCCGCCGCCGGTCTGGCCGCCGCCCTGGTGGAGCAGGACGACGACGGTGCGCACGCCCTTGGCCTTGAGTTCGCCGACGTAGGTGTTGACGGCTTCGGCCTCGTCGCGCCCTTCCAGCGGGGCGGTGGGGGAGGGAGCCTCGAACAGGGACCTCTTGTAGGTCACGCCGATGACGCCGACCTTGACGCCCTTCACCGTCTTGACGATGTAGGGGTCGAAGGCGGGCTTGCCGGTCGTGGTGTCGACGATGTTCGCCCCCAGGTAGGGGAAGGATGCGCCGGCGAAGCGGCCCAGCACGCAGCCGGTCGGGTGGCAGCCGCCGTTCTCCAGCCGGCGCAGCTCGGTCAGGCCGCGGTCGAACTCGTGGTTGCCGACGCTGGAGGCGTCCAGGCGCATGAGGGACAGCGCCTCGATGCCCGGCTCGTCGTGCATGACGGCGGAGGCGGGGCTGTTGATGATGTTGTCGCCTACCGCGAGCCGCAGCGTGCCGGTCGGGTTGTCGCGCTGGAGGCGGTCCAGGTGCGCCGCCAGGTATTCGGCTCCGCCGGCCTCGATCGGGCCGTCCGGCGTCATGGCGACGCTGGACGGCAGCGCCGAGTGGAAGTCGTTGATCCCGAGGAGCTGGATGTCGACCGTGTCGGTCGTGGCGGCGGTGGCGGCCTGGACGGGCAGCAGGGCTGTTCCGCCCAGCAGCAGCGTGGTGAGCAGGTTACGCATGTGCGTCCCTTCGGGGGGTGTCTGTCGCGGGGCGAGCGTAGCCACGCCTCCGCGAAAAAGTAAAGACTCCCGTAGATGGGTGTAGGTCAGGGGAATTATTAACACGACCATCCGTCCCGACCCAGCTCACTCTGGTGAACTATTGACATACAGAACATGGATGGAGCAAATTTCTCCCATGGCCGAGCCGGCAGAGAACTATTCCTCCATCCTCACCCGCATCCGTGGCGTCGAGCCCACGCTGACCGCCGCCCACCGGCGCATCGCCGAGATGATCCTCGCCGAGCCCGCCGCCGTGGCCGCGTCCACCATCACCGAGCTGGCCGAACGCTGCGCCACCTCGCTGACCACCATCACCCGGTTCTGCCGCGAGCTGGGGCTGGCCGGCTACCCCGAGCTCCGGCTGGCGCTCGCCGCCGAACAGGGCCGGACGAACGCCAATCCGCGCGATACGGCGCTCATCGCCTTCTCTCCCGACGACCCGGCGAGCGTGGTGCTGCGCAGCCTGCTGGCCAGCGACGTGCGCGCCATGGAGGAGACCGCGGCGCACCTGGACGTCACCGCCGTGGACCGGGCGGTCTCCGCTCTCGTGCGGGCCAGGTTCATCGACTTCTTCGCGGTCGCGGGCAGCGCCGGCGTCGCCATGGACCTGCACCTCAGGCTGCACGCCATCGGCCGGCCGTGCGCGTTGTGGACCGACGTGCACAACGCCGTCTGCAGCGCCAACGCGCGAGACCATCGCGACGTGGCAGTCGGCATCTCCCACTCCGGCACCACGGCCGAGGTCGTCGAGCCGCTGACCATCGCCAAGGAGCGCGGCGCCACCACCATCGCCGTCACCAACTTCCCCCGCAGCCCGCTCGGCGAGGTCGCCGACGTCGTCCTGACCACCGCGGCGCGCGACACCCCCTTCCGCGCCGGAGGAGTGGCCGCCCGCCACTCCCAGATGCTCGTCCTGGACTGCCTGTACATCGGCGTGGTCCAGCGCACCCACGAGACCAGTGACCAGTTGCTGACCGCCGCCACGGAGGCGGTGGCCAAGCACCGCCTGCCCCAACGCTGACCAGGAGCCTTCATGCGTCTGGCCCCCCTTGCCGCCGCCGTCCTGCTGTCGGTCGCCGCCTGCGCGCCCAGCTCGCCCTCGACCCCCGCCCAGTCCCAGGACAAGGTCACCCTGTCCGTCTGGGGATGGGGCCCGGAGGAGAACTTCGACAAGATGTTCGCGGCGTACGAGAAGCTCAACCCGGGCGTCGACGTCGACGCCCGCTCCTTCACCACCTCCACCGAGTACGACACGATCCTCGCCACAGGGCTGGCCGGCGACAGCGGCCCCGACCTGGCCTGGCTGCGGGCCGGCCCCAAGATTCAGCCGCTCGTCGAGGCGGGCCGGCTGCTGCCGCTGGAAACCGCCGACATCCCCGGCCTCAAGGACTACGACGAGGACGTGCTGCGCTCCGCCAAGGGCGACAAGGACGGCAAGGTCTACGGGGTCCCGTTCGCCGTACAGACCCTACAAGTGATCTACAACAAGAAGATCTTCGCGGACAACGGCCTCACCCCGCCGCAGACCTGGGCCGACATGATCGCGGCCGCCGAGAAGCTGAAGGCCAAGGACATCGTCCCGTTCGCGTTCGGCGGCAAGGACGACTGGATGCTGCCCATCGTGGCCGGCATCTTCGGCACCGCCAACTGGGGCGGCGACGCCTTCCTCGACGACGTCCGGGCCAAGAAGAAGAAGTTCACCGACCCCGCGTTCGTCGCGGGCATCGACCAGCTCAACAAGCTCCGGCCCTACTTCCCCGACCACATGACGGGCGTCTCCTACACCGACGCGCAGATTCTCTTCTCGTCCGGCAAGGCGGCCATGTTCCCCGGCGGCCTGTGGGAGCTGAACTTCTTCACCGAGAACGCCAAGGACATCGACCTGGGCGTGTTCACCCCGCCCGCGCCCGGCGGCGGACCCGGCCTGATGCCCGGCTTCACCGACGGCTCGTACGGCATCAACGCCAAGACCAAGCACAAGGCGGAGGCGTTGAAGTTCGCCGCCTGGCTCGCCTCCAAGGAGTACGGCCAGCTCTACACCGACACGTTGCGGGTCTTCTCCGCCGTGCCGGGCGTCACGCCCACCGACCCGCTGCTCAAGGAGGTGTCCACCACCTTCGACAAGCAGGGTGCCACGTACTTCATGAACGAGTTCGCGTACGGCAACCCGTCCTCGCAGACCGTCTTCTCCAAGGCGCTGCAGGAGATGCTGCTGGGCCGCATCACCGCCGAGGAAGCGGCCGGGCAGCTCGACCAGAGCGTGGCCACATGGCTGTGAGCACCACCCGGCGGGGATCGTCGCACCTGTTCCTGATCCCCGCCTTCCTGCTGTACACGCTCTTCGTCATCTATCCGCTGCTCACCGGGCTGAGCTACAGCGTCTTCACCTGGAAGGGCACGCTCCGCGACACCTTCGCCGGGTTCGCCAACTACGTGCACCTGCTCACCGGCTCGTTCCTCGACCAGCTCCTGCCCGCGCTCGGCCACAACTTCCTGCTGTTCGCCGGCACCATGCTCGTGCAGAACACGCTCGGGCTGGCCCTGGCCCTCGCGCTGTCGCGGGCACGGCGGGGCAAGCGCGTCCTGCAGACAATGTTCGCCCTGCCGTACCTGGTCAACCCGCTCGTCATCGGCTACCTCTGGACCCTGCTGCTGAGCCCGACGTTCGGGCCGGTCAACGCGCTGCTGCGCGGCGCCGGGCTGGACGGGCTGGCGATGCCCTGGCTGGGCGATCCCGCCACCGCCCTGCCGACCGTCATCGCGATCACCACCTGGCAGTGGGTCGGCTTCCCCATGCTGCTGTTCAGCGCCGCCCTCGGCGGCATCCCGCAGGAGTACGCCGAGGCGGCCACGACCGACGGGGCCAACGCGTGGCAGGTCTTCTGGCGCATCACGCTGCCGCTGCTGCGCCCCGCGATGGGCACCATCACGATCCTGAGCTTCATCGGCAGCATGAACACCTTCGCCCTGGTGTACGCGCTCGGCGGCTCCAACGGCGCGCCCGCGGGCGCCACCGACGTCCTGGGCCTGCTGTTCTACCGGGCGGCGTTCGCCTCGGGCGACGTCAACGCCATGGGCACCTCCTCCGCGCTGGCCGTCCTCATGTTCACCTTCATCTTCGGCTCGACCCTCCTGCTCGAACGCGTACTGAGGAGGAAGGCGTGAAAACCCTGTGGATCAAGCTGCTGCTGTGGGGTTACGCCGTCTTCTCCATGGCGCCCCTGGTCGTGATGCTGCTGAGCTCCTTCCGGCCGACCAGCGACATCTTCGACGACCCGATCGGGCTGCCCGCCGGGCCGGAGTTCGGCAACTACGTCAAGGCGTGGACCGAGGCGTCCTTCTCCACGTACGTCATCAACTCGCTGGTCGTCGTGGTGACGGCGGTGCTGCTCGGCGCCGCCGTGTCGCTGCTGGCCGCCTATCCGCTCGGCCGCAGGCGCTTCACCGGGCGCGGGCTGTTCACCGCCTACTTCATCTCCGGCATGACCCTGCCCGCGCACCTCGGCGTGCTGCCCCTGTTCTACCTGCTGGAGAGCATGGGGCTGATCGACTCGCTGCTCGGCCTGATCCTCGTCTACGCGGCCGGATCGGTCCCGTTCAACGTGTTCGTGCTGACCGCGTTCTTCCGGCAGCTTCCCGGCGAGCTCGACGAGGCCGCCTCGCTGGACGGGGCCGGGCCCCTGGCGACGTTCTGGCACGTGATGCTGCCCCTGGTGCGGCCCGCCATCGCGACCGTGATCGTCTTCCAGTTCGTACCCCTGTGGAATGACTTCTTCTACCCGCTCGTCCTGATGCGCGACGAGAGCAAGCTGACGCTGCCCGTCGGGCTCACCCACTTCTTCGGCGAGTTCCAGAACGACTGGGGGACGTTGTTCGCCGGGCTGGTGATGACGACGGTCCCCCTCGTCGTGCTCTTCGTCCTCGCCACCCGCCAGATCGTCGCCGGCCTCACCGCCGGCATGAACCGTTGAGGAGCACCCTGTGGACCTTGTGACAGCTTTCGCCGACGAGACGCGCGAACGCGTCGACGAACTTGTGGCGACCCAGTTGCCGGCCATCAGGCAGGCGGGCGCGCTGATCGCCGGCGCGGTGCGGGCAGGCGGGGTGGTCCACGCCTACGGCACCGGCCATTCCGAGGCCGCCGCGCTGGAGCTGGCCGGGCGCGCCGGCGGGCTGATCCCGGCCAACCGGCTCGCCCTGCGCGACCCCGTGGTGCTCGGCTCGGCCAAACCCGGCGACTTCGACCCGCTGGCCGAGCGCGATCCGGACACCGCCCACCAGGTGCTGGCCCTGCACACGATCGACCCCCGGGACGTCTTCGTGATTGCCTCCAACTCCGGCGGCAACGGCTCCACCGTGGAGATGGCGAAGCTGGTCAAGGAGCGCGCGCTGCCGCTCGTCGCGATCACGTCGATGGCGCACACGAGCGCGATCACCTCACGCCACCCGTCGGGCGAGAGGCTGTTCGAGCTGGCCGACGTCGTGATCGACAACCTCGCACCGTACGGCGACGCGGTCCTGCAGACCGAGCACGGCCCGGTGTGCGGCATCTCCTCGATCACCTCGGCGCTGGCCGTGCAGCTGATGGTCGCCGAGGCGATCGGCCTGCTGAGCGCGGCGGGGATGGTCCCGCCCACCTACCTGTCGGCCAACATCCCCGGCGCCGACGCGCACAACGACGCCCTTCAGGCCCGCTACGCCGGGCGCATCAGGATCGGTGCGCTGTGACGCTGACGATCGCGGCCTTCTGGCCACCACCCCCGCACGAGACCACCGTGGCGCGCTACCGGCAGATCGCCGACGCGGGCGTCGACCTGGTCATCACCGGAAACTACCTCAACGACGCGATCTCCATCCGGCACGCGCTGAACTGCGCCGACGAGGCGGGGCTCGGCGTACTGGTCGCCTCCGACCCGAGGATCGAGGTGCTCATGCGCGACCTCGACCCCGGCGAGGAGCAGACCAGGGCGCTGATCGGGCGGGTGATCGACGACTACCGGGACCACCGCTCGTTCCGCGGCCTCAGCCTGATGGACGAGCCGACGCCTGACCGGTTCGGACGCCTGGCGATCGGCGTGTCGGCCGTGCGGTCGCGCGGCTTCCTGCCGTACGTCAACCTCTTCCCGAGCCACGCCACCGGCCCGTACGACGAATACGTGAGCGGCTTCGTGTCGGCCGTCCGGCCCGCCCTGCTCTCCTTCGACCGCTACCCCTTCCTCTCCTCCGGCGACGACCCCGGCTACTTCGCCGATCTGGCCACGATCCGCGCCCACGCCGCCAAGGCCGAGGTGCCGGCCTGGATGTACGTCCAGACACTCGCCTACGACGGGCACCGCACGCCCACGGCCGCCGAGATCGCCTGGCAGGTCAACACCGCGCTGGCCTACGGCTACACCGGCATCCAGTACTTCACCTACTGGACGCCCGACCCCTCGCGAGGCGAAGGCTTCCGGCCGGCCCTGGTCGACGACGGGCGGCCCACCGAGCGCTACGCCGCGGTCCGCGAGCTGAACACCCGCTGGCTGCGACCGGTGGCGGAGGAGCTGGCGCGTCGGCCGTGGATCTCGGCCGGGCACACGGGCCCGCTCCCCGACGGCGCGCGCCCTCTCCGCGACGGTCTCGTCGCCTCGGGCGAGGTCGTCGCCGGCCGCTACGGCGAGCGGCACCTGTTCGTGTGCAACGCCCGCCACGACACCGCCACCACCGTCACGCTCGCCGCCCGGGCCTGCGCCTTCGACCCCGCCACCGGGTCCTACGACCCGTGCCCCGCCACCTTCACCCTCGACCCCGGCGCCGCCCGGCTGCTGCGGCGGGAATCCTGATGCTCTTCGCAGGCGTCGACGCGGGCGGCACCTCCACCCGCGTCGCCGTGCACACCGCGTCCGGCGCCAGAGTCGGGCACGGCACGGCCGACGGGGGCAACCCGGCCGCCCACGGGCCCGGCCCGGCAGGCGCGGCGATCGCGGCGGCCCTGCGCCAGGCGATCCACGCTCTCCCCGTCGCCGAGGTGACCGCGTCCGTGGCCGGGGTCGCCGGGGCCGACGACGCCTTCGCTCCCGTGCTCGACCGGATCTGGGCCGAGCACGGTCTGACCCACCGGCCCAGCCTGGTCAGCGACCTCACGGTCGCCTACGCCGCGGGCACACCCGCGCCGGCCGGCACGCTGCTGCTCGCGGGAACGGGGGCGGCCGCGGCCCGGTTCGCGAAGCGGGAGATCGACGGCGTGGCCGACGGGCTCGGGTGGCTGCTCGGGGACGAGGGCGGCGGCTTCTGGATCGGCCGGGCCGGGGTACGGGCCGCGGTCCGCGCCCTGGACGCCGGATCACCGCACGGCCCCCTCGCCGAGCTGGTCTCACAGCGGTTCGGCGCCTCCGGCCCGCCCCGGCGACGGGCCGACCACATCGTCCGAGCAGCGCAGGCGGACCGGATGGCGCTGGCGGCCAGCGCCCCACTGGTCGGGCAGGCGGCCGACCTGGGCGACCCCGACGCCCGCGCGATCGTCCACGAGGCCGCACGACGCCTGGTGGCCACGGCCCGCCGGGTACACCGCGCCGGACCGGTCGTGCTGGCGGGCGGAGTCCTGGCCAACGACGGCCCGGTCCGCAGAGCCGTCATGCGGTCACTGACCGGACCGGAGCCCGTACCGGCCATGGCGGAGGTGACCGGTCTGCGCACCGCCCGCGACGGGCCGGGCGCGGCGAGCTGGCTCGCCGCCCTCGAACACCTGGGAGACAGCCGGGCGCGGGCGGCACACCTGCGGTTCACCACCGCGGACGGATGACGGCTGGTCGCGGTGATCGTGGTCACCTGCCGCGTAGTCCTTCGACCGGACGATCTGCCCGCAGGTCACTTCAGGCCGTTGGCGGCGGTGTCCCGCTGGGGACGGAGCGGCCCGAGGGTGAGCGGCGTCCGGACCACATTGGGGGCTGCCCATCGCATCCCCGGACCTCGTTGACGCAACCCGGCCAGCAGGGGCACCGGACGGTAGCTCTCATCATCGAACGAGCCCCGGACTCGGCGGGAGCGTGCGGCAGGCCGGGGTCAGCCCTGGGCGCGAGCCGCCTGGCCCTGCGTGGTGGCGGCCAGGCTGGCACTGTGCGGCCGGACAGGGGCAGGTCGAGGGACTGGTAGGTCAGCTCCAGTTGGCCGACCTGGGGGTGCCACAGCCGTTCGGCGCCGTCGTGGCGGATGCGGACGTCGTGGGCGGCCCACCGGCTGCGGAACTCGGTGCTGAGGGTGGACAGCTCGCCGATGAGTTCGCGCAGGGCCCGGTCGTGGGGCTCGCGGCCGGCCTCGGCGCGCAGCAGTGCCGCGGTCGCGGCAGGCCGTCCTGATGGTGAATCCTGCGGGGATCGAGCCGAGCCCGACCTCATCCTCGCCCTGTGCCCTTCAGCGCGTGTTGAGCGGCGCGTGCGTGCTCGCGGGCCGTCTCCGTCCGTCCCATGCGGTCGGCCAGCTCGGCGAGGACCTGATGGGTGGAGCCCCAGCACGCGCTGCCGATCCCGAGCACGACGAGCAGGTCGGCGGATGGCAGGAGCGTCTCGTACAGGTCGTGCGGCGAAGGGGTGCCGAGGCGGGCGGCGACGAGACCCCAGACGGGGGTGAGGAAGTCGGCGGTCCAGTCCTGCCTGATCCGGGCGCCCCACCGGGCGATCAGGTCGTGGGCGAGATCGGTCCGCCCGGATTCGGCGGCGGCGAGGATCGCGAGGGGCCGGACGGGCTCCAGATGGCGCTCCTCGGCCGCGGCCAGGAGGTCGTCCAGCACCGTGCCGCTC
Source organism: Nonomuraea sp. NPDC023979 (assembly GCF_040639085.1). Classification (NCBI taxonomy): domain Bacteria; kingdom Bacillati; phylum Actinomycetota; class Actinomycetes; order Streptosporangiales; family Streptosporangiaceae; genus Nonomuraea; species Nonomuraea sp. NPDC023979. The sequence goes on from NZ_JBEZZG010000035.1 coordinate 39,686, forward strand.
TCACCGTGGGCCCGGGCGCGGGAGTAGGCGGTCGCCAGCCGCCGGTACGGCGCGCCCCACAGGCTGGAGCCGTACCGCGGCGACGCGTGCCCGGTCGCGAGCTGTTCCACCTGGTCCCAGTCGCCGTCGAGCATGTGGCGGCCGGTCTGCGCGATGCGCACCATCGCCTCCAGGTCCGGCCGCCGGTCGCGGTCGAGGAGGCGTTCGCAGCGGGCCAGCTCGCGGTCCCACTCGTCCAGCTCCGCCGTACGCAACAGGCAGGCCAGGCGGGTGACGCGGGCGACCAGTTCGGTGCTCGGCGACAGTCCCGGCAGCGCCGCCATCCGTTCGGCGACGGCCCGGCGCTCGTGGGTACGGCCGGGCACGAAGGCGGCGAGCAGGTGGTTGCTCAACGTCCGCGCCTGCAGCATGCGGTCGCCGGTCCGGCCGGCCAGGTCGATCGCCTGCGCGGTGAGGCGTTCGCCTTCGGCCTGCCTCGGGCCGTAGTGCAGCTCGACGCCGAGCGTGCCGAGCAGCCGGGCCCGGTCGTCGTCCGGGAGTGGCCCGTCGAGCAGACCTTCGAGGGCTGCCACGATCCGCTCGTCGACCTGACCGTAGGGCCGCCAGTACCAGAGCGCGGGCGTGCCGAAGAAGCTCAGCGCGTCGATCATGGCGGTGCGGTCGCCGAGCCGGTCGGCCAGCTCGATGGCTTCGAGCAGGTCCCGCTCCGCGGCCTCGGCATCGCCGTTGGCGCGCCTGGCGTGCGCCTGGCCGATCAGCAGCCGGGCGCGGGTGGCCTGGTCGCCGGGCGGCAGGTGGGTCAGGGCGAGCTGCCAAAACTGCACGGCCTCGGTGTGGGCGAGCTGGCGGGCCGCGTGCTCCGCCGCGCGGGCGGCGTGCCGTACAGCGTCGGCGGCGCCGCCGACCTTGGCGGCCTGGGCGAAGTGGTGGGCCAGCGTGGCGGCTTCGGCGTCGGCGGTGTACGGCTCCAGCGCCCGCCCGACGCGCAGGTGCAGGCGGGCTCGCTCGACCCGGGACAGCTTGCCGTACAGCGCTTGGCGGACCAGAGCGTGGCCGAAGCGGTAGTCGGGTCCGTCGGCGGGCTCGGTCAGCAGTCCCGTCGCCACAGCCGGTTCCAGGGCGAGCATGACCTCCTCCGCCGATCTGGAGGTGACGGCCACGAGCGTCTCGACGTCGAGCTCGCGCCCCACGACCGCCCCGGCGCGCAGGAGCTCGCGGGTCTCCTCCGGCAGGCGGGCGACCCGGCGGTCGATCACGTCGCCCGCGCCCCTGGGCACGGCGGTGGGGTCGCGGCGCTCGCTCTGCCGCAGCCGCAACACCTCGCCGAGGTAGAACGGGTTGCCGCCGGTGCGCTCCAGCAGCGTGCCCGGTTCCTCGTCGAGGTTCCTGGCGCGCAGGTAGGCTGCGACTTCCTCCAGGGTGAACGAGGTCAGCTCCAGCCGGTCCGCCCCGTGCTGGCGGGCCAGCGCGGCGAGAGTGTCGCCCAGCTCTTGGGGGTGGTCGCCGGGCTCGGGACGGACGGTGACGACCGCCAGGACCGGGAGCCGCGAGAAGGGGCCGGCCGCGTAGGCGAGCAGCCGCAGCGAGGAGGCGTCGGCCCAGTGCAGGTCGTCCAGGATCACCAGGAGCGGCCAGGGGTCCTCGGTGAGGGCCGCGACGGCCTGTTCGAACCGGCCGTACAGGGTCGGTTCGAGGGCCTCACCCGACAGCGGCTCGCCCGCGTGGCCGCTCTGCCGGATGATCTGCGTCCAGGGCCAGAAGGCGGGAGCCGTACCCTCCGCGCAGCGCCCCCAGGCGACGCGGAAGCCGCGCGCCTGCGCCAGCTCGGCCGCGACCTGGGCGAGCCTGGACTTGCCGACGCCCGCCTCGCCCGTGACCAGGACGACGCCGCCCCGGCCCGCGCGGGTCTCGGCGAACCGGTGTTCCAGCACCGCGAGCTGGTCCGACCTGCCGATCAGCGTGGTCGTCGCGGGCGCGGGCGCCGGGGCGGGCGGGCTGGGCGGTTCAGGGGCAGGTGTGGCCGGGCGCAGCTCCGCCGTCTGGCCGAGCACGGCCTGTTCCAGGCCGCGCAGTTCGGGTCCCGGATCGAGGCCGAGATCCTCCGACAGCCGGTCCCGCACACGGCGCAGCGCCGCCAGCGCGTCGGCCTGGCGTCCGGAGCGGTAGAGGGCGAGCGCCAGCAGCGCCCATCCACGCTCGCGGTAGGGGTGTGCTTCGACGAGGTCGTGCAGGCCGGGGACGAGCGAGGCCGCCTCGCCGAGTGCGAGCCGCGCGTCGAAGCGGTCCTCCAGCGCCGCGGTCCGTACCTCGGCGAGCCGCGCCACGGTGGGCCGCGCGAACTCCTGGCCGGCGAACTCCCCGAGCGGATCGCCCGTCCACAGGGCCATGGCGTGGTCGAGGGCCGAGATCGCCTCCTGGTGCTCGCCGCGCGCCAGGGCCAGCCGCCCTTCCTCGGCGTACGAGACGAAGCGCCCGAGGTCCACCTGGCCGGGAGCGACGGCGAGCAGGTAGCCGGGCTCGCGGGTGAGAAGCACCCTCGGCGGGGTGCGCGCCGCCCGGCCGGGCTCCAGGATTCTGCGCAGGTGCGCGATGTACGCCTGCAGCGTGCGGGTGGCTCCGGCCGGTGGCTCGCCGGTCCAGAGCTCGTCGATCAGCCGGTCGAGCGAGACTACGCGACCCGGCTCCAGCGCCAGCATCGCCACGAGCGCCCGCTGCTTGCGCGTGCCCAGATCGTACGGCTCGCCGGAGGCGTCGGAAACCTGCACCGCACCGAACAACCGAAACGCCAGCATCATCCCACTTTGCCGATAGATTCCCCGAGGTCACAGCATATGCCGCCCGCCTCAACCGGACCTCAGCTCGACCCCAGCTCGACCCCAGCTCACCTGCGAGAGCCTTGCTCCAACGCCGACGAAGGGGATGCGACATGAACATCGGGGACGAACTGCGCAGTGTGGTCAGGGGCGCCGTGCTCGCGGCCGGGGACGACGGCTTCGAGCAGGCTCGCCGCCCGTGGAACCTGGCGGTGGAGCAGCCCGTCCGCGCGGTCGTGGAGGCCGCCGACGCCGACGACGTGGCGGCTTTGGTACGGCACGCGCGCCTGGCCGGTCTCACCGTCACCACCCAGCCGAACGGCCACGGCGCCAGCGGTGACGTGGACGACGTGATCCTGCTCCGCACCGGCAGGCTGGACGAGCTGGTGATCCGCCCGCAGGAACGGCGGGCCCGAGCGGGCGCCGGCGTGAGCTGGGGCCGGGTGCAGCAGGCGGCGAGCCGGCACGCGCTCACCGGACTGGCGGGCAGTTCCCCGGTGGTCAGCGTCACCGGCTACACGCTGGGCGGCGGTCTGAGCTGGTTCAGCCGCAAGCACGGGTTCGCCGCCTCCAGCGTGCGCGCCTTCGCCGTCGTCGACGCCGACGGTGCTCGTGCCCGGGTCGACGCCGACAGCGACCCCGACTTGTTCTGGGCCCTCCGTGGCGGCGGCGGTGACTTCGCGATCGTCACCGCCGTCGAGTTCGACCTGCACCCCGCTCCCGCCCTGTACGGCGGGCGGATGCTGTGGCCGGGCGACAAGGCCCGCGACGTCCTCGCGGCCTACCGGGAGATCACCGCCGACGCGCCCGAAGAGCTCACCGCCTGGTACGACCTCCTGCGCTTCCCCGGCGCCCCGCCCATGGTCGCCGTGGACGTGACTTTCCTCGGCTCGCAGGGGGACGCCGAACGGCTGCTCCGCCCGCTCGACAAGATCGACGGCGGGCTGTCGGACTCCCGCGCCATGATGGCCGTCGCCGACCTGCCCGCCATCACCGCGGAACCCACCGATCCCGGCGCCGGCCGCTCCCGGGCGGAACTGCTGACCGGGCTGGGACCGGAAGTCGCCGACGTGCTGCTGGAGCGGCCCATCGACCCGCTGCTCAGCGTGCAGCTCCGGCACCTGGGCGGCGCACTGGTCCGCCCCTCGGACACGGCCGCGGGCCACCTGGCCGAGCCGTACGCCCTCTACCTCTTCGGCCTGTCCCCCACCCCGGAGGCGGGCGCCGCCGTCACCGAACGGCAACGCGAACTCAGCACCTCGCTGCTGGCGCACACCAGCGGGCGCAAGCCGTACACCTTCCTCGGCCAGGGGGAACGCGCCGCGAGCGCCTTCACGGGCGCGACTCTGGCCCGCCTCCGCGACCTCAAGCACGCCCGCGACCCGCACGGGGTCTTCCGGAGCAACTTCCCAGTCCTCGCCTGAGCTCCCACCCCGTACTGCTCTCGGCCGAGGCCTGTCAGCCTGCCGCCGGGCTCTGCCCGCTGTCATGGCGAACCGTCCCGAGGGGGATGCAGTTGTCCGGGGTTCCGGTACGTACCCCCTCGCACAGTTGAGCCCGCGACAGGTCGGCCTTCTCCGGTACCAGTTGCCAGGCGCGGGTCCAGTACGGAGTGTCCGCCGCCAGGTCGCCGAACTGCTTGGAGACGCCGGTGCCGTACTCGGGGGAGTGCATTTCCTCTTCGGTGAAGTAGTTGGTCCCGTTGTCCATGCCACCACAGCCGACCTGACTGTTGGCGTCCTGGGCGGCCTTGCAGCCGTCGTAGTGAACCACCCAGTACGCCTGGGGATGCGGGGCTTTGAGGGGGCGTCCCGGAGCGCTGGTGACCTTCAACACGAGCTGGATGTAGGTCAGGCCCAGCGGCGCCGGGGATTGCGGAGCGTCGGGACTGAGCTGGGCGTCCACGATCTGAACGGAGTGCGGATAGGGCCCCTTCTTCACAGACAGCACCGGACCGCGTCCCTCGAACGAGGCACCCGATGGAGAGGGTGACGGGCTCGCCGTGGCAGGCGTCTCTGGCGTGACCGCCAGGTCGGGGGCAGACCGGTCCGGTTGCGCCCACCCTCCGCACGCAGCGAGAAGAGCACTGCAGGCGAGGGCAAGACCGCCTCGCGCCCACCGGACCAGGTGGATGCGTCCACCGTTCCCCATCGATCCTCCCATTGGCTGCAACGGGGTCGCGCTCCCAGCCACCCCCTTCTGATCTTGGAACACAGTAGCGAAAGCGGTTCTTCAGGCTTTAGAGGGGCATCTAATCTTCTTTCGTAATGATCTGTCCGTATCGGAGCCAGCGCCGCTATCCGATCCTGCCGGTGCTGGTCGCTCAGACGCGGTCGATCAGCTGGGCGAGGTCGGGGCGTTGTTCGATCAGGCGGTGTCGGCACGCGAGCCGCACGCCAAGGCCGAGTCTCCCCGTCCGGCCGATTTGAAACGACCATTACTAATGGAGTAGGTTGATCGTCATGTCCCGGGCGCGAGGCTTCGATGATGAGCAGGTGCTTGACGCCGCCATGGAGGCGTTCTGGGCCCGCGGGTACGCCTCCACGTCCGCGCAGGATCTGGTGGACTGCACCGGATTGGGGCGCAGCAGTCTCTACAACGCCTTCGCCAGCAAGCACCGGCTCTACGAGCTGGCACTGCGCCGATACCTCGAACGCAACACCGAGGCCGATATCGCACTGCTGGAGGAGTCCGGGCCGGTGAAGGAGCGCATCCGGCAGTTGATGCTGGGGGTGATCGATGCCGAACTCGGTGATCCCGGACGGCGGGGATGTCTGGCGGTGAACGCCGCGATCGAGCTGGCCGGCAAGGACGAGGCGGTCACCGCGCTGGTGCGGCGCATCTTCGCCCGCGTCGAGGAGGCGTTGGCGGCGGCCCTGGCGCGTGGTCAGCGAGATGGTGAGATCACGCGTGAGCGCAGTGCTGCCGCCCTGGCGAGGTTTGTGTTGAACGCCGTCTACGGGCTGCGGGTGCTCGGCAAGGCCGCCACCGACCGACAGCAACTGGAGGAGGTGGTGGACGCGACGATCGCCGCCCTGTGAGGCGGCCGCGGCTTTTTTATTTACCCTCGATTTGGAACGAACATTACAGATGGAGAGCGTCATGTCCCTGTCAGGAAAAGCAGTCGTGGTGACCGGAGCGAGCCAGGGAATCGGGCTGGCCATCGTCACCGACGCGATCGCCCAGGGCGCCCGGGTGGCGGGAGTGGCCCGCACGGCCAGGCCGGAGCTCAAGGCCACCGGAGCACATCCGATCGCGGTCGATCTGGCCACCGCCGAAGGCCCGGCCGAGGCGGTAGGCCAAGCCGCCGACGTCCTCGGCGGCATCGACGTGCTGATCAACAATGTGGGCGCTTTCGACGCGCGGCTCGAAGGGTTCGGCGCGATCACCGATGCCCAATGGCAGTACACGTTCGAGGTCAACTTCTTCTCCGCTGTACGCGCGATCCGCGCCGCCCTGCCGTCCCTGCTGGAACGCCAAGGAGCGATCGTGAACATCTCTTCGATCCGCGGACGCTTCCCCCAGCCCGCCACCGTCGATTACGGAGCTTCCAAGGCCGCGCTGACCAATCTGGGCAAGGCGCTGGCCGAGGAACTCGGGCCGCGCGGGGTGCGGATCAACACGGTCTCTCCCGGACCGACCCGCACTCCGGCCTGGGAGAGCGAGCACGGCATCGGCGCAACACTGGCAGCGGCCGGCGGCAGCACCGTCGCGGACTTCCTGACCGGCTTCCCGGCCAAGGCAGGCTTCAACACCGGGCGACTCACCGAACCCGACGAAGTCGCCGCACTCGTGCTGTTCCTGGCCTCCGGACAGGCCCGCAACATCAACGGCGCCGACTACGTCATCGACGGCGGCCAGTCCAAGACGGTCTGACAGGCCATGCCGACGACCCGGGCGCCGGCCGCCGAGCCCCAGCGCCCGGGGCGGAACCACCAGCCGAGCGCCTGTCCCCGAAACGCTGGGCCGCAGGCCGGGCAGTGGGAGCCTCGTCGGAGGCGTGGCCGGGCGCGCCTTGGCCATGCGCCGGTACGAGATGCTCGCGCCGCACCCGCACGAGGGAGTACCGCAAGGCGGCACGTGATCTGGCGCGAACCCGAACCGGACTGGCGCAAGAACAGGGGCCGGCACCCCGTCCGTGGCCGGCGTCTCCTGCGTGCTCGCCGACGGTGGAGGCAGTCGTGGGCATGCAGTGAGCGCGCTGCTTCCGCAGCCGGGCCGTCGACCTGGCGGCCCGGGCACCGCTCGCGGCCCGTAATTCGCCGACAACAACATGGGTGCGGCGACAGTAAACACATTTGAAAAGATATATACCCGTAATATCAGCTCCGCTGCCGAGACCTCCCGACCTTTTTAGAATTTGCCCTGTCGGCCCGCCTTGGCCGGTGAAACCCGTTCTGCAATGAGCTCTGCCCCATCATCGGTTCACCGGCGCAGGGAGGCTTCTGTGCGGGCAGGTAAAGCGTCGTTATGCGTGATAACGGTCGCCGTCACGGTGGCAAGCCTTTTGTCCGCCCCTCCGGCGTACTCGCTCCCGACGGTCAAGGGAGCACCGGATATCGGTGATGACCGGCCTCCGGTGCGGGGAGAGCGGGTGCCGGTTCGTCCGCGCACCACCGACTCAAGGGCGGGGGAGCGGGTGGCGCGGCCGCGGTGGCCGTCCGCGGGCGACGCCGCCGAACTGCGCGCGACGGGGAACGCCCGGGTGCGCGCCCTCGACGGAGGCGCCGCGGCGAAGGCCGGCGTAAGCGGGCTGCTGTTCACCGTGGACAGCGCGGGCCCGGCCGAAGTGCGCGTGTCCTATTCCGGGATCGGCGAAGCCTACGGCGGCTCCTATGGGTCTCGCCTCCGGCTCGTCCGGCTGCCTGACTGCGCGCTGACCAGCCCCGGCGCCGAAGCCTGCCGTGCCACCACTCCGGTGCCCGCGGAGAACGACGCCGAGTCCCGGACGCTGACCGCCGACGTCGCCGCCGGGTCGGCGGTGTTCGCCGTCCAGGCCGGTCCCGCGAGCGCGCTCGGCGACTATCGGGCCACACCGCTGGCTGAGGCGGCGACCTGGAGCGGTGGCGGGAACTCCGGCGACTTCAGCTGGTCCTACCCGTTGCGCGTGCCGCCGGTGCCGGGCGGACTGACGCCGCAGGCGGCGATCGGCTACTCCTCCGGCTCGGTGGACGGCCGGACCTCCAGCACCAACAACCAGTCCTCATGGGTGGGCGAAGGTTTCGCGCTGTGGCCGGGGTTCATCGAACGCAGCTACAAGGCGTGCGTGGACGACGGCGCCCCCAAGAGCAACGGCGTCGACCCGGGGGACCAGTGCTGGGCGTACGACAACGCGACCGTCACCTGGAACGGCAGGGGCGGTGAGCTCATCAAGGCAGCCGACGGCACGTGGCGGACGCGTGGCGACGACGGCACCCGGTTCGAGCGTCTCACCGGCGGGCCGAGCCGCGGCGGGGACGGCGACGACGACGGCGAGTACTGGAAGGCCACCACACCCGACGGCACCCAGTACTTCTTCGGCCGCGACCGGCTGCCCGGCTGGACCGCGGAACGGCCGCGCACCGGCTCGGTCTGGACGGCCCCGGTCTTCGGCAACCAGGCCGGCGAGCCGTGCCATGACCCGGCGGGGTTCGCGAAGTCGTCGTGCCGCCAGGCGTGGCGCTGGAACCTCGACCACGTCGTGGACACCCATGGCAACGCCATCACGTACTACTACGCCAAGGAGAGCAACCGGTACGGCCGCAACGTCTCCCTGACCGACGACGTCGCCTACGAGCGCGGCGGCCAGCTGAGTCGCATCGAGTACGGCCTGCGGTCCGACGACCTGTTCGCCCCGCCCCCGGCCAGGATGGTGTTCGGCACCGCGGAACGCTGCCTCCCGGACAGCGGCTTCGACTGCGCCCCCGCCAAGATCGCCAGCTCCCCGGACAGGTGGCCCGATGTGCCGTGGGACCAGAACTGCGCGGCGGGGTGCACCGCGAAGGGGCTGATCTCGCCGACCTTCTGGTCCCGTAAGCGGCTCGCCGACATCACCACGCAGGTCAGGCGGCCGGACGGCGGCTACCGCGACGTGGACACCTGGCGGCTGCGCTACAGGTGGGGAGACGCCGACGTGGATCGGCCGTTGCTGCTGGAAGGGATCGAGCACACGGGCAAGGCCACCGGCACGCCGGTGACGCTCCCCGAGGTCACCTTCAACCACGTCCAGATGAAGAACCGGATCGACCGCGTCGGCGACGACATCCCCCCGTTCGTCAAGTACCGGCTCGGCGCGATCTTCGACGCGTACGGCGGCCAGATCGAGGTCCAGTACTCCGGCGAGGACTGCACCCTGTCCGACCTGCCCGCCCCCGAGACCAACACCAGGCGGTGCTTCCCCGCCATCTGGCAGCCCGCAGGGCGCGACAGTCCGATCCGCGACTGGTTCCACAAGTACGTCGTGACGAAGGTGATCCGGTCGGACCGCACCGCCCGGTCGCCGGACATGGTCACCAGCTACCGCTATCTGGGCGGCGCGGCCTGGCACTTCGCCGACGACGACGGCCTGGCCAAGGCCAAGGAGAAGACCTGGTCGCAGTGGCGCGGCTACGGGCGGGTACAGGTCGGCACCGGTGGCGACGGCGAACCCCTCACCCTTGAGGAGAACCTGTATCTGCGGGGCATGGACGGCGACCGGCTCAACGCCTCCGGTGGCACCAAAGACGTCACCGTCTCCGACGGCGAGGGCGGCACGCACACCGATCACAACGCCCTGGCCGGGTTCGAGGTGAAGCGCACCGTCTACACCAGCCCGGGCGGATCCGTACACACCAAGACCGTCAACACGCCCTGGCAGCATCAGACCGCTTCCCGCGTCCGCTCCTGGGGCACCTCCAACGCGGTTCTCACCGGCACCGCCACCACCCGTACCTGGACCGCCGTGGACGGAGGCTCCTGGCGGGAAACCCGCACCGACACCGCGTACGACACCGTCACGGGTCTGCCGACCCAGCTGGACGACCAGGGCGACACCGCCCGCCAGGACGACGACCTGTGCACGCGCACGACGTACGCGATCAACGCCGCCGCCTGGATTCGCGACCGGCCCGCCCGGGTCGAGACCGTCGCCGCCCGTTGCGCCGCCACGCCCGCCCGGCCGGACGGCATCGTCTCCGACGTGCGCACCTTCTACGACGGAGGCGCCTTCGGGGCCGCGCCGGAGAAGGGGGACGCCACCCGGGTGGAGAAGATCGCAGAGTACGACGACGGCACACCTGTCTACGTGCCGTCCGCGCGCTCGGCGTACGACGGCCACGGACGAGTCACGGCCGTCACGGACGCGCTCGGCCGGACGACCCGGACCGCGTACACCGAGACGGCCGGACTGACCACCGGGATCACCACCACCGGACCGCCCGTCACCCCGGGCGACGCCGCATCCGCCCACGTCACGACCGAGACCCTCGACCCCGCGCACGGCGTGCCGGCCACGCGGACCGACCCGGCCGGCCGTACCACCAGCTTCGCCCACGACGCGCTGGGCCGCCTCACCAAGGTGTGGCTCCCCGGCCGCGCCACCACCGAGACCCCAGACGTCGAGCACGACTACGTCGTCGCCGAGGACGGCATCGCCACCGTCACCACCAAGGCCCTGGCACCTGGCGGAGGCCGCCAGGTGACCCAGGAGCTGTTCGACGGACTCCAACGCCCGCGCCAGCGGCAGACCGAGGGACCGGACGGCGGACGGCTCATCACCGACACGTTCTACGACAGCCGGGGCAACGTGGCCCGCACGTACGACCCCTACTACGCGGAGGGAGAGCCGCGGCCCGAGCTGTTCGGCGTCCAGACGCCCGGCGACGTCGAGTCGCAGTTCACGTACACCTACGACGGGCTGAACCGGGAGACCCTGCGCCGCTTCGTCGTCGGCGGCAACGACGTCCAGGAGAAGTGGCGTACCGTCACCGCCTATGGCGGCGACCGGGTGGCCGTGGATCCGCCCGATGGCGCCACCCCCACCGTCACCATCACCGACGCCCGGGGCCGTACCACGGCCCTGCGCCAGTATCAGGGCCCGTCACCGTCCGGCTCCTACCAGGAGACGACCTACACCTACAGGCCCGGCGGCGAGCCGGCCACGATGCGCGACCCCGCGGGCAACACCTGGTCCTATGCCTATGACCTGCGTGGCCGTACGACCAGGAGTGTCGCCCCGGACACCGGCACCCGCGTCACGACCTACGACGACCTGGACCGGCCGGTGACGACCACAGACGCCCGAGGCCGGACGCTCGTCCGGAAGTACGACGCGCTCGGCCGTAACACCGAGATCCGCGAGGGCTCCACCACCGGCACGCTGATCGCGGCCTGGACGTACGACACCCGGAGCAAGGGCGACCTCACCGAGCAGACCCGCCACTCCGAGGGGCGGGCCTACACCGAGCGCATCGACGCCTACGACCACGCGGGGCGCCCGGTGAAGTACACGGTCGTCGTTCCGCAGGAGGAAGGCGCACTGGCCGGAAACTACACCTTCACCACGGCCTACAACCCGGACGGCTCGGTCCGCAGCCGCGGCTACCCGGCGGCCGGCGGCCTGCCCGCCGAGAACGTGACGACCACCTACGACGAGCTGTCCCGGCCCACCCGGCTCACCGGCAGCCTCGGCACCTACGTCAGCGCCACCACGTACTCGGCGACCGGCGCCCCCCTGCAGTACGAGCTGAGCACGGGCGGCAAGAAGGTGTGGCAGACCTTCACCTACGAGCACGGCACCGGCCGCCTGGCCACCGCGCGCGCCGAACGCCAGGACGTGGCGGGCGCGGACAGGAACGCCACCTACACCTACGATCAGGCCGGAACCATCACCTCGATCGCGGACGTGTCCCGCTCGGGCACCGATACCCAGTGCTTCACCCATGACCATCTCCAGCGGCTCCTCCAGTCCTGGAGCCAGGCCACCACCGATTGCGCCGCCGCGCCGTCCGGCGCCGTCGTCGGCGGGCCCGCGCCGTACTGGCACAGCTACGCCTACGACGTGACCGGGAGCCGCACCCGGGAGGTCAGGCACGGGCTCGGCGGCCAGGCCGACACCATCCGTTCCTACGGCAACGCCCCCGCGGGCCAGGGCCACCGGCTGGACTCGATCGACCAGACCGGCGGCGCGGGCACCGGTGGCGAAAGCTTCGGCTACGACGCGGCGGGCAATCTCACCAGACACACGACCGGCACCGAGAACAAGACCTTCACCTGGGACGCCACCGGGTTCCTCAGCAAGGTCTCGGTGGACGACGCCGACACGTCCTTCGTCCACTCCGCCGGCGGGAAGCGGCTCATCCGCCGCGATCCCGGCGGCAGCACGCTCTACCTGCCCGGTATGGAGGTGCGCGCCTCGACGGCGTCCGCCGCCGCCCAGCCGTCGGCGGTCCGCTCCTACTCCCACAACGGCCGCACGCTGGCGACGCGCGCGGCCTCCGGCGTGAACTTCCTGGTGCCCGACCACCAGGGAACCGCGTTGATCACCGTCGACGCCGCCGACCAGACGCTCACCCAGCGGCGCTTCACCCCCTTCGGGGACGAGCGCGGCCAGGCCCCCGCCACCTGGCCGAACGAGAGGACTTTCGTCGGCGGAACCTCGGACGCGAGCACCGGCCTGACCCACCTCGGTGCCCGCGACTACGACCCGGAGACCGGCCGCTTCGTCTCCGTGGACCCGCTCCTGCTGGGCGACCCGCAACAGTCGCACGGGTACAGCTACGCCAACAACACCCCCGTCACCAGCAGCGACCCGAACGGCCTGGCGCCCTCCTGCGGTGGCGGGGGAGGCAAGGCGCGGCTGCTGTCCGACGACTGCGACGGCGACTACGTGCGCCCGCCCGGCGACTCCGACCGCGACTACCACCCCCGGCCGGGCCGCCCCGGCCGCCCCGGGCCCGGTCGCGGCGGCGGCGGTGGTGGCGGCGGTGGCGGCGGCCACCAGGGCGGTGGCGGCGGCGGGGGATACCGGCCTCCGCCCATCGGCCCGGTCCGCGTGTGCTCCGGCTGGTGCGCGATCGGCGACAAGGTCGGCGACTTCCGTCCCGACATCGGCATCCCCGACCTGCCTGGCGTGCCCGGCCTGCCGTCGGTGCCCGGCATCCCGAAGCCCGGCTGCCAGGTCTTCATGCCCATCCCGTCCCTGCCGGGATGCGACAGCCCGGACCCCGGAGGCTGGGAGTGGAAGGGCAAGGGAGAGTGGGGCGGCTGGAAGTGCACCATCACCGGCTGCACCATCGTGCTGCCACGGCACATCGTGAAGATGCTGGATCAGTGGCTCAACAACGACGGCGTGGGCGACTTCGTATGGGCCGTACTCGGCTCGACCATGGCCGCGGCGTGCACTCTGGGATCGAAGAGAATTGAGGTCGGGATCGCCTGCGGCGTGCTGACGGCGATGATCGTCGACGAGTTCCAGGAACTGCTCCGCGACGCGGCGAAGAACGACCAGTGCGTGGGATTCCCCATCTACTCCCCGCCGCCGGGAAGACCCGGCTGGCCGGGCCGTACCTCTGATCCGTCCATCTGCCCGCCCTGACGAACGGCCCGCGACCTGCCCGCGACCCTGGAGATCGGAGACCGACGCATGCGAACGTTACGGGGTGGGAGAGCCCGGCAGGCGGTGGTAGTCGCGTGCGCCGCCGTCGTCACGCTCTCCCTCGCGCCCGGCCTGACGCCGCAGGTCGCGGCTCACGGCGCCGGGGAGCCGCCTGCGGCCGTCACGGAGGCGCAGGCGACGCGGGAGGCACGGGCGTCCGGGCAGCCGGTGGAGGTGACGGCCCTGCGCGGCGAGTCGCGCGAGGTCCGCGCCCTGCCGTCGGGCACCTTCGAGCTCATCCAGCACCAGCGCCCGGTCCGCACCCGGAAGAACGGCGTCTGGACCCCGGTGAACCCGGCGCTGACCCGGCTGCCCGGCGGCGGTCTCGGCCCGGTCGCGGCGACGGTGGACCTGCGCCTGTCCGACGGCGGCGCCGAACCGTTCGCGTCCATGGGCAGGGCGGGCCGTACGTTCGGGCTGTCCTGGCCGGGACCGCTGCCCGAGCCCGTGGTGACGGGGGACACCGCGACCTACCCTGAGGTGCTGCCGGGCGTGGACCTGAGCGTGCGCGCCGACGTGGACGGTTTCGCGCACCTGCTCGTGGTCAAGACGCCTCAGGCGGCGCGCAACCCGGCGCTCTCCCGCCTGCGGCTGCGGACCGAGACGCGCGGCCTGCGGCTGGCGGGCGACGCGGCGGGCGCGCTGCGCGCCGTCGACGCGGTGACCGGTGGCGCGGTGTTCGAGGCGCCGGCCCCGCTGATGTGGGACTCCGGCCCGCCGCCGGGCGCGGCGTCACTGTCGGCGGGTCAGGCACAGGCGGCTGGACCCGCCGAGGGGTCGCGCGTCGCCCGCGTGGGCATCGACCTGGGCGGGGACGAACTCGCCCTCATGCCCGACCGCAGGCTGCTCGCCGACCCCGCCACCCGCTTCCCCGTCTACATCGACCCGGTGTGGAAGACGGTGGGGGAGGCGGCCAGGCTGATGGTCTCCAGCGGCTACCCCACCACGACGTACTACAACTGGACGGGCACCCAGGGCGTGGGCCTGTGCGACGTGCAGTTCGACGGCGCCTGCGTGAGAGACCAGAAGAAGCGGCTGTTCTACCGCATGCCGATCGGCTCGATCGCCGGCAAGCTCGTGCTCTCCGCGGAGTTCATCGCGTACGAGACCCACGCCTACAACTGTTCCAACCCCACCTCGGTCCAGCTGTGGCACGCCAGCGGCTTCGGCTCCTCCTCGACCTGGAACAGCACCGACGACAACTGGGTCAGCCGGCTGGCCTCACGTGACGTGGCGCACTGCTCCAAGACGCCCGTCGAATTCGGCGGAACCTCCCTGCGCAACGTCGTGCGGGCCGCGGTGAGCGCCAGGGACGCCGCGATCACCTTCGGGCTGCGCGCCTACTCCGAGGCGACGATGGACTGGTGGAAGAGGTTCACCGCGGACGCCAACCTGCGCATCGAGTACAACACCCCGCCGCCGCAGCCGCTGATGAAGAACCTGACCATGAGCCCCGGCGGGCCGTGCGTCTTCCCGGGATCGCCCACGGTCAACCGGCCGCCGACCCTGTACGCCATCCTGACCGACCCCGACTCCGGATCAGCGGCCAAGCTCCAGGCCGAGTTCCGCATCATCTGGAACAACGACACCGGCTTCTGGAATTCACCGCTCTCAGCCGCCAAGACGAGCGGGTCGACGTTCCAGGTGACCGCGCCCGCGACCATCCCGCAGAACAGGCGGATGAGCTGGATCGTCCGCACCTGGGACGGCCACCAGTGGAGCCCCTGGAGCTCGGCGGGCGACGCGACGGGCTGTTACTTCACCTACGACGCGACCGCCCCGCCCGCACCCTCCCTGACCTCGGCCGACTATCCGCCGTCCGACCCCGAGAACCCCGATGACCCGTGGCACGACGGCGTGGGCCGCTACGGTTCCTTCACCGTCAGCACCACGCAGAGCGACGTGAACCGCTACTGGGTCGGGGTCAACACCACGCCCACGTCGGCGGGCGAGTACCGCCCGGCCACTCCTGGCGGTCCCGTGACCGTACAGGTGGCGCCGACCAGGGCCGGAGTGAACTTCCTTTACGTCAAGGCCCTCGATGCGGCGGGTAACGCCAGCGCGCCCACCACCTACATGTTCCGCGTCAGCGCGGGCGCCGAACCTCGCGCGCACTGGCCGCTGGACGAACCCGCGGGCGCGACCTCGCTGTCGGCCACCGTCCGCGAAGGCACCCCTGCGATCAGCACCGGCCTCTCCGGCGGTACGACGATGGGCGTGGACGGCCAGGTCGGCACCGCGATGCGCGGCGACGGCACGACCGGCTATGCGCAGACGTCGGGACCGGTCATCGACACCGCGAAAACCTACTCGGTGGGGGCCTGGGTCAGGCTCGCGCACACCAACGGCTTCGCCACCGTCGTCAACCAGGACGGCAACGTGGTCAGTGGCTTCTACCTCCAGTACGTCCACGACGACAACCGCTGGTCGTTCAGCCTGAGCAACGCCGACGCCGTGCAGGGCGGGGTGCGGGTGCTGTCCACCGCGCCGCCGGAGGTCGGCGAGTGGACCCACCTGCTGGGCGTGTACGACTCCGTCGCCAAGACCGCCCGCCTGTACGTCAACGGGGTCCTGCAGCAGGAGAAGGCGTTCACGGTGACCTGGAGCGCCACCGGCCCGATGGCCATCGGGCGGGCCAAGCACAACGGCGCAGAAGTGGACCACTTCCCCGGTGAGCTCGACGACGTGCAGGTCTTCGATCGCCTGGTCAGCGAGGAGGAGGCCGCCGACCTGTTCGCCCGCCACCCCGTGCTTTCCGGGCGCTGGACGCTCAACGTCGACGGACAGGACGATTCGGACCAGCGCCACCACCTCGCCCTGGCGGGGGACGCCCGGGTGGATCAGACGGCCGGCTGGCTGGGTTCCCCGGCGGGCGCTCTCGTCCTGGACGGCGCCGGCGACCACGCGGCCACTGCCGGGCCCGTGGTGTCCACCGCCCGCAGTTTCACCGTCGCGGGCTGGGTGACGGCCTCGAGCAGGCCCACCGCCAAATCCGCGATCTTCTCCCAGGAGGGCGTCGTCAACAGCGGGTTCACCGTTCGCTACGACCCCTCGGCCGCAGGCGGGACAGGAGGCTGGCAGGTGGAGATGCCGGGTTCCGACAGCGCGGGAGCGGTGGCGCAGCGAGCGGATCACCCCTCCTATCAGAGCCAGCTGGCCTGGGATCATGTGGCCCTCGTCTACGACTCCTTCGCCGACGTACTGCGCCTGTATGTCAACGGCTGGCTGGAGGAGACCGAGGAACAGGTCTCGGTCCGCTGGCACACGATCGGCTTCGACGCCACAGGACCCCTCCAACTGGGTCGGTCGAAGACCGCGGGGGTGTGGGGGGAGCACTGGCCCGGTGCGATCGACGACCTGTGGGCCTTCTCCGGCATCCTGACCCAGGAGCAGGTCCAGATCCTCGCGGGATACACGGAAATCCCTACCGGTTCTCCCTTCTGATCCTCGTCCACCAGCCGCCCGGGTCTCATGCCGGGGGCGTGACGGTGCTGAAGACCCCGCCGCGCACCGCGGGCCAACTGCTGTGCCGAGCGGCGGGTGTGCACCGTACGGGCCGAGTGCACTGACCGCATGCAGATCTACGGCCAACGGCGCCTGCGCTCGGTGCCGGCCGAGTACGTCGATCACTACAACGGCCACCGGCCGCACCAGCCCCGCGCGCAGCGCTCCATGTTCGATGTTCCAAAAGATCGAAGAAGCTAACATGGCGGGATGAGGCAGGCGCATCATCCCGAACAGGCCGAGATCGCCTTGACGGAGGTGATGGCCGCACTCAGCGACCCGATCCGCGTCGGGCTGGTGCGGGTGCCGGCCGCCGGACGCGAACGCGGCTGGGGAGAGCTGCGGGTGCCGGCCTGACGCGCATCCGGCAGGAGGGGACCCGCTGCTACGTGGCCTCGCGCCGGAGGATCTGCAGGCGAGCTTCCCGGGCTGATGCGCGTGGTCTGATTGCCGCCGTGATCGACGGCATCGGACGTCAGGTCGGCGTGAAAGACGGCCCCCGTAGGCTGAACCGGCCACTTCGGATGGACGACCGCAGCGCCAACGGCACGACCGTGGGGAAGGGCCGGTGGCGCGCCGTACAGACAAGGAATCCTCATGACCACCACCGCGCTCATCGTCGGCGATCTGCAGGCGGGCATCGTGGACAATTATCCCTTCGCCGCCAAGGTGATCCCCGTCGTGGAAGAGGTTCTTCCCGCGGCCAGGGCCGCCGGAATCCCGGTGATCTTCATTCGTTTCGGGCTCCGGGGCTCAGGGCTTGACGTGGCAGCGGGGAACCAGTTGATCAGGGGCCTGCATGGGGCGGGGACGCTGTTCCACGAAGAGTCTCCCGAGACGCTCGTGCATTCGCGCATCGAGCCGTTGCCGGGCGAGGCCGTCGTCCTCAAGCGCAGGGCCAGCGCGTTCGCGGCGACCGACCTCGATCGCCTCCTGCGCGCCCAGCGCGTCGACTCGATCGTGCTGACCGGCGTCGCGACCGGGGCGATGATCGCCGCCACGCTCTACGACGCCTCCGACCGCGACTACCACGTGACCGTGCTCAGCGACGCCTGCGCCGACGGGGAGCCGGACGTGCACGACTTCCTGGTCAACCGCGTCTTCCCGGCCAGGGGTGCTGACGTCCTCACCGCCCACGAGTGGACCGCTCGCCTGTGATCATTCCCCCCAGGGGGTGACTGAACGTAGGCAGCCTGCGCGGGTGCTGGGGGCCAAGGCATACTCCTCCCGCGACAACCGGGGCCACCTGCGTAGGCGCGATATCGAAGCGGCCTGGTCATCGTTACGGCGTCAGCAGCAGCGTCATCGTGGTTGTCGCGGCGACCACTGCCAGGAGTACGGGAGCCGCGGCGTGGGAGCGGTGGCGCCGATGGGCGAAGTCGCGGGCGCGCACGTGATAGCCGATCGCGCCGATCAGCAGCAGCGTGAGACCGGCTGCTGCCGCTACGGCGATCGGTCTCCACAGGAGCCCGGCCACAAGCCCCAGGGCACCGGCTGTCTCCAGGACGCCGATGGTTCGGGTCATCGTCGAGCCGACGCCGAGTCGCAAGAGGTTGGCGGTCACTTGAGGGCGCAGCAGCAGCTTCTGGGCGCCGGCGAGCAGGAAGACGAGAGCGACCAGAGCGCTCAGGATGGTGGCGGCCAACACCATGACATGATCCTTTCCACAGAGAACGAACGTTCTTTCACTATGACGTAGACGGCGAAGTTGTCAAGGACGAATGTTCGTTCTACGTTCGGTCCCATGGCCCGCATGCCCAAAGAACATCTCGAAGCCCGCCGCCGCCAGATCCTGGACGCCGCCCGCCGCTGCTTCCTTCGCAACGGCTTCCATGCCACTTCCATGCAGGACGTGCTGGCCGAGGCGGAACTGTCGGCCGGAGCCGTCTACCGCTACTTCAAGAGCAAGGACGACATCATCGCCGCGACCGCCTCCGAGGCTCTGGCCGAGGTCGCTTCGGCGTTCGAGGCGGACGACGCGGCGCCGCCGGATCTGGACGACATCGTCGACCTCGTGCTGGGCGTCGGCCGTCCGCCGCTGTCCGGCTCACGCGAGTCCGCGCAGTTCCTGGTCCAGGTGTGGGCGGAGGCGCTGCGCTCGCCGTCGCTGCGCGCGAAGCTGCAGGAGGTCGTGCAGGAGGCGCGCCACGTGGTCGGCGGCCTCGTGGCCCGTCACCAGCGGCGCGGGCTGCTGTCCGCGGACGTGCCGGCGGAGCAGGTGGCCGATGTCCTGATGGCGCTCGTGGACGGGTTCCTGGTGGCGCGTGCGGTGTACGGGCACGCGGACCCGGCGGCGTTCAGGAGCGGCCTGAAGGCCCTGATGTCGGCGTCGACGCAGGCCGGCCAGTAGAGAACGAACATTCGCTCTTGACGTTGGAGTCGGCATCGTGCTGTTCTAAAAAGAACGATCATTCGTTCTAAGGATGGATCTGTGACCGTGAACGCCGACATCCTCATCGCCGGTGCGGGCCCGACCGGACTGGTGCTGGCCATAGAACTGGCACGCAGAGGCGTCATCCCGCGCGTCGTCAACGCCGAGAGCGCCGACCATCGAGAGAGCCGGGCGGTCTCCATCGTGGCCCGATCGCTGGAGATGCTGGACGACATCGGGCTGGCCCAGGCCGCCCTCGACCGAGGCGTCCCGCTGCACACGCTGAACTTCTACCAGGGGACGACGACGCTGGCCGAGATGGACGTGACAGCCGTGGACTCCTCGTTCCCGCTGGACCTGTGCATCCCGCAGTGGCAGACGGTCGCGCTGCTGCGCGAGCACGCCGAGCACCTCGGGGTCACCGTCGAATGGGGCACCCGCCTGCTCGGTCAGAAGACGGACGAGCACGGCGTCAGCGTCGAACTCGAGCACGAGGACGGTCGCCGCGAGCGGTGCCGAACAGGCTGGCTGATCGGTGCCGACGGCGCCCACAGCACCGTTCGCGAGACGGCGGGCATCGGCCGGGTGAGGACCGATCTGAAGCGGGGCTTCATCCTGGGCGACGTCGCCGTGGACTGGCCGCTGACGCGGGATCGTTTCCACGTCTACTTCGACCGATCCGGCCTGGTGGCCGTCTTCCCGATGGTCGGGGGCTACTGGCGCATCCTGGCCAGCACGCCGGACGACCGGCCACCGCGCACCCCCGGGCTGGACGACTTCGCCACCTGGGTCGCCGAACCCACCCCCCTCGACCCTGGCGTCCGCGACCTGCAGTGGAGTTCGTCGTTCGTGGCCCGCGAAAGCCTGGCCGACCGGCTCCGCGACGGCCGGATCCTGCTGGCCGGAGACGCCGCGCACAGCCACAGCCCGGTGGGCGGCCAGGGCATGAACACCGGCATGCAGGACGCGTACAACCTGGGCTGGAAACTCGCGCTCGTCGTCACCGGCCGCGCCGACGAATCCCTCCTGGACAGCTACCAGACCGAACGCTGGCCCGTGGTCAAGGCCGTGGTCGAGGCCACCTCGACCACCACGAAGATCGCCACCGGCACCACCCTGGTCGCCCGCAGAGCCAGACGGCACGCGCTGCGCCTGCTCGGCAAGCTCAACCCCGTGCAGCAGCGGCTGTCGAACGCCTTCGGCGAACACCTCGTCCACTACCGCGACAGCCACCTCGTCTTCCAACGCTGGAAGGAGTCCCCGGCCAAGGCGTGGAGTGACATCGCCTCCACCGGACCGGAAGCCGGCGAGCTGATGCGCGACAGCTACCTCGAGAACCGCCAGGGCCCGGTCTCCCTGCGGCACCTCCTCCGCACCCCCGGCCACCACCTTCTGCTGTTCGCCGCCGACACCACCGATTCCGCCACCCTGGCCCGCTGGCAGGCCACGGCGCACGAGGCGATGGCCGGGCACGGCGAGGTCCATCTCATCACCCGCGGCCACCTGCCACCCGGACTCTCCGGCGGCGTCTTCGCCGACCTGCGCAGCGAAGCGCACAACCGCTACGGCGTCCGCCGCCCCAGCCTGTACGTGATTCGCCCGGACAAATACGTCGGCTACCGCGGCGACAGCATCGACCTCGCGCCCGTCAACGACTACTTCCACGCCCTGGGCGCCGCACCCTTCAAGGAAGAGACGGCACCATGACACCGGACCCGACAGCCTGACCGCAGGTTCATGGTCAAAGACGCGCGGCCGGCGCCGGTGGCGGCGCTGAACTGGCCGGGAGCGCTCGGCCACCATGCCCGGCGAGCCTGTATGGCAGGGTCAGGCATGCAGCCGTCCTCGGGTCACGCGATGGACCGTGAAGAGGAATCGGGAGTTCGCCGAACCAGGGGTGTTCCGAGGTAACCGCCTGAAAGGCAAGCATGCATGCCAGCTCCACCCCAAGATTCGGCGCCTCCCAGCGAGGACACCGACGCGCAGCTGATAGAGGCGTCGTGGCGTGACCCGGATCGCTTCGGCGCGGTCTTCGATCGCTATTTCGCGGCCATCCACCGCTACGTTCACCTGCGCTTGGGCGAGTCCGCCGCGGACGACCTCACCGCGGAGACCTTCCTGCGCGCCTTTCGCGGCCGGGACCGCTTCGACCTCACCTGCTCCAGCGCGCGCCCCTGGCTGTACGGCATCGCCTCCAACCTGATCGCCGACCACCACCGTGGTGAAGCGCGCAGATACCGGGCGCTGGCCAGAAGCGCCGATGCCGCGCAGATCGCCAGCCACGACGAGCGCGTGGTGCAGCGGGTCTCTGCGGCGACCATGCAACCGCGGCTGGCCGCGGGCCTCGCCCGGCTCTCGGCCGGGGACCGGGATGTCCTGGTGCTGGTCGCCTGCGCCCAGCTCAGCTACGACGAGGTGGCCGAGGCTCTCGGCATACCGCAGGGAACGGTGGGCTCACGCCTCAACCGCGCCCGCAAGAAGCTCCGCAAGAGCATCGGTCCCGCCGGGGAGGCACTGTGATGAACGAACTCGAAGCGATCAAGGCTCACCACGACAGCCTGCCCGAACCCGCGCCCGAGGTGACCGCGCGCGCATGGGTGCTGGTGGCCGAAGAGATGGAGGCCGAACGGGCCGGCACCGCGCGGCCTGCTCGCCGCTTCCCGGGCCGCAGGCTGGTGATGAGGGCCGGCCTGGCTGCCGGCCTCGCGGCGGCGGTGACCGCGGGACTCGTCATGGTGCGTGGCGGTGAAGACTCCGCTCCGTTCGTGGCCGCTCCGGCCAGTGCCGCCGAGTTGCTCCGGAACGCGGCCACGGTCGCGGCGAAGGAGGACGTACGGCCCGGGCCGGGGCAGTATTTCTACGTCGACCAGGAGGCCGTCACCTTCGCCAGCGGTTCCGAGGGCGACTACACCCGGCACGTGCGCCGAGAGATGTGGATGCCCGCCGAGGACCCCGCCAAGCCCGCGCTGACGCGCTCGACGTACGGGCAGATACAGGTCATCAGCGGACCAGGCCCGACGCAGGTGCAAGCGCCCGGGACCGTGGAGTACGAGCGCGCCGGGCAGTGCCGCAGGGGCTCCCTGGGCGCGCCCCCGCAGGTCGCCGATCTGCCCGCCGATCCCGATCGGCTTCTGGCGAAGATCCGCCAGGACGCGACGGCGTTCGTACGGTCCGACCAGGCCAGACGAGGTGAGACGGAGCTGGGCCAGAACGAGATCGACATGCGGGTCGACAAGGTCGTCGCGAGCCGGTTGCTCAAGCTGGCGCAGAACCCGCTCATCTCCTCCCGGACCAGGGCCACGATCTTCGGCGCGCTGTCGAAGATGCCGACCGTGACCATCGTCCCGGAGCTGACCGACACCGCTGGGCGACGCGGGGTGGGCGTCTCGCTCAAGTTCGAGCATCCCAGCGGCT
Organism: Nonomuraea sp. NPDC023979; assembly: GCF_040639085.1. Classification (NCBI taxonomy): domain Bacteria; kingdom Bacillati; phylum Actinomycetota; class Actinomycetes; order Streptosporangiales; family Streptosporangiaceae; genus Nonomuraea; species Nonomuraea sp. NPDC023979. The sequence continues at coordinate 62,400 of NZ_JBEZZG010000035.1, forward strand.
GGGAGCGTGGGGAGCTCATCTTCGAGCCGGGCACGTACCGGTTCCTCGGATCCCGGAGCTGGATCGGCCGGAAGGAGGGCGGACAGGTCGAGGAGATCCCGGGCGGCAGTATGGCGGTGATGTCGGTGAAGGTCGTCGACTCCGTACCGGAGGTTCCCAAGGACGCGGCCAAGCCGATGTTCTGCTGACCACCCCTCCAGCGGCTCCAGACCGCCGGGTTCGACCTGCCCGGCGACCCCGCCGTGCTGGCGCCTGCCTTCCGCCTCACCGGGGCAGGGGCTGGCAGGAGTGGGAGCGCCTGCTGACGCGTCCTGCTCGGCAGGCGTCGCCCGATTCGAGCGGAGCGGTTCCTGATCGTCCCCGTCAGCGGCGGCGTGGCGTGTAGGGCGCCAGAGCGGCGGTGTCCACGTCAGCGTCGGGCCAGCGGCGGCGCAGGGCCTCCGCCAGGTGCAGGCACAGGCCCGCCAGGTACGGCAGAGCACGATGCTCCCGGGCAGCGGAAGCAGCGGCCTCCAAGGAGGTGACGAGCTGGGCCCGGCTGTCGTCACCGGCCGGACGCCCGTCCAGCCGGTGACGGCGCGACAGGCGGGCAAGCGCGAACGCCACGCACGCCGCCGCCAAGGCCGTCCCATAGAGCCGATCGTCCTCGGCCTGCGGCACCCCGGCCGCCAGAGCACGCCGGTAGACGTCCCCCACCTGCGGCAGCGTCGCGGAGCCGCCGACCCACATCCAGGCAGGACCGGGGACATACAGGCAGACGGCATCGTGCAGGGCATGGGTGAACCCGGCGAACTCGAAGTCGATCAAGCGCGCGTCGGCCGGCCCGTCCGTACGGACCAGGACGTTGTTGGTCTCCGGATCGCCGTTGCTGAGTGCCAGGAACGGCCCCGGATCGGCCAGCACGTCCAGCGCGCGAGCCAGTTCGCGCTCCACGGCCCCGGTGAGAGGCACGCCCAGCGCCTCGGCCTGAGAAGAACTCTCCCTGCGCAGCCGGGTGACGTGCCCGAGCCGGTCGGCCTCGGGATCGACCGGCCCCAGGAGGTGTCGCCTGCGGTAGTACAGCTCGGCGTGTCCGGCGGTGACCGCGCCCAGCTCGCCACGGGCCCGGGCGAATGCCTCCAGGCGCGGGGCATGTGCGACGACGCCATCTCGCCGCAGGAGTCCGTCCAGCGCGACGCGCGGCGCCAGATCCTGAAGGATGACACGCTCGGCGCGAAGATCCTCCGCCAGGACGCGTGGCGCCAGGTCAACGCTGAGATCGTCTGCCAGAAAGCGCAGCGCGGCCACCTCTGTGCGCAGCCGCCAGGCGTCGGTGTGCCTGCCGTCGACATGGGGACCCGCCCACTTGACGATCACGGACTCGCCGCGGTCGGTGCGGGCACGAGCGACTCGCCACGGCTCCAGCCTGGTCCACTCCACCAAGTTGAGCACCGGGACAGCCTAGGCCCGTCGCCGTACGCGCAGGAAGTGGGCAACCACCAGGCCGGCAGCCACAGCGGCCGCCGTCCACACGACCCACTGCCCGATGTTGGTGAGCACATCGTTCCTGCCCGGTGGCAGCACGGCCATCTGTACTGCCGCGCCGACCGGCACGGTCAGCCGGGCGAGCATGCCGATCACTCCCGGGTGTCCGGCGCAGGCTCCGATGGCGCCGAGCACCGGACCGAACAAGGCGCTCGCCACCCACCAGTAGACCGTGTCGTAGGCGTAGGAGCCGGATGAGACGTCGTGGACGATCGTGTCGGCGATGTAGTAGGCAGCGGTGGCGGCGAGCAGGGCCACCACACCGGCGACGGCGCCTCGCGCCAGGCGGCGGCCCGTTGGGGCGCCCCCACGAGTGGCCCGCCATCCCGCCAGCACCCCCAGCCCCGCCCACGCCCAGCATGAGGCTGACGATCTCCATGAGCGACCACCCTCGGGTGGTGGCCTCGGCGCTTTCCCGCGCTCAAGCCCCCGCTGTCGTGAGTTTGAAGCTCAAGGTGGGACCTCCGAGGCCCTCAGGACCCGATCAAGGCGAGGGTGAAACCCCTACGTGCGCTCCGCCTGGTCTCGTTCTGATCGGTTACCGGGGGTCTGAAGCTGCGCTCTTGCCTCAACGATCTGGCGCACGATGCGCTCGGCACCGCAGGACTCCGCGATCGCGTACGCCTCCTCTGCCAGTGCCAGCGCGTCGTCCCTGCGCCCCTGCGCCGCAGCGATGTAAATCAGGCCGACCTGATTGGCCGCGACTCCTGCCCAAAGCTCAATACGCCGGCGCAGCCGTACCGACTCCTCCAGCTTCTCCCGTGCACTGTCCAACCGGCCCGCAGAATGATCGGCGATGCCCAGGTGACGAAGCACCTCGGATCGAATTCCCAGGTCGTCGGCTTTCAGCGCCAGCTCAAGAGACTGTTCGAACAGAGGGATCGCGGAATCGGCATCGCCACGAATGACCTGGTGGACGCACCCCATCCAGAACAGCGCCTCAGCTTCTCCGGCCACATCGCCGAGCCTCCGATAGAGGTGTGCCGCACGCTCCATCAAGGCCAGTTCGTGTGAATCCTCGTGACGTTCCTCGAGAAACCGCGCATGCAAGATCCGACCTCGAGCCAGCGCGAGATCAGCCTCGACCTTGTCCAACTCCCGCTCTGCCTCAGACAACACGCCCTGGTCACCAGCGTAGACAGCCCGCTCATAGGCCAGCCTGGCCCGCTCGATACGGCCCTCTGCGTGCATCCCGCGTTACCTCGTCCCCATCCTTGGTGACGCTCGAGCTTCGATGTCACAATCATAGGGATTCATGGCAGAGCGCCCCAGCGATGTCGCGCGCTCAGGGAAGGTCGGCCCAGGTGACGAGGCCATGCCGGTGGGCGTAGATGGCCGCCTGCACACGAGTCCGCACCCCCAGCTTGGCCAGGATCCGCTCGATGTGAACCTTGACCGTACCGGGCGAGATCACCAGTGCCTGGGCGATCTCGGCGTTGCTGCAGCCTGCGGCGAGATGGCGCAACACGTCGGTTTCGCGTGGCGTCAGGGTGGCCGGTTCGGTGGACGGACGTGGTGAGGTCGCCATGAAGCGGTTCAGCAGACGGGGGGTCACCCGAGGGTCCACCAGCCCCTGCCCGTTGTGGGCGACTCGCACCGCGTCCAGGATCAGGCCGGGGTCGCTCTCCTTCAGCAGGAACCCGACCGCCCCGGCCTGCAACGCGCCGAACAGATAGTCGTCGAGGTCGAATGTGGTCAGTGCCACCACGGCCGGCGCAGGGTCGAGAGCCAGCAGGCCGCGGATCGCGGCAAGTCCGTCCATGCGCGGCATGCGGATGTCGGTGAGCACAACGTCCGGCCGGTGCCGCCGGGCCATCTCGACCAGCTCGAACCCGTCGGCCGCCAGCGCCACGACCTCCAGGTCCGGTTCGGACGACAGGAGCAGACGCAGACCCTCCCGGGTGGGCGCCTGGTCGTCGGCGACTATCAGGCGGATGCTCACGAAGTGGCCTCCTGTGTGTCACGGCCGGCTGCGGATCGCGGCTTGGGGCGGCTCGCGGTCGGGGCAGGACTCGCTCCTGTCGCGGTGGGCGTCCGGCCGGCGGAATCATCCACGGGCAGGCGGGCGGTGACCTGCCACCCGCGAGAGGTACGCGGCCCCGCGGTGAGCGTGCCTCCGAGCAGTTCCGCTCGCTCCCGCATCCCGCGTAGCCCATCCCCGTCGGGGCTGGCCGGACTGCTGGGTGTCGCCTGCCCGTCATCCTGCACGACGATCGTCAGGTCGTGGCCGCTGCGTTCGATCCGCACCGTGGCCTGCGCGCTCCCGGAGTGCCGCATCACGTTGGTCAGCGACTCCTGAACGATCCGGTAGGCCGCATGCCGTACCCGCAGGGCAACCCCCTCCAGCAGGGAGTCGCCGCGCAGCCGCACCCGGAGCCCCTGCTGTGACAGGCGAGCGGCCAGCGAGCCGAGGTCGGTGTCGCCGTCGTCGTCGCGGAGCAGGCCGAGCAGCCGCCGAGTGTCGCCGAGCGCGGTGGCGGAAATCTCCGCGATCGTCTTCAGCGCCTGATCGGCGTCGGCGGGTGTGCCCCTCCGCGCCCCCACTGCCTGCAGCCGGATCGCGCTGAGATGGTGGCCCACCACGTCGTGCACGTCCCGGGCGATCCGGGTGCGCTCCTGGGCCCGCTCGACCAGGACGAGTTGCTGGGTCCTGCTCTGGTTCAGCCGCAGTACGTGGCCGAGCAGGACCGGGGCGAGGCCGGCGAACACCGACATTGCCAGCCGGGACAGACTTGACGGGTCCGACGGGGCATCGCCTGTCAACAGACCGGCTGTGACCAGCCAGCAGGCCGCGAGGACCGCGGTCAACCACCGTGCCCGGTCGCGGTGGTAGGCCGCCGAGGCGAACGCCACGACCGTCACCCAGGTCGCGACGGAAGGGTGGCCGAGAATGATCGCGAGCAGGACGGCGGTGCCCGAGGCGAGCGCCGCGGTCAGTGGCAGACGGCGGCGCACGGTCAATGGCGCGCACACCGCGCAGGCCAGCACCGCCCAGACCGGCGTGAACCCGTTCGGGTTCGTCGTGCCGGACCCCAGCAGCGGAACTCCCAAGGTCACCAGCGCCAGGGCGACCGCCAGCCCGCCGTCGCCGACGAGCACGGGCACCGCCTTCCAAGCCTTGATCATGCCCGGCTCACCCCCGCGGGAACTTCGCCACCAGGTCGCCGGGGCACCGCGCTCCGGGTGGGGGCAGGCTACCCGCCGTCAGGTAGTCATGGACGTACGTGCGCAGGCAGGTCCTGCCCAGCCCTCCGGCGCTCTGCATGAGGTAGGCGGCGTGCCCGTCGCCGTGCCTGACCACACGCGCCCCCGGGAGCTGAGAGGCGAAGTGCTCTGCGGCGAGGTTGGGAGTGTTGTCGTCGGTGTCACCGATGGCGACCAGTACCGGTGGCACACCCTGGGCCCGCAGCGGGTGCGGCGGGTTGGCCGGCTTCTTGCCCATGCCGAGACACCGGCCGATCTGGTAGCGGCCCTGGATCCAGCCGATCCGCGGCGCGGCCTTGCGCAGCCGCGACTCCAGGGCGCGGAAGGCCCCGTAGCTGGGCAGGTCGGGCATGTAGTCGTGGCACAGCATCGTGTTGTGGGGATTCGCGGGAACCTCGGGAGGCAGGGGCCAGATCTTCGACAGCTCCGTGGCGTCGCCGTCGGCGGCCCTGCGCAGCGCCGCCGCCAGGGCGGGCCAGCGCGGCGGGGCCAGTCCTTCGCGTACGGCGACGAGGAACTCCTGCTCGTTCATCGTGGCCTTGCTTGCGGGCAGGGGAGCTTTCCGGACACGGGCCAGCAGGTCGTCGAACACCTTGATCGCGTCATCGCCGCCCAGCGCGCATCCATCCTCGCACCAGTCACGGAAGCGACCCAGCTGCTTCTCCTCGGTGACCGCGTTGTCCATCAGCCAGCGTTCCAGCAACGGCTGGGTGTGGTCGGCGACGCTGTCCAGCACCATCCTGCCGACCTTGGCCGGGAACAGCTCCACATAGGCCTGCCCGTAGGAGGTGCCGTAGGAGTTGCCCAAGTAGCGCAGTTTCGGCTCGCCGAGCGCGACCCGCAGGGCCTCGAGATCGTGGGCCACCTGCCAGGAGGTCATGCCCGCGTAGGCGGCGCCCATGGCCTTGCGGCAGGAGGCGTCGTAGGCCGCGTTGGCCTTGGCCTGCGCGTGCCAGCCCTTCTCGCCGGGCCGCAGGATCAGCCCGGCGCTGCCGGCCTGCGGTGTATCGCACGTCACCATCGAGGCGCTGCCCTTGTCGCCCATTCCCCGGGGGTCGATGAGGACCACGTCGAACCAGGTGGTCAGCTCCGACACCACGGCGGGCATCCCGCGTACGGGCTGGATGGTCGCGCCACCACCGGTGTTGACCACCAGCGAGCCGAGCTTGTGCGCGGGGTCGCGCGCAGGCAGCTTGGCAAGGTCGACCTGAGTTTTCGGGCCGTCAGGCTGTTTCCAGTCGATCGGCACCGGCAGTTTGGCGCAGTCCATGCCATCCCCGCACTTCACCCACGTCAGGGTCCCGGTATTCAGGGCCTGGGCCGCTTGGGGTATGACCGCCATCGTCGTCCCGAGAGCGAGAGCGGCGAGCGTTGTCCTGAATTTCTTCACGAGGCCAACCTCGCACCGCAGATCCCGCGGGGCATCTGCCGTCCGGCATATCCTCTCAACACCAGCACGGCCCGGCCTGGCGGAACCGAGGGGGTTGTCCCGTACGGCTCCCCCAGGCGGCGGAGGGGCGGATGGGTGGCGTCGGCGATGTGCCGGCAGGGGTGTGCGCAGGACCCTTGACGTCATGTTGCTGAAACTCATGACCGCTTTGGTGCTGACGGCCTCCCCGGCGCAGGCCGTCGAGCCGCCCGCCCCGCAGGGGCTCAGCGCGCTGGTCGACGAGCACGTCACCACGACGATGGCCGAGGAGAAGATCCCCGGCGTGGCGGTGACGGTGGTGGCCGACGGCCGGCTGGTGGTGCACAAGGGGTACGGCTGGGCCGATGCGGAGCGGCGGGTGCCGGTGGATCCCGAGCGCACCAGGTTCCTCATCGGCTCGGAGACCAAGTTGTTCACCGCGCAGGCCGCTCTGCAACTCGCCCGCGCGGGCGAACTGAGCCTGGACGCGGACGTGAACTCCTATCTCAAGACGTTCCAGGTCCGTGACACCTATCCGGGGCGCCCGGTCACGTTGCGGCACCTTCTCACGCACACAGCAGGGTTCGACGAGGACTACGTCGTGGGCAGCGCCTCGGACATTCTGCCGCTGGGCGAGGCGCTGGCCGCGCACCAGCCGGAACGGGTGCGCCCGCCGGGCACCGGGGTGTCCTACAGCAACTACGGGGTGGCGCTGGCTGGATATCTGGTGCAGACCGTGTCGGGAACGCCGTTCGAGGAGTACGTGAAGCGGCAGGTGTTCGAGCCGCTCGGCATGCATGACTCCGTCATGACCTGCGGCGGGCTGCGCGGCACCAAGGCCTATCTGGTGGACGGTACGCCCACGTCGGTCGACTGCGCGGACTTCGCCGCTTCCGGTGCCGGTCCGGCGTCGACCGCCGCCGACATGGCTCTCTACCTGAAGGCGCAGTTGTCGCGGGACGTGCGGGCCGGGGCCGGGGTCGCGGCCGAGATGCAGCGCCGGCAGTACAGCGAGCATCCCAGCCTGGCCGGGATGGGGTTCATGTGGGAGGAGCGGCCGTACAAGGGGCATCGGCTGCTGTTCAAGGGTGGTGACATGCCCGGCATGCACACCTACATGTTCCTGCTGCCCGAGCAGGGCATCGGCGTTCACGTGATGTCCAACGGCGACGGCACCAGCCGGCACGGGCTGGACGGGTTCGCGCTGGTGGAGAAGATCATCGACCGGTACCTGCCGGAATCGGCGCCGCCGAAGGTCTCGGCGCTGGCGGGCGCGTCCTCCCGCGCCTACGAGGGCTGGTACCAGAGCAGCGGCGTCAGTCGCGGAAGCCTGCTCAAGGTTCAGGCGCTGACGGACACGCCCGTGCGGGTCACCGCCGACGCCGACGGCAGCGTCGTCACCACCGGGCTCGGCGGCGGGGAGAAGCGCTGGATCCAGGTCGAGCCCGGTGTCTTCCAGCAGGAGGGCGGATGGAGCCGCATCGCCTTTCCTGAGCCGGGTCAGCTCGCGCTCGGCGGTCAGACGGTCGTGTTCGATCGGATCGGCTGGCTGGAGCACTCGTGGCTGCATCTCGGGCTGCTGGCGTGGGCGGTGCTGGCGTCGGCGATCGCCGTGATCGCGTATCCCGTGGCGCTGGCCGTCCGCATGACGCGCGGGCGGACGATGCGGGGGCCATGGGTTTGGCGGCTGGCGGCCTGGCTCGGCGGTGTCGCGGTGATGGTGTTCGTGGCCGGGTTCGGCTCGTTGATCGCCGATGAGGGCCGGGCGTTGCCGCTGGTCCTGCAGGGGGCTCCGGCGCTGATCGGGCTGCTGGTGCTGGCGACGCTGACCGTGGCGCTGTCCGCCACCTTGCTGGCGGGTGCGGTGCTCGCCTGGTGGCGGCGCTGGTGGCGTCCGTGGGCCAGGCTCGGCTACACGCTGGTCACGACAGGCCTTGTCGCGTTCGCTGCTGTGGCGTTTCTCTACAACTTTGTCGGCCTGTCGTACACCTGAGTAGGATTTCGTCCCGATATGTCAGATATTGCCCGATACATTCGCCGGATTCCTCCGCTGATTGCGGACCTTGCGATCGCTCTGGTGGTGCTCGCCGCACATTCGGCGCCCTTCCTCCTGACGATCCGGGAGGCCGACCCGGTGACGGGCTACACGCTCGGGCAGTACCTGCCCGTGCTCGCCCTGGCGCTGCCGCTGATCTGGCGGCGGCGCGCACCGCTGACGGTTCTGGCGGCGGTCACGGCCGCGACGGGCGCTTATCTGCTCAACGACCCCGACACCGCCCCGCAGCCGATCCCGTACGCGCTGCTGATCGCGCTCTATACGGTGGCCGCGCACGGCTCGCGCCGTGTCCGGGCCTGGGCGCTGGCCCTGATCGCCGCGGCTGCCGGCGCGCAGCTTGCCGGGCTGGTCCTGAACCCGCCGAGCGCGGACACCACGGTGCGGGCTCTGGTGATGTACGTCGCGGCCTGGGCCCTGGGCCGGGCCACGGCCAACCGGCACACGTACACCCGTCAACTCGAACGCGACAAGGCGCGGGAGGCGGAGCGGGCGGTCGAGCGGGAGCGGGCGGCGATCGCCCGGGACATGCACGATGTCCTCGGCCACGCCATCAGTCTGATCGTGGTGCAGGCGGAGGCCGGGCCGCTGGCCGTACGTCCCGACCCGGTACGGGCCGAGGCCGCCTTCGACGCCATCGCCGAGACCGGGCGCGAGGCGATGGACCAGCTCCGCCGCCTGCTGGGACTGCTCGGCAAGTCGTCCCCCGGCGCTCCGCCGACCGTGGCCCGGATCGAGGCGCTGGTGCACAGCGTGGACCGGGCCGGGCAGCGTACCAAGCTGACCGTCCACGGCACGCCGCGCCCACTGCCCGCCGACGCCGAGGCCGCCGCTTACCGGATCGTGCAGGAGTCACTCACCAACGCGGTCAAGCACGCCCGGGCGGCCACGGTGGCCGTCGAACTGGACTGGAGGCAGGACCCGTTCGTGATCAGCATCGCTGACGACGGCCGCGGACACACCGGCGGCTCGGGTCACGGTCTCATCGGCATTCGTGAGCGGGCGGTGGCCTGCGGCGGGTCGGCGTCCTTCGGACCCGGGCCGGACGGCCGCGGCTTCGCCGTCACGGTGCGCCTGACGGGAGCCGCCTCGTGACGATCCGCGTCGTGGTCGCCGACGACCACGAACTCATGCGCAGCGGCTTCGCCCTGATCCTGGACACTCAGCCGGACATCACGGTCGTGGCCGAGGCCGGCGACGGCGCCCAGGCCATCGCGGCCGTCCGCGCCCACGCGCCCGACATCGCCCTGCTCGACATCCACATGCCCGTCATGGACGGCATCCAGGCCGCCAGGACGATCTGCGCCGAAACCGGTACCAAGGTCATCATCCTGACCGTCTTCGACCAGGACGAGTACGTCTACGAGGCCCTGCACGCCGGTGCCAGCGGCTTCCTGCTCAAGGACGTGCGGCGCGACGACCTCGTGCACGGCGTCCGGGTCGTGATGGCCGGGGAGTCACTGCTGGCGCCCGTCGTGACCAGGAAGCTGATCGACGACCTGGTCCGCCGCGCGGCTCGCCCGCCGATCGCGATACCGGGGATGGACACCCTGACCACCAGGGAGCGCGAAACTCTCGCCCTGCTTGGTCAGGGGTTGTCCAATCCCGAGATGGCCGCGGCCATGGTGGTCAGCGAGCACACGGTGAAGACCCACGTCAGCAACGTGCTGTCCAAGCTCGGCCTGCGCGACCGGATCCAGGCGGTCATCTGCGCCTACGAATCCGGCCTCGTCCAGCCAGGCCACTGGCGCCGTTGAGGGCATGCCCGTCAGCCAGGGCCGGCAGATGATCAACCCGTGGCCATCCGGCCGTCGAGGGGCGGCCCGCTGAAGGGCCGCACCGGGCGAGTAAGCCTGGGCATCAGGCAGTACGGGTGGTCGGCGGCCTCGTCGTCGTGAAGCTCAGCAGCAGTTCGCCGACCGTCTCGGGCGCTTCCAGCATGGGCAGGTGCCCGACGCCTGGCAGCAGCTCGACCCGGGCGCCCGGCACCGCGTCGTACCGGTGCGCCGACGACGGCTCCCAGCGGGGGTCGGCGGCACCGAAGATCACCTGTACGGGGACGTCGAGGGCGGCCAGCCGCTCGGGCACGCTCCGTTCGGCGATGTAGGCGGTGTTCTGGCGCAGTACGGTCCGCATCACGCGGTAGGTGATGCCCCGTACGTCGGCGACCACGTCGTCCGGGAGGTCCACCGGGCGGACGGCCGTCGCGCCGATCCCCTTGCGGATCATCGCGTCCGACCGCCTCGGCCAGATGAGCGGGCCGAACGGCGGGGCCAGCAGCACCCGGAGAACGAACGGCTGCCGGAGGAGCGCATCCGGGCTCGGGCCGCTACTGATCAGCGAAAGCGAACCGACGAGGTCGGGACGCTGCTCGGCGAGCGCGGTGGCGACGTAGCCGCCGCTGGAGTGCCCGGCCACGGCCACGTGACGGAGCCCAAGGCGGTCCAGCAGCGCCGCCACCTCACCCGCCTGGGCGGGCACGTCATACGACGGCGCGGGCGGGGACTGGCCGCAACCCGGCAGGTCGACCCGGATGACGTGATGGTGGCCGGCCAGCGCCGGGACCACCGGACCCCAGAAACCGCCCGAGGCCCCCGACCCGTGGATGAGCAGCAACGGCGGCGCCTGCCGCGGGCCGTCATGGACCACGTGCATGCCATGCGGGTGCTCAGTGTCGTATTCACTCATGGGGAGACTGTGCACGGGCGGCCGGCCGCCAGGATTGGACAAATGTTCCCCCGGAGCCGAAAAGGCCGGGCGGCCGTCACCATCACCACCGGCCGGGTGAGCAGGGCCCGCGCGATCGTCGCAGCGGCCATGACACCGTGCCAGATCGCACGCTCGCTATCCTGTGGCACGTCGAACCAGGACCACGAACCATCGGGAGGCGACGACCTTGGCCGTCGTGGCACACGTGGTCATGGCCCTCCTGTCCGTGCTCACCTTGGTGGCCGTCCGGTTGCTCGGCGCGGACCTCTGGCAGCTCCTGGTCCTGGCAGTCGCCGCCGTACTCCTTCACGCGGGTGCGTTGACCACCGCCAGGCGGCCGTGGACCGGGTACGCGCTCGCCGCGCTCGGCATGCTCGTGCTGGCCGCGACGCCTTCCCTGAGCTGGTCACCCGTCATGCTGCCCTCGGCCGTGTGCTTCCCGCTCGTGTTGTGGCTGCTGACCGCCCGGGTCCCGTTCAGGTCCTCGGCGGCCGCGCTGGCCGTCGCCGTGCTCGGCATCGTCCTCACCGAGCTGGTGGCGTGGGCCCGGCTGCCCGCTGACCTCCCGGCCCGTCTGGGCGAGGGCGGGCTGCTGATGCTCGTGGTCGGCGGCGTGTGGCTCGCGGCCCTGCTGGTACGTCGCAGGCACGAGGCCGGCCGCAGAGCCGAGAGCGAACGGCTGGCCGCGGCCGTCGCCGACGAACGGGCCGGCATCCGCCGCGACCTGCACGACGTGATCGCCCACACGGTCACCGTCATGGTCGCGCGGATCGAGGCCGCGGCGGTGACGACGGCGGATCCGGCGACCCGCCGCGAACTCGGCGACATCGCCGAGACCGGCAGGGACGCCCACCAGGGGCTGCGAGCGATGCTGGCCACCCTGGGCCCGCGCGCCGGTGCCCGGCCGATCTCGCTCGACGCCCTCCCCGACCTGGTGGCCTCGGCGGCCAGCCCGCTCCATGCGGTGACGTTCGACGAGGTGGGCGCGCGGCGGCCGTTGAGCCTGAGCGCCGAGGTCGCGGTGGTCCGTACCGTGCAAGAGGGCATCACCAACGCGCTGCGCCACCTCGTTCCACCGGTGGAGGTGACCGTTCGCCTGCACTGGACCCCGGCCGAAGTGGCGGTGGAGGTGCGCGACGACGGCGGCAAGGCGCTTCGCGGAGCCGGCGGCCAGGGGGCCGGCCTGATGGGGATCGAGGAACGCGTGCGTACCGCGGGGGGCACCCTGTCGATCGACGACGGGGACGACGGATGGGTCCTGCGGGCGCGGCTCCCCACGAAGAAGGCGGCATGAACGCGATCCGTGTCATGCTCGTCGACGATCAGGAGTTGCTGCGGGCCTCCCTCCGCACGGTGCTGTCGGCCGACGAGCGCATCGAGGTCACCCACGACGTCGCGAACGGCGGCGACGCCGTCGAGGTCGTCCGGCGGCACCGCCTCGACGTGGTCCTGATGGACATCCGCATGCCGCGCATGGACGGGGTCGCCGCCACGGAGGAGATCGTCAGGATCGCGCCGGCGACCCGGGTGCTCATGCTGACGACGTTCGATGACGACGCGCTGGTCGTGGCCGCCATCCGGGCCGGCGCGAGCGGCTACCTGACCAAGGACGTCCGGCCCGCCGCCCTGGCCCAGGCCGTGTGCGACGTCGCCTCCGGCACGTCGGCGCTGGCTCCGGGAGTGGCCGCGACGATCCTGGATCTCGTACGGCACGTGCCGGTACGGCGGACGGCGGCGCTGGACGGTCTCACTCCACGCGAGGTCGAGATCTTCGGCTTGCTCGCCCGCGGCAGATCCAACGGCGAGATCTGCGCGGAGCTGACGCTGAGCGAGAACACGGTGAAGTCCCACGTCCGGGCCGTCCTGCGGAAGCTGGGCCTGCGCGACCGCGTGCACGCGGTGATCCACGCGTACGAGAACGGGCTCGTGGGCCGCAACGATCTGCCGGGCTGAGATCCCATCCCGCCGGGTGGTGCCGTCTCACCCCCCGGGGTGATGTCCGCAGGTGACGCCCCGGCCTAGGTTCGGTACCGCGTACAAGATCACCGCACGCTCGCGCGCACGAAACGAGATCATCATGACCGCGTCCCCCACGCGCTCCCGTTCTGCCGGATCGGCGATTTCCGATGTCACATGGTTCTTCGCGATCGCCGTCCTGCTGTGTTTCGCACTGTCCATCCCGATGGTCTTCCGGCTCGTCCCGGCGGACGCCAACAACCTGATCACTCCGATCCTGCAACTGACCCCGCTGCTCGCAGCGATCATCATGTGGCTCGCCCGGCGACCCGGAACGTTCCGGAAGACGTTCGCCACCAGATGGCGCGGCACACCCAAGTGGGCCGGCATCGGAATCCTCCTCATCGCCGCGATCGCCGCGATGCAGACCGCCATCGCCCTGGCATCGGGGATCTGGCAGCTCAACCCGCTTGACCAGATCCTCGCGGCGACCATGTGGCTCGTCCCGGTCTTCCTCATGCAGTCGGTCTTCGCCATCGGCGAGGAGTTCGGCTGGCGCGGCTGGCTGGCGACGCGCGCCGCGTCATGGGGATTCTGGCCGCTGGCCCTTGTCAGCGGTCTGGTCTGGATCGTCTGGCACCTGCCGGTCCTCGCCGTCATCGGAGATCGACCGACCTGGGACATCGTCATCTACTTCGCGGGCATGCTGCCGTGGGCGCCGCTGTTGCTCGCGCTGCGCCGGCGGTCGGGGAGCGTCTGGCCCGCGGTCCTGACGCACGGCGCGATCAACAGCGTCCGGGTGTACGTGCTGCAGTCCGTTCCCAGCGCAACGGATCACCTGCTCATCGAAGTGATCGGCTGGGCGCTCACTCTCGCCGCCGCCGCATGGCTGATGCGCCCGAGCGCCGCATGACCTGCGCCTGCCGGAGCCCGAGATTCCTGCCGCTCCTCCGCCGACAGCGACTCTGCGCAGCGTGAGATGACCATCGTCAGGAAGGTGCGGCACCCATCGAGGTCAGACCCGCGCCTCCCAGCAGATCCAGCTCAATCGATTCGGCCGAGTGAACGAGTTGCAGTGCGGCGGAAGCCTCCTGGCTGCCCGCCACCTGCCTGAGAGCGGCTTCGAGGTCGGCTTTGCTGCGCCAGAGCTCGGTCACCCAGATCGTGTCGGGAGCATCGGTCTGCCGGTTGACCAGGTAAAGCTCGCATCCGGGCTCGTTCTCCAACTCGCCTGCGGCGCTCAGCAAGAGCTCACTCAGCTCCTGACCTCGCCCGGCCTGAGCCACGAACTTCCCGTATCGCGCAACTCTGTCCATGCTGATCGAGGCTATCGGGTGAGCCAGCCACGCGTCTGAATCGGACACGCCTCCGAAATTCGCGAAAGATCCGAAGCGCTACAGCAAGAGCATGGGATGGCTTGCGTGCAAATGGATGGAGAACATGTCCGCCTTACGATCACGTCCATGGCTGAGATCGTGCGCACAGAACGAGCGGAGAGGGTGTTCGTCTCCTACCACACGCTCATGGTGGGTGACCGCGACTCCGAAAGAGGACATCCAGACCATGCATTCGACCAGCTGGCCTCCAGCCGACCGGGAATCGCAGTGATCCGGACAGGGGTGCACACGGGGTTTCTCGACGTGACGATCCAGCTCGCGACCGGACCTCCTCCCATGCCCCAGCCCGACGCCTGGGAGGACGGCACGGAGTTCGACCTCATCACGTTGACCGGTGAGACGGTGCTGTGCGGGTTGATGGGTGAGCCTCCTTCACAGTTTCCCAACCTCACTCCGCAAGGACCAGGCCGCTATCGCATGAGGGTCCACACGAACGGCAGAAGCGTCAACAACAAGGCCTATAGGCAGGTCTGCCCAGAGGCTTACCTGATCACCATCTGGCCTGTCGACGCCGGTCCTGATGCCACCGCGAGGTACCGGGAGATGGCGGACAGCGAACCGCTGAACAAGTCCGATCGAATGCGGGCATGGGCCAGAGAGCAAGCATTGAAGGAACCGGGCAGGCCGGCTCGCCGTGTCAAGCGCCACCCGGCGTAGGTAGTCGCTATCGCCATTGCATTCGCCTGTGACGTCATCGCAGGGGCCCCGCACCTTCGCCTTCGCGAAACGGCTCGGATGTGCCGGCGCCGCTGCCCGTGGGCATGGCCGCGGTTTCGAAGACATATCCGGTGCGGACCGAATACGGTGACCCATTGACGATCGCCCCGCTCGCAAGCCTCCCGGAGACTTCTCATGCGTACCGCAGCGGCAATCCTCTCCTTCGTGCTCGCCATCACCGTCCTGCCCGCCCAGCCGGCCACCGCTGCGGTGTCCGCCTCGCCCCTGCCGGGCGGCAGGACCACCTTCGTCGTCTCACAGGGTCATCTGAAGGCCGCCTCCCAGCAGAACTGGGTACGCCTGGGCAACTATCGCTTCGCCGCGAACGGCACGGTGAAGGCCGCCATGTACCTGTGGTGGCAGCGGCATCCCAAGGCCAGGCAGCGCACCGGCACCGTCCCCGATCCGAGCTGCACCACCAAGAAGGGCGGTGTCGCATCACGGCCCCGCGGCTGCGAGGTGCTCACCGCCGGGGGGTTCACCGGCGCCCCCGGGGAGAGCCGTACCGGGACGTACACCGTGGCGGGCGGCGTGCTCACCATCCGGTGGAAGATCGCCCAGACCTGGACGGAGCAGTGGTACGTACGGTCCTCACCTGACGGCAAGCTGGCCCGTCTGGACCTCAAGCGGAGCACGCTGGCAACGCACGGGTACGGCTACGGCAGCAACGCCGCCTTCAGCACCCGGCGCGCGATGAGTTCGGTCAAGGCGTTCCCCCGCTCGCTCAGGCAGGACCTGACGAGCTGGGCGGGCGGCAAGCTTGTCGCCTCCGGCAATCAGCCGTTCGGCCACTCCGCCTTCCGCGCCTGCGCCTCGACCACCTCGTGCCTGACCTACCTGCAGCCGTCCTCGCGTGGCGCGTGCCAGAAGTCGGGCGGCTGCCCCAAGTACGGCGGCGGGACCCGCTCCAACATCAGCTCCATCCAGTACTACCTCACGACGATCTCCAAGTCCGACCGCCGCGACACGCTGTGGCACTGGTGCACCTGTCTGGCGATGGAGCGCGGTGAGTTCTGCTACACCGGCAACTCCCACGTCAAACCGCTCATGCAGATCATCGACGACACGGGAGCCTTCCGCGGCTGGGTCGGCGCGGAAGCCTCCTTCTCGACCGGCGGCTCCCGGGCGGCGGACATGCTGGCAGTGCTGCGCATCTCCGACTTCCGCTGACAACTCGTCTTCGCCGGGAATGACATGCTGACCTGGGATGCCGTCCGGCCTGCGCCCTGAGGCCGGGGGGACGGCTCCACCCCACGTCAGCGCAGGTCGGAACGGAACCCCATGGACCAGTCGCCAACCCACATGTACGACCTGCTGCATGAGCAGTGGCTGAATGTCCGTACCAGCTTCTACACGGTTTGGGCCGAGGGGCTGGACCTTGAGGAAACCGCCGCGAGGATAGGCGTGAACCCAGACGACGGCGCCGTCGTCTCGCTCTCCGAAATCACCGGCGGCATAGACGAGGACCCGCACTGGCGCGATGGAGCGGGCGTCGTCCTGATCGGCGAGGTTGACGACGACTCCTGGACGGTGTCGTTCCAGGTGCAGGGTGGCGACATCGCCGGCGGAGACCTCCTCGCGAGGCTTTCCGCCGGCGGCGGGCGAGCCCTGTCCATCGGCTGGAACATCAACGCGAACCACCGCCTCCAGTACGCGGTGGACGGCGACGTCGCCGTTTCCGTGCCGCTGCACGAAGCGCTGCCGCACTTCGACGAGCACGCGGCCGGCCTGAGCATGCCGGATGTCTGGAACGAGGACGGCGACTTTCCGATCGAAGAAATGATCTCCACCGGATTCCAGCTCGCCCAGCGCATCACCGGCGTCCATCTCGACCGGTACTGGCTACGACTGGCGCACACCCGTTTCGTCCTGCCGTATTAGAGCTTGTGCGAAGTTCGGGTCTTCAGTCCGATCCATTCCTTCATCCGGTTGATGCACCGTTCCGCCGTGCTGTGCTGCTTTGTAGGGCTCGGCATCATGACCCACCGGCCGACCGCCGCCACGGTGCGCGGACGGCCGACGGGCAGGCAGAGCACGACGTGCTCCAGCACGGCGCGGAACTGCGGGCTGTCTGCGGCTCGGCCCGGGGCCAGACGAAGGCCGGTGGTCGGCAGCGGACAGTCGGCCACAAGATGCACCTTGCTGCTCAGCCCGTCGTGAGCGACGCACGGCGTACCAGCGTGCCGGGGTGGTTGGGGTCAGCAGTGCTTGGTCCGGTCGTCGGCGCTGGGGCCTGGCGTTGCCCGGAGCAGGTGGGCTTCGCCTGCTCTGCCGTAGGCAACGGCTTGCGGTGATGCCATTCTTAGGGCTCATGATCCGGCCATCCGTGGTGGCGGCCTGCCTGCTCGTCCCGCTCACCGCCTGCACCTCAGCCTCGGCTCCACCCTCCGCCGCTGCCCCGGCATCCGTGTCCGCCTCCGTGCTGCCGTCGCCGACGGCCGTGTCGGAGCTGCCCGCCGGCGCAGAGCGCTATGACGTCAGCGAGTTACGGCCCGGCGACTGCATCGACCCCATACCCGAGACCTACGAGGTGACCGTCGTGCCGTGCGCCGAGCCGCACATGGCGGAGTTCGCCACCACCTACGTGCTGCCCGACGGGCCGTACCCGGGGGCGGACATGCGACGCCTCGCGGAGAACGGATGCCTGCCCCGGATGCGCATCAAGGACGGCAAACGCGATGCGGTCGCGTTGCTGGGGATCGGCCCGACGGCAGCCGGCTGGCCCCTCAACAGGACCATGTACTGCCTGGCCATATCCGTGGACGGGGAGAAGACCACAGGCAGGGTCGTCAAGTAGGCGGGTGACCGGTGCCGCGTCAGCCGATCTCGGCGTACGCGATGTCTGAAATCCGCCAGCATGCGCGCGGGCGGTTCGGCGAGGATCCGCTCGTGATCGCTGAAGCACGGGGAATCCGCATCCGGCACCGCGGGCATGAACCGCAGGTCCATCCCACCGCGTACGTCGCCCCGACGGCCACGCTGGTCGGCGATGTCCGCGTGGGGCCGAGGGCGCGGGTGATGTACGGTGCGGTGCTCGATGCCGAGGGGTCCCGGATCGAGGTCGGGGAGGCGGCGGTGATCTGCGAGAACACGGTGCTGCGCGGGTCCGCGGTCGCCGGCGATCAGCCGGTGCTGGTCGGCGACCACGTCTTCGTGGGGCCGCATGCCACGCTGCTGGGCTGCGAGGTCGGCAGGTGCGCCTACGTGGCGACCGCGGCGACGGTCCTGCAGTGCGCACGGTTGGGGGCCGGCTCGGTGGTCGCCGTCGGCGCGCTCGTCCATGCGCGCACCGTTCTGCCGGACGAGTACTTCGTGCCGCCGCACACCGTGGCGCTTGACGCGCCGGTACGGCTGCTGGCCCCTGGCGATCCGGGCCTGGCCGACGCCGTCAGGCGGGTGGGCTTCGCGCAGGTGGCGTTCGGCGTCGACGCGGAGTGGACCGACCGGATCAGCCGGTACGAGCACATCGCGGAGGTGCGGGTCGCCGAGTTCGGCGCGCACGCGGACGACGAGGTGCTGAATCCCGGCTAGCGTTCCCCGGATGAGCCGGGCCGGCACCAGGTGACCGGAGTCCTCGCTCGGCACAGCGGTTCGCCCTTGGTGTCGAACCCGCAGGTCAGGGCCGTCGGAGCTGCGCGGCTTCGGCGCCGGCCGGCAGCCGGTACGGCTCGCCGCAGAAGTAGCGGTTGAGCGCGTCGATGGCGCCCAGCAGCATGCGCACCGCCCCTGGATCGTTGCGCTGCACGTTGACCGACAGCGTCATCCGGCGTTCGCCCGTGGCGTCGGCGAAACTGAGCGTCTCGTAGCTGGGGATGGAGCCGGTCGCGCCCCACATCTCGCCACAGCTGAGACCGATCGACTCCAGCCCGAGCCCGTACCGGGGGAAGACCGGAGCCTGGGGCGTGGCGACGCCGGTGCGCATCTGGGTCAGCATCCCCTGGCTGAGCAGCCGGCCGCCGAACAGCGCCTGGTAGAAGCGGTTCAGGTCGCGGGCGTCGGCCGGCCGCTGAGGGGCGGGGGGCCGCCGGGCGCGGGTCAGCTCACCGCGTGCTTCACAAGTGCGGCGATCTGGGCCTCGACCTGGGCCGTCACCTCGGTCAGGGCGAATCCGACCGGCCACATCGTGTCGTCGTCCAGGTTCGCCCGGTCGCTGAACCCGAGCGTGGCGTAGCGCGTCTTGAACTTGGCCGCGCTCTGGAAATGGCAGACGATCTTGCCGTCCAGCGCGTACGCGGGCATCCCGTACCAGAGCTTCGGCGCGAGCTCGGGGGCGCCGGCGGTGATGACGGCATGGACGCGTTCGGCCATGACGCGATCCGGCTCCTGCATTTCGGCGATCTTCGCGAGTACGTCGTCCCGGTCCTGCGCGGCCTTGTCGGCGCGGGAGGCACGGCGTGCGGCCTTCTTCTGGTCCTGGGCGTGCTCTTTCATCGCGGCCCGTTCCTCGGCCGTGAATCCCTGGTACGTGGTTCCGTCGTTGCTCATGGCGAGTTTCTTTCTTGAGAACGCTGATCCGGGTCCCGTGGTGGCCCGGCGAGGCCGTCGCCGGAAGGGGGACGTCCATCGCTTGCTTCGAGGATCAAGTACGGTCAGGCCCCGGAACAACGAGGAATGCCGGAAGATCACCTTCAGCGGGAGTGAACAGTGCAGGTCGGGGCGTGGAACCGCGTGGCATCGTGATCTTCATGAGTCCTGCACATACGTGTGTGAAGATGCTCGCATGGGACGAACGATCACCAACGGCCCGGGCTTACGCTGGGCAGCGATACTCCTGGCCGGCGTGCTTCTCCTCGTGGGGCTCTTCTGGCTCAAGCCCGGCCAGGACGATCGGTTCGCTGACGCGGCTCCGCAGATGGAGGCCGTCGCCCGCGCGCTGGGCAAGGACGAGGTGCTGGGGCGCCGGACCATCGGCGGCCTGACCTTCGACGCGATCTACTGGGACGGCGACGTGGTCGTCTTCTCCCTCAGCGGCGCCCACCGCGCGTACATGTGGAGTCCTGACAGGAGGCCGGGCGACACCTTGCGCGTGTGGGGCCCGTGGTACACGCACCTGAGCGATCCCCACTGACGTTCGTCCCCATGCGGCCTGTCTGATCCCGGCCGTCCCGCGTCACTCCTCGTCCTGCCCGTCCCACTCCGGTCGCAGGATCGAGTGGACGACGGAGTCGCGCCAGCCGCCGGCGAGCTTCAGGTGCCCGCGGATGGTGCCTTCCTCGACCATCCCCTCCTGGGCCATGACCCGGGCCGACCGCTCGTTGACGGGGGAGCGGGCGCCCCAGATCCGGTGCAGGCCCAGGTGCTCGAAGCCCAGCCGCAGCAGGAGCTGGATGCCGTGGCCGCCGAGCCCGCGCCCCCACTGGTCCGCGCGGAACGCGAACCCGATCTGGCCGCTGGACTGGAGCGGGTGGCCGATGTCGACGGCCAGCCGCAGATGGGCGACCAGCTCCCCGCCCGGAAGGACGCCGGCGAGGGAGTACTCGTTGCGCTCCGGCCGGCGGGCGGCCTTCATCGCGCGGTCGACGATGCCGGTGACCTGGTCGCGGTCGCGCGGCTCGAACGACATGTGCTCGGCCACCAGCGGGTCGCCGTAGATGGCGAGCAGCGGGTCGACGTCGCCGGGCTCGAACTCGCGCATCCCCAGCCGGGGGGAGGAGAGCTTCACCGGGAACATGAGCCCTCACCCGGCCCGGCGAAGCCGCGCCCGGCCTGACCGTCGCCGGCAGTGGCCGGCCGTCCGCTGTCCGTCGCCCACGATCTCGCCACCTTCCCTGTCACGGGCAGATCTCCCGACCGTACGCCTTCCGCGTGTTCGTGCGAGCGATACTACGGCGGTGAACGACATCGTTGTACGAGCCGCCGAACCGGACGAGGCGGACGCGCTCACCGCGCTCACCCGGCGTTCCAAGGCGTACTGGGGTTACCCGCAGGAGATGCTCGACGGCTGGGCGGAGCTGCTGTCGATAAGCTCCGCCACCATTCGTGCCGATCGGGTCGTCGTCGCGGAGCGGGACGGTGTGCCGGCAGGCTACTACCACCTCGCCGGCGAGCCTCCGCACGGCGAGCTCGCGGATCTCTTCATCGAGCCGGAGGCCATCGGCACCGGGCTGGGGCGCAGACTCTGGGAGCACGCCGTCGAGTCCGCGCGCGGCGCCGGCTTCCAGACCCTCACCCTTGAGTCCGACCCGCACGCCGAAACGTTCTACCTGCGGATGGGGGCCGAGCGCGTCGGGGAGCGAGAGGTCGCTCCCGGCCGGCGGCTGCCTGTCTTGAGGGTCACCGTGGGGTCCGGGGCGGGAGTCCCCGGCGGCGCACCCTGAGGGAGATCCCGGCGGGGGTGGACCTGGATCCACCCCCGTCAGGTTGCCAGGTGCAGTGATCGCAGCGCGGCCGGACGGAATCGTCGGTCCCATGCTGAAGACACAGACACCGACGACCTCTCGCGTCCTGGCGCCCGTGGGGGTGTTCCTCGCCGTCGCCTTCGTGGCGTCCGGCCTGCTGGGCGCGGCGCAGGCTTTCACGCCGATCCCCGCCGAGGTGATCCAGCTGACCCAGTTCGGGCCGGCCCTCGCGGTCGGGGCCGTCGCCCTGTGGTGGCCGAGCCTCACCCGGCGGGCCCTGTCCGGCGCGGTGAGCCAGGAGGCCGGCGGGGTGGGCCGTCACGGGCTGCTGCTGCTCGCCACGGCTCCGGTGATCGTCGCGCTCTGCGTCGGCGGGTACGGCCTGCTCACCGGCGACGCCGGGTTCACCGGGCCGGGGACGCTGGGCAGTCCGTTCGCGCTGATCGTGGTCGCGCAGCTGGTGGGCGCGTGCGGCGAGGAGATCGGCTGGCGCTGCCTGCTGCAACCGCTGCTGCGCCGCCGGTTCGGCCCGCTGACGGCGTCGATCGCGGTGGGGGTGCTGTGGGGGGTGTGGCATGTGCCGGTGTTCGGCAGGCCGCCGGCGCACGCGGCGGCGTTCCTGCTGGCGACGGTGTCGATGTCGGTCGTGATGGGGCTGGCGCTGGAGCGGGTGCGCTCGCACCGGCTGCTGCTGACCGGCGGCTTCCACACGCTGATCAACCTCGGCCTGCTGCTGTTCATGGACGAGGAGAGCGGGGCGGTCGTGCCGATGGTGATGTTCGGCACGTCGTGCGCGCTGGCGGCGCTGCTGTGGGTGTGGAACGCGCCCGTTAGAATCCACGACCGATGAGAGCGAAGGGGGCGCTGGCCGCTGTGGGGCGCTGCCAGCTGGCGGGACTGCTCGCGGTGGCGGTGTCCGCCGTCGGGTCGCTCGTCGTCCTGGCCCTCCTGCTCCTCCCCGTGGGCGCCGGTTTCCGGCTGCTCGTCCCTGCCGCGACGGCGCTGCGGCGCCTGTCGGACCGCTCGCGCGCCCGCGCCGCCCGGTGGACGGGGGTGCGGATCAGCGCGCCCGAGCCGTTCGCCGGTGACCCCTCGTGGAGCCGGCGCAGGAGAGCGGGCGCGATCCTCGCCGACGAGGGCTTCTGGCGGGATCTGGCCTGGGCCTGGCTGGAGCCGTGGGCCGGGGGAGTCCTCGTCGCGATCCCGCTCATGTTCCTCTGGTACGGCGCGTTCGGCACGCTGGTGCAGCCCTTCGTGTGGCGGCACCTCGGCGACGGCAACTGGTACGCGTTCGTCCCGGTCCACAGCACGCCGACCATGCTGGCGGCCCTCGCGCTGGGCGTGGGCTTCCTGGTCGCCGGGGTCGTGATGGCGCCGCGGATCCTGAGCCTGCACGGCCGCTGGACCCGGCTCCTGCTGTCCGTGCCGCGCCGTACGGAGCTGACCAGGCGGATCGCCCACCTGACCGACACCCGGGCGCAGGCGCTCGACGTGCAGGCGGCCGAGCTGAGGCGCATCGAACGCGATCTGCACGACGGCGCCCAGGCCAGGCTCGTCGCGCTCGGCATGACCCTGGACAGCGCCACCCGGGTCCTGGACAGCGACCCGGCGGCCGCCCGCAGGCTGCTGGCCGAGGTGGGCGAGACCACCGCGCGGGCGCTGGAGGACCTGCGCACGCTCGTGCACGGCATCAACCCGCCGGTCCTCGCCGACCGGGGCCTCGGCGACGCCGTCAGGTCGCTCGCGCTCGACAGCTTCCTCGACGTCCACGTCGACGTACGGCTGTCGGGCCGCCTGCCCGCGCCGGTCGAGTCGGCCGCCTACTTCGCGGTCGGCGAGACCCTCGCCAACGCGGCCAAGCACGCCGGCGCGCGGGAGGTCGGCATCGTCCTCGACCACGACGGGCGGACGCTGCGCGTCAGCGTCACCGACGACGGGCGCGGCGGCGCCGACCCGGCGAAGGGGACCGGGCTGCGCGGCCTCCAGCGGCGGCTGGAGACGTTCGACGGCGTTCTCACCCTGCACAGCCCGCCAGGCGGGCCGACCACTGCGATCTTGGAGATTCCGTGCGTGTTGTCCTCGCCGAAGACCTCTTCCTGCTGAGGGACGGGCTGACCAGGACCCTGCGCGAACACGGCTGCGAGGTGGTGGCCTCGGTCGACAACGGGCCGTCGCTGCTGCGCGCGCTGCTCCAGGACGAGCCGGACGTCGCCGTCGTGGACGTCCGGCTGCCGCCCACCTATACCGACGAGGGGCTGCGGGCCGCGATCGAGGCCCGCCGCCGCCGTCCTGGACTGCCGATCCTGGTGCTCTCCCAGTACGTCGACCAGCTGTACGCCAACGAGCTGCTGGCGGCCGGGGACGGCGCCGTCGGCTACCTGCTCAAGGACCGGGTCACCAACACCGAGCAGTTCGTCGACGCCGTCCGCCGGGTCGCGGCGGGCGGCACGGTGATGGACCCGCAGGTCATCGCCAAGCTGCTGTCCCGCAGCCAGGCCCGCGGGATGATCGGCAGCTTGACGCCGCGTGAGCTGGACGTGCTCGAGATGATGGCCGAGGGCAGGTCCAACGTCGCCATCGCGGCGGCCCTGCACTTCAGCGAGAGCGCGGTCGCCAAACACACCGCGAGCATCTTCGGCAAGCTGCGGATCGCCCCCTCGACGGACGACAACCGCCGCGTCCTGGCTGTCCTGGCCTACCTCAAGCGCTGATGGCGCCGCGCTGCGTGTGCGGGCAGCGCGGCGCTGACGGTGACGCCGCCGCCGGGCACCGCGTTCGTCGACAGCCCGCCGCCCAGCCCCGCGAACCCGGCCCGCCTGACGCGCAGGCGTCCGGCGAGCCCTTCCCGCGGCAGGCCGGAGCCGTCGCCGCTGATCGTCAGGCGCAGTCCCCGGGCGCCGAGGGTGAGCGCGAGGCCCACGCACCGCACCGATCCGTCCTCGGCGAACGCGTCCAGCGTGTCGAGGATCGTGGCACGGACGAGCCCCTCGACGACGCGGGGCGGCGGCTCGCCAGGCAGCGCCCACACCTCCACGGTGATCCCGGTCGATCGGGACCAGCGTTCCACCTGGTCGTGCAGGTCCCAGGCGCTCTCCACCCGTACGTCCAGTGCCATGGTCTTCCTCATTCCTCAGGTGCGGCGCAGCAGGCCGTACAGCTGGTCGATCTTGCCCGCGTCGGCGATGAGGGGCAGCGTGTCGAACGTCAGGCTCCAGTCGGTGACCTTGCCCTTGTGGTGGCCGAAGCGTTCGATGATCCCGTAGGAGATCTCCCGCTCCTGGCTGCGTACGGTGCCGTACCACTCCTGGTACGTGGCGTCGCGGGTGTGGATCGCCTGCCCGGGCCGCAGCGCGGTGACGTTGCCGCGTTCCGGGTCGTTCTCGAACCTGCTGAGCAGCCTGTCGACGTAGGCGAGCTTGGCGGCCTTCGTGTACAGCTTGCGCCCGTCCAGGCCGGGGCCGCTCAGCGGCGCCCTGCCCGAGGCCGCGACCAGTGCTTGGGCGTTCCTGCTGTTCCAGGCGGCGGCCCGGCCGAGCAGACCCTGACGCGAGCTGTCCACCTGTGCCTCGGCCTCGGGGGCGGCGGCGGCACGATCGGCGATCCCGCCGAACAGGTTGTCCAGCTTCAGCTCACCGGGGGCGATGGGGGCGAACCAGGAGTACCGGTCGTAGTAGCGCCGTCCCTGCGCGACCTCGCCGGCCTGGTTGAGCACCACGCGGTAGATGGCGGGGTACTCGATCGTCCTGCCGTGGACGACGATCGTGTTGTGGGCTCCGTACATCACGGTGTCGCCGCCGGCCGCGATGCGCCGCGGCGTGAACCCGAAGTCCGGCACCAGCGCGAGCGTGCCCTTGATGGCCTGCTCGATGGCGGGCCTGCCGTGGATGAGGTCGGCGGCGGCCTCCCAGAGGGTCGCGTCGGCGGCGAACATCTCACCGTAGATCCTGATCCGTTCGGCGCCGTCGCCCGTGGGCATGGCGCCGAACCGGGTCTGCCGGTCGATGAAGATCTTCGCCTGAGGGCTGACCCGGCCCTCGATCACGGGACCGTCCGTCCGCTGCGCCTGCGCGGGCGAGGCGAGCGCGACGATCGGCAGGACGGCCAGCAGGGCGGCGGCCAGATGGCGCCTTCTGTTCCTCATGGTCTCAGGCCCCGCTGGGGATCTTGTCGAGGAAGCCGTGCACGCGGTCGATGCGGCCGTCGGCGGTCAGCACGGCCACGTCGAAGCCCACCACCAGGGCCTCGGCGCCGTCCTGCGCGAGCTCCCAGGTGAAACGGGCGATGTCGTGGTGGGCGTCCACCGGCCCCGCCAGGGTGAAGGTGAAGCCGGGGAACTGCTCCTGGACCGCCGCGATGGTGGCGTCGATCGCGTCGGTGCCCGCGGCGACCGCCATCGGGTCGGTGTAGACGCCGTCCGGGGTCCACAGCTCGTCGATGGCCGCGCGGCGGGCGGCGGCGTCGGTCTCGTTCCAGGTGGCGAGGTAGCGGGCGATGGTCTCGTCGATGTTCTTCATGACGAGAACGCTAGGGAAACCGCACATAATGGGCATCTGTCGCGATTAGGTACTTGTCTCAGTAAAGGGAGACCATGCTGTACGGGCGAGAAACCGAGGCATCCGTCATCGACGAGCTTCTCGCCACCGTGCGGTCAGGACGCAGCGGCGCCCTGGTGATCAAGGGCGAGCCGGGAATCGGCAAGACCGCCCTGCTCGACCACGCCGCAGGACGCGCCGACGGCATCCAGGTCATCCGGCGCAGCGGCGTGCCGTCCGAGAGCGAGCTGGCGTACGCGGGACTGCACCTGCTGCTCCGTCCGGCGCTGGACCGCACCGGCAAGCTGCCGCCGCCGCAGCGACGCGCGCTGGAGACGGCGCTCGGCCTGACGGAGGGGCAGGGCGCCGACGCCCTCCTCGTCGGCCTCGCCGTGCTGTCGCTGCTGGCCGAGGTGGCCGAGGACGGGCCCGTGCTGTGCCTCATCGACGACGCGCAGTGGCTGGACCCCGGCTCCCGTGCCGCGCTGGCCTTCGCCGCCAGGCGGCTGGACGCCGAGGGCCTGGCCCTGGTCATGGCCACCCGCGACGAGGAGGACGCGCACGGGCTGCCCGAGCTCACGCTGACCGGGCTGCCCTCCACGGCCGCCGCGGCCCTGCTGAAGGGGAGCGACCTGACGCCGGGCCAGCGCTACCGGGTGCTGGCCGAGGCGCAGGGCAACCCGCTGGCCCTCATCGAGCTGCCCGCCGCTCTGCGCCAGGACCCCCACGGGCCCGGCGGGCTCCCGCTGAGCAGCCGGCTCCAGGCGGCCTTCCACAGCCAGGTGGACCACCTGCCGGCGGCGACCCGGACCCTGCTGCTGGTGGCCGCCGCGGGAGAGGGGCTGGACGAGGTGCTCGCCGCGGCCACGTTGCTCGGCGTGACCGCCGCCGACCTGCGTCCCGCCGAGACCGAGGGGCTCGTGACCACCAACGGGCAGCACGTGCGCTTCCGCCACCCGCTGATCCGCGAGGCCGTCTACCAGCGGGCCCCGATCAGCTCCCGGCTGGCCGTGCACGCCGCGCTCGCCGAGACGCTGACCGGCGACCACCACGCCGACCGGCGGGCCTGGCACCTGGCCGCCGCCACCGTCGGCCCCGACGAGCAGGTGGCGGCCGAGCTCGAACGCACCGCCCGGCGCGCCGCGCTCAGGCACGGGTACGCCGCCGCGGCCACCGCCTACCAGCGCGCCGCCGCCCTGACCGGCCACGGCGACGAGACCCGCGCCCGGCGGCTCACCCTGGCCGCCGAGTCCGCCATCGAGGCGGGCGACCTCGACCGGGCCCAGGAGCTGGCCGGCGAGGCCGGAGCGCTGACCGCCGACCGGGCGCTGCGCTCACGCGTCATCCACACGCAGGCCACCGCCCACTTCGGGCGAGGCCGGTACGCCGAGGCGCACCGCCTGATGACCGAGGCCGCGGAGCTGGACCCGGCGCTGCTGGTCCGGGCCTACCAGACCGCCTGGTACGCCGGCGAGGCCCAGCTGTCGGAGGTGTCCGTCCGCCTGGCGGAGGTTCTGTCGCAGGGCCTCCTCGACGAGCCCGTCGCCGCCCTGGCCCGCCTGGAGTCGGCCGCCTTCGCCCGGCTGTCGGGTGCCGACCCGGCCGGGCCGAGCGCGCTGGAGCAGGTCGTGGCCGAGGCCGAGCACGCCCTGGCCGGTTACCCGCCGGGGCTGGCGGCGATGGTCTGCGGCACGCCGCTCATCGCCGGGCAGGACGCCGCCGCCCTGCGCATGTCCACCCGCCTGGTCGCCCGCTGCCACGCCGAGGGCAGCATCGGCGTGCTGCCGATGGTGCTCTACTTCCAGGCGCAGGCCGAGCTCTTCCACGGGGGACGCCTCCACGCGGCGGGCGCCGCCGCGACCACCGCCCTGCGCCTGGCCGAGAACACCGGCCAGCACCAGTGGGCCGCCCTGAACACGGGCCTGCTCGCCTACCTGGCCGCGATCGAGGGCGACGAGGACGGCCACCGCGGGCTCACCGCCGACGTGGCGCGCAGCCCGGCCGTCCCCATGCAGGGCGCCATGTGGGCCGACTGGGCCCGGGCGCTGCTGGACCTGGGCCAGGGCCGGGCGGAGGCGGCACTCGGCCGGCTCGAAGCCCTCGCCGACGGGCCGGGCTGGTATCACGTGTCGGCCATCCGGTGCGTGCCCGACCTGGTGGAGGCCGCCGTGCGCAGCGGTGAGCCGGACCGCGCCCGGCCTGCCCTGGCCCGCTACCTCCGTCTCGACCAGCGCCACCTCGTCGAGCGCTGCCTGGCCCTGCTCGCCGGGGACGACGCCGAGGCGCACTACCTGGCGGCGCTGGAGGCGGGCGGACCGGCCTTCGAGCAGGCGCGCACCAGGCTGTTGTACGGGGAGTGGCTGCGCAGGGCGCGCCGCCGCGGCGTCGCGGCCGGTCAGCTGCGCGAGGCCCTGGAGTCCTTCGAACGCCTGGGCGCCGTCCCGTGGGCAGGCCGGGCCAGGGGCGAGCTCCAGGCCGCGGGCGGGCTCGCCGACGCGCCCGCCCCGGACCGGGCCGCCGGCCTGACGCCGCAGGAGCGGCAGATCGTCCAGCTCGCCGCGCGCGGGCTGTCCAACAAGGACATCGCCGCCCAGCTCTTCCTGAGCCCTCGCACGGTCGGCTACCACCTGTACAAGGCCTATCCCAAGCTGGGCGTCGCCTCCCGGGGCGAGCTCGCCGCCGTGGTCACCCGCGCGTGACGTGCAGGCGCGACGCCGCAGGCATCCTCCGAACGGAGGATGCCGGGCATCGCCCGTTCGCCGCCGGATCGCGCCCCGCCGCACGATTCGCCGGCCCCGCCCCCGGCCCCACACTCGGGTGCGAGATCCGGTGACGAAGGGGAGGCGACGTGGTCGCGGTCGAACGGTTGAGCCCGGTGGGGCAGGGGGCGCGGCAACTCGCCCCCGACCTGGCCAGGGGAATCATGCTGGCGCTGATCGCGGTGGCCAACTCGGCCATCTACCTGTACGGGCGCCCGTACGGCATCAGGCAGCACATCGTCGAGCACGGCTGGCTCGACCGGCTGGCCTCGGCGGTGAGCATGACGGTCGTGGACGCGCGGGCGTACCCGATGTTCGCAGCCCTGTTCGGCTACGGCATGGTGCAGATCTGGAACCGGCGCCGCGACGACGCCGAAGGGCGGCGCGTGCTCAGGCGGCGCAGCTGGTGGCTGCTGGCGTTCGGCGCGGTCCACGCGACGCTGCTGTTCTCCGGGGACGTGCTCGGCGTGTACGGGCTGGTCGGCCTGGTCCTGGTCCGGTTGCTACGGGTGCGTGACCGGACGCTGCTCGTCCTGGCCGCCTGCTGGCTGGTTCCGGTGGCGCTGGCGTCGGCTCTGGTCTTCAGCACGCCGGACGGCGCGGCGGAGCGGTCGTACTTCTGGTCGTTCGCCGTCGAGGACCCGCTGACGGCGCTGGCGCTGCGGCCGGTCGAGTGGGTGACGGGCCCCCTCGGCATGCTGGGGGTGGGCACCGCGGCCCTGGTCGGCGTGTGGGCGGGGCGCCGCGCGCTGCTGTCCTCGCCGGACCGGCTGCGGCGGGCGGCGCTGTGGGGGCCGCTGGCCGGCGCGGCCGGTGGGCTGCCGGTGGGGCTGATCGCCGCGGGGGTCCTGACCGTGCACGACCCGGTGGTGATCATGGCGCTGAACGCGGTGCACGTGGTGACGGGGATCGCGGGCGGGCTGGGGTACGCGGCGCTGATCGGCGTACTGGCCGACCGCATCGGGCGGCGGCGAGGGCCCGTCGTGACCGCGCTCGCGGCCTGCGGTCAGCGCTCGCTGACCTGCTATCTACTACAGTCAGTGGGGTTCGTGGCGCTTCTGTCCCCCTATGCGGGTGGGCTCGGCGGATGGCTGGGATCGGCCGCCACGGTGGCGCTGGCGCTGCTCGTCTGGGCGGGCACCGTGGTGGCGGCCGAGGTGATGCGCCGGGCCGGGGCGCGCGGGCCCGCCGAGGTGCTGCTGCGCCGCCTGGCCTACCCCCGCAGGTGAGAGCGAGGTCTGGGTGGTGCGGGTACGCGACTGGGACCGGCGCTGGCACGCCGTGCCGCTGGCCGTGCTGGCCGTGGCGACGCTGATCGCCGTGGCCGACTCCGCGGCCCCGCCGTCCGGCCGCGCCGTCACCGTGGCGCTGGCCGTGGCCGCCGGGCTGTGGCACGGCTGGATGGTGATGGCCCATCCGCAATGGCCGGAGCGGGCGCTGGCGCCGATGGCGGTGTACTTCGCGGGACTGCTGGCGCTCTCGTGGGTGCTGTCGACCCGTCACCCGGCGTACGCGCTGCTGGTCGTCGCCTGCTTCCCGATGGCGTTCGTGGCCCTGCCCGGCCGTTACGCCTATCTCGGCGTGGCCGCGGGCGGGCTGCTGGTGCTGGGCGACCCGTTCGCGCTGTCCTGGCCGGTGGACGTCTGGCCCAGGGTGCCGGGGGTGCTGGCGTCGGTGGCGCTGGCGGCGTTCATCGGCTGGATCATCCGCGCGATGGAGGCCGAGGTGGGACGGCGGCGCGCGGCGAACCGGGCGCTGGAGGAGGCCAACGCGCGCCTGGCGCGGCTCGCCGAGGAGAACGCCGCCCTGCAGGGCGAGCTGCTGGCCGCCGCCCGCCAGACCGGCGTCGCCGGCGAGCGCGGCCGGCTGGCCCGCGAGATCCACGACACCGTCGCCCAGGGGCTGGCGGGCATCGTCACCCAGCTCGAAGCCGCTGACGAGGTCGCCTCCGACCCCGACGCGGTACGCCGCCGCCTGGCCATAGCCCGGGCCCTGGCCAGGGAGAGCGCGAAGGAGGTCCGCCGCTCCCTCGACGACCTGAGGCCCGGCCCGCTGGCGGCCTCCCGGCTGCCGGAGGCGCTGTCGGCGCTGGTGTCCGGCTGGGGCGAGACGCACGAGACGCCCGCGACGCTCACCGTCACCGGAACCGCCCGGCTGCTGCACCCCGAGGTCGAGGTGACGCTGTTCCGGGCGGTGCAGGAGGCCCTGGCGAACGTGGCCCGCCACGCCAGGGCGGGCAAGACCGTGGTCACCCTGTCGTACATGGAGGATGTGGTCGTGGCTGACATCAGGGACGACGGGGTCGGATTCACCCCCTCGCAGACCGGCGGCTTCGGGCTGACCGCGATGCGCCAGCGGGTGAGCCGGCTGGCGGGCGAGGTCGAGGTGGAGTCGGCGCCCGGCCGGGGCACCGCGGTGAGCGTGAGCGTGCCGGCCATCCCGGCGGCCGGCGAACGGGAGGCGCCGTGACGGTGCGGCTGGTGATCGTCGACGACCATCCCGTGGTACGCGACGGCCTGCGCGGCATGTTCGTCGAGCAGGCCGACCTGGAGATCGTCGGCGAGGCCGGTGACGGCGAGGAAGGGCTGGCGGTGGCCGTAAGGGAACAGCCCGACGTCGTGCTGACCGACCTGCGGATGCCGGGGCTGGGTGGGGCGGAGTTCATCGGGCTGCTGACCGCGCGGGTGCCGTCGGCCCGGGTGCTGGTGCTGACCACGTACGACGGGGACGACGACGTACTGCCGGCCGTGGCGGCCGGCGCGATCGGCTTCCTGCTGAAGGACTCGCCCCGCGAGGAGGTCTTCCGCGCCGTCCGCGCGGCCGCCGTGGGGGAGACGGTCCTGACGCCCGCCGTGGCGGCCCGCGTCCTGCGGCGCGTACGCGAGCCCGCGCCCCGGGCGGCCGAGCTGAGCGAGCGCGAGCACACCGTGCTGCGGCTGGTGGCGCGCGGCGCGACGAACAAGGAGGCGGCCGCCACGCTGTTCATCAGCGAGACCACGGTCAAGACCCACCTGGCGCACATCTACACCAAACTGGGCGTCTCCGACCGGGCCGCCGCCGTCGCCACCGCCTACACGCGCGGCCTGCTGCCCTAGGCGCGAACGCGCGGGCCCTGGAGCCGCTGTCGCGCGTTGCTCAGCGTCGCCATCGGCTCCAGCATGCGACGGTCGTACGCCTCCAGCGGCAGGCCCCGCGACAGGCGATGGGGAAGATCGGGGTTGGCCAGCGCGCCCCGGCCGACGGACAGCAGGTCGGCATGGCCGTCGGACAGGACCTGGGCCGCCTGCGCGAGATCGTGCATGCCGCCGTTGGCGATGACCGGAAGGCCGCTCACCTGGCGAGCCAGGCTCGTGATCGTGACGCCGCCGTCCAGCCGGGCCGTCTCGATCCAGTCGCGCCCCTCGCTGGCGATGTGCAGGTACGTGGCGCCGGCCTCCGCCAGCGCGGCGAAGATGATCCGCGCGTCGGCCGCGCCGCCGTCCCAGCGGTGGCCGAAGTCGTTGACCTTGCCCTGCGACAGCCGTACGCCGACGCAGAAGCCGGCGCCGAGCTCGGCCCGGACCGCGGCCACCGCCTCGGCCGTCAGCCGGACCCGGTTCGCGACCGGGCCGCCGTAGGAGTCGGCGCGCCGGTTGGTGTAATCGGTGAGGAACTGGTCCAGCAGGTAGCCGTTGGCTCCGTGAAGTTCGACCCCGTCGAAGCCGGCATCCCGGGCCCGGACGGCCGAGGCCACGAAGCCGCCGATCGCCGCCTCGATGTCGGCCCCGGTCATCTCCCGGGGCGTGGGCCAGCGTCCGGACCCGCCGTACTCGGGCAGCATCTCCCCGCGCGGCCGCACGGCGGACGGCCCGGCCGTGCCGGCGCGGTACGGGTTGCCCTGCGACAGCGCGCCGGCGTGCATGAGCTGGAGCACGACACGGCTCCCGGCGGCCCGCACCCTGGTGGTGATGTCCTGCCAGGCCGACACGTGCCGGGCGGAGACGATGCCCGGCTGGTTGAGGTAGCCCTGGCTGTGGACGGTGTCGGTATAGGTGCCTTCCGTGATCACCAGCCCGAAGCCGCCCGTCGCGTACCGCTCGTAGTATTCGGCCATCTCCAGGGTCGGCGTGCCGTCGGGGTCGGCGGACACCCGGGTCATCGGCGCGACGGCGAGCCGGTTGGGCAGGTCGAGACCGCCGACCCGGACGGGCAGCAGCGCGTGGTGGTTCGTCATGGAGGTACTCCCTTGATGGGTCGGAGGTCTGTTGCGGATCGGCGGCGTCAGCGCGCGGTCGCCACGGCGGTCGCGTCGACCTCGATCTGCCAGTCGGCCTGGGCGAGGCGGGAGATCTGGATCAGGGTGTCGGCGGGGTAGGGCTCGGTGAAGAACTCTTTGCGCAGTTTGATGATGGTGTCGAGGTTGGGTTCGAGGTCGGTGACGAGGATGGTGACCTTGACGGCGTCGGCGAGGCTGGATCCGGCTTCTTTGAGGACGCGGTCGAGGTTGGTGAAGGCCTGGCGGGCCTGGGTTTCGAAGTCGTGGCTGACGGTGACGCCGTTGTCGTCGAAGCCGGCCTGGCCGGAGGCGAAGACGAGGTCGCCGACTTTGATGGCTTGTGAGATGGCGTAGGGCTCGTACCAGTCGGGGGTGGTGCTGATGCGTTCGCGCTTCATGACATCTCCTTGCATGTACGTACATGTTTTGTCCGTGCAAGAAGATGTTGCATGTACATGTATGCACTTGTCAAGCCGCGATCAAGCGGGAGGTGTGCCGAAGGCGTGGGTGCCCGGCGCCGCAGGGTCGTCGCCTGCCCAGAACTCGCCCCAGTGGAGGACGAACTCCGCCCGGTGAGATCCGGCCGTCGCTGTCCTCGTCGATGGCGTCGAACATGGCCTCGGCGGTGGCGTCCACGGCGCCCGGCATCTCGCCCAGCACGTCCACGACGGTGAGCACGTCGTCGAGCGTGACCGACTCGGGGTTGCGGGAGCGCGCGGCGAGCGTCCGCCCGCCGCGCATGGCCGCGGTGAGGCGCTCCGCGTCGCCCGCCCTGCGGATGGCCGCCCAGCGGCGTGCCAGGTCGTCGAAGTCGCTCTCGCGCAGTGCGCCGTCGCCGTCGGCGTCCATCGCGCTGAATACGAGCTGGACCTTGCCCCGCTGGAATGTGCTCGCCATGCCCCGATGGTCTCCAGCGTCGCAACCGGCAACTACTGTCGCTAGGTGCCCTCCTTTCGCCGGACCGTGACAGTAGTGTCACTGTGGGTTACGGCCAGGATGTTGCGCAGCACGGCCACATGTGTGGTAGCTTGGGGTCAGTTGCAGTTGTGGTACCCATAAAAACTTGTGTGCACCTGACGGTATGTAGCCTCAGGTGCATTTTTGTTTGCCGGTCATCTCCGGGTGTGTGGTCCTATCGCGGCGACGCGAAATCCGTTCGTTGCGGATTTCGGCTTTGCACCCCATCAAAAGGAGATCAATATGGCTTCCGGCACCGTGAAGTGGTTCAACGCGGAAAAGGGCTTCGGCTTCATCGAGCAGGACGGCGGCGGCGCCGACGTCTTCGCGCACTACTCCAACATCGTCTCCCAGGGCGGTTACCGCGAGCTGCGCGAGGGCCAGAAGGTCGCCTTCGACATCACGCAGGGCCAGAAGGGCCCGCAGGCCGAGAACATCGTTTCCGCCTGACATCGACGCACCACGTAGCTGGGGCCCGCGCTGTACGGCGCGGGCCCCAGCTACGTTGCTCCGGGGCATCCGGTCCTGTCCGGTCATAAGCCGGCTCCAGCCCCGACCGGCATCGCAGCCGCCGTTCTTTCGGCGCATGCCGACCATTTCGACGCACCAGGCCAGGTGGCTTTCCGCCGGCCCGGCTCGTCTTTCTTCGGCTCGTGCTCGCCATTCTTGTGCCGCCCGTCGCGCCTGAGAATCACTTGACACGTGCCGCATCGAGGAAGGTTCTGCGTGAACCACGCAACTCGCAAGCACGACCGCTTCTCCTCCACCCGCACGGGCGGCTCCGCCGGCTCCGGCAGAGGCAGCCGATCCGGCTCGTCGGCTCCGGGCCGTTCCGGCAACCCCCGGCGGTCCGGTGGCCACGGACGGCGTCCCGCCGCGCTTCAGGGCGAGTTCGCCCTGCCGGTCACCGTCACCCCGGCCCTGCCCGCGGCCGCGACGTTCGCCGAGCTGAACATGCCGCCCGCGCTGATGAAGACGCTCACCGGCCTGGGCATGAACGAGCCGTTCCCGATCCAGTCGGCCACCCTGCCGAACTCCCTGGCCGGCCGGGACGTCCTCGGCCGGGGACGCACCGGATCGGGCAAGACGCTCGCCTTCGGCCTGGCCCTGCTCGTCCGCACCGCAGGGCAGCGTGCCGAATCGCGCCGGCCGCTGGCCATGATCCTCGTGCCCACCCGGGAACTGGCCCAGCAGGTCACCGACGCGCTCACCCCGTACGCCCAGTCGCTGAAGCTGCGACTGGCCACCGTCGTCGGCGGCATGTCGATCAGCCGGCAGGCCAAGGCGCTGCGCGACGGCGCCGAGGTCGTCGTCGCGACCCCTGGACGGCTCAGGGACCTCATCGAGCGCGGCGACTGCCGCCTGGATCAGGTCGAGATCACCGTGCTGGACGAGGCTGACCAGATGGCCGACATGGGGTTCATGCCGCAGATCACCCACCTGCTCGACCAGGTGCGCCCCGGGGGCCAGCGGATGCTGTTCTCCGCCACGCTGGACCGCAACGTCGACCTGCTGGTACGCCGCTACCTGACCGACCCGGTGGTCCATTCGGTCGACCCCTCGGCGGGCGCGGTCACCACGATGGAGCACCACGTGCTGCACATCCACGACGCCGACAAGCATGCCACCACCGTGGAGATCGCCGCGCGCGACGGCAAGGTGATCATGTTCCTGGACACCAAGCACGCCGTGGACCGGCTCACCCAGGACCTGCTGCACAGCGGCGTCCGCGCCGCCGCGCTGCACGGGGGCAAGTCCCAGCCCCAGCGCACCCGCACCCTCGCCCAGTTCAAGACCGGGCACGTCACGGTGCTGGTGGCGACCAACGTCGCGGCCCGCGGCATCCACGTCGACAACCTCGACCTCGTCGTCAACGTCGACCCGCCGAGCGACCACAAGGACTACCTGCACCGCGGCGGCCGCACCGCCCGCGCAGGGGAATCCGGCAGCGTCGTCACCCTCGTCCTGCCGAACCAGCGCCGTGACATGTCCCGCCTGATGGCCGCCGCCGGCATCGTCCCGCAGACCAGCCAGGTCCGCTCGGGCGAGACCGAGCTCCGGCGCATCACCGGCGCCCAGGCTCCCTCGGGGATACCCGTGACCATCACGGCCCCGGCGGCCGGCCGCCGAACGGGCCGGAACGGCCGCCGCTTCAGGTAGCGACGGCTGCCCCGCCCACCGGCCTAGGCTGGGAGCGACCACGGCCAGGACCGTGACCATGCGATGGACGGCGAGCTACAGTGCTCCGTGTGGGGAGTGACTCCGCGGCGGGGCTGGGCGTGCTGGACTACACCGCGCTGCGCCACATCACCGCACGCGCCGCCGACCTCCCGGACCCGATGCCGCGCGATCCGGCGGGGGAGCGCACGTGACGGGTGGGGCGGTCGTGTTCGACCTTGACGGCACCCTGGTCGACACCATGACCGTGGTGCCCGACGCGTACGCCGGCACCGTCCGCGCGCTCGGCGGTCCCGACGTCACACCGGAGCAGGTCGTGGCCGCGTGGCGGCTGGGCTCGACCCCGGCGGTGCTGGCCCATTTTCTCGGCCGCCCGCCCACGGCCGAAGACCTGGAGCACTTCCACCGCCGCCTCGACGCCGCCGCGGCGACCGTCCGGCCGTTCCCCGGTGTCGTGGAGCTGCTCGGCGACCTCGCCCGAGCGGGCCGGCCGCTCGGCGTCTTCACCGGCGCCACGCGGCGCGCGGCCACGATGATGCTGGGCGCCGCCGGCCTGACCGGTCTGTTCGCGGTCGTGGTGTGCGGTGACGAGGTCGGCCGGGCCAAACCGGCGCCCGACGGGCTGGAGCTCGCCTGCCGCCTCCTCGGCGTACGCGCCGCCGACGCCGTCTACGTGGGCGACGCCGAGACCGACCTCCAGTGCGCCCGGCGGGCGGGAGCCCGAGCCGTCCACGCGTCCTGGGGCCT
The DNA here is from genome assembly GCF_040639085.1 of Nonomuraea sp. NPDC023979. NCBI lineage: Bacteria > Bacillati > Actinomycetota > Actinomycetes > Streptosporangiales > Streptosporangiaceae > Nonomuraea > Nonomuraea sp. NPDC023979. The sequence goes on from NZ_JBEZZG010000035.1 coordinate 99,134, forward strand.
GCCCACCGCCCCGTACCCCGGCCCGGTGGCCCGGCACCCGAGAGACGTGCTGGCCCTGCTCTGAGGACCGCGCGCACCGGATCGGCCCGGGTGGCGTCGGCTCGATCAGGGTTCGCGCACCTCGACGCGGAGGATGCGGTCGTCGCCCGGGCGCGGGGCGGTGCCGCCCCAGGTGGCGCGGTCGGTGTTCGACGTGACGAGCCAGAGGGCTCCGTCGGGGGCCACCTCGACGGTGCGGATCCGCCCGTACTCGCCGGCGAAGTGGTCGATCGGCTCGGCCGTCGCGGCGCCGCCCTCGACGGGAAGCTGCCAGAGCCGCCGGCCGCCCAGCGCGCCGATCCACAGCGACCCCTCGGCGTACGCGACGCCGGAAGGGCTCGCCTCGTCGGGGTGGATCGTGGCGATCGGAGCCTGCCCGGTGGACCCGGCGATCCCCTCGGTCTCCGGCCAGCCGTAGTCCGCGCCCGCGCGAAGGACGTTCACCTCGTCCCAGGTGCGATGACCGAGCTCCGACGCGTACGGGGTGCCGTCGGGCCCGAACGCGATGCCCTGGACGTTGCGGTGGCCGCTGGAGTAGATCGGCGACGAGCCGGGATTGTCCTCGGGTACGGAGCCGTCGACCGCGATGCGCAGGATCTTGCCGTTGAGCGAGTCGTCGGCGGCGGCGTTCCCAGGCTCGAAGGCGTCACCCGTGCCGATCCACAGGTGCCCGTCCGGCCCGACGGCGATGCGGCCGCCGTGGTGCCGGTCGGCGGTCCGGATGCCGTCGAGCAGCACCCGGTCGACGGAGAGGGAGCCGTGGTCGCCGGCGATGGTGAGCGCGACGATGCGGTTCTGGTCCTGCCCGGAGACGGAGGCGTAGACGGTGCGGTCGGTCGCGAACCGGGGGGAGACGGCGATGCCGAGCAGCCCGCCTTCCGAGCTCACGTGCACACCGGGGACGACGCCGACCGTACGCGGGTCGCCGCCCTTCGCGGGGATGCGGACGATCTCGCCGGAGATCCGCTCCGAGACGAGCGCCGACCCGTCGGGCAGGAAGGCGAGCCCCCAGGGGGCCTCCAGCCCCGTCGTCAGCTCGACCGGCTCACCGAGGGTCGCGACCGGACCGGCCGGTGCGGTGCCCGGGGGCGCGGACGGGGAGGACACGGACGGGGAGGGCGCGGACGGGGAGGGCCCGGGCGGGGAGGGCGCGGTCACCGGCTCGTCGGGCGGGCCCGAACACCCGCTCAGCGCGACGGCGAGCGAGGCCGCGACGGCCGCCGCGCGTGATCGTGAACGTCGGGTCACCGGCCGTTTCGTGGTCAAGCCGCGCCGCCGTTGACATGGAGAACCTGGCCGTTCACCCAGCGCGCGGGCCCCGCGAGGAAGGCGACGGCCTCCGCGACGTCCTCCGGTGCGCCGAGCCGGCCCATCGGGTTCATGGAGGCGATCCGGTCGATCGTCTCCTGGCTCTTGCCCTCGAAGAACAGCGGCGTCGCGGTGGGGCCGGGCGCGACGGCGTTGACCGTGATGTCCCGGCCGCGCAGCTCGCGCGCGAGGATCAGCGTCAGCGCCTCGACGGCTCCCTTGGACGCGGCGTAGGCGCCGTAGCCCGGGATCTGCAGCCGGGTGACCGACGTGGAGAAGTTGATGATCGCGCCCCCGTCGCGCAGGCGGCGGGCGGCGAGCTGGTCGACGACGAACGTCCCGCGAACATTGGTGCGCTGGACGCGGTCGAAGGTGTCGAGATCCATCTGGGCCACGGGTGCGAGCGGCATGATGCCCGCGGTGTGGACGACGACGTCGAGTCCGCCGAACTCGCGATCCGCGACGTCGAACACCGCGGTCATCGCGTTCTCGTCCGCCACGTCCCCACCGGCGACGGCCGCGCGGCCCCCGGCGCGGGTGACCGCCTTCGCCGTCTCCTCGGCGCGGTCCCTGCTGCCCGCGTAGTGCACCACGACGGCGAAGCCGTCGGCGGCCAGGCGCTCCGCGCTCACCCTGCCGATGCCGCCGGATCCGCCGGTGACGAGCGCGACGCGCTCTGTGCTGTTCACCATGTCATGCGCCTTCGCTAGGATATGAACGAGTTGTTCACATATGACGGTAGCACCGAAATGAACAGATAGTCCATAAGTGGAGTGACGATGTCCGAGAGCGTTGCCGACCGACGCGGCCGAGGCCGCCGCCCCGCCGCGGAGGTGCGCGCCGCGGTGCTCACGGCGGCCGGGCGCATCCTGCTGCGAGACGGCATGCAGGCGGTCACGTTCGACCGCGTGGCGATGGAGGCGGGATCGAGCAAGACGACCCTGTACAAGTGGTGGCCGTCGCCGGGCGCGCTCGCGGCCGAGGCGTACTTCGCCCATAGCCGGCGGACGCTGGACTTCCCCGACACCGGGGACGTGCGCGCCGACCTGATCACCCAGCTCGGCGCGTTCGTCCGGTGGCTGAAGGACGAAGGGGCGGAGAAGCCCGTGTCCGAGCTCGTCGGCGCGGCCCAGATGGACGCGAGCCTCGCCCAGGCGTGGTCGGAGAGTTACGCGCTGCCCCGGCGCGAGCTCGCCCGGGAACGGCTGCGCATCGCGCAGCGGGACGGTCAGCTGCGCGAGGACGCGGACCTGGACGTCATCGTGGACCAGCTGTGGGGCGCCTGCTACCACCGGCTGCTCGTGCTCCGGGTGCCCTTCGACGAGTCGATCGTCGAGCGCCTGGTCGACCATGCGCTCTACGGGGCGGCGCCGCGCTCGGCGGGTGCGGGATGACCACCGCGGCGAGGAAGGCACTTTACAAAAGACATCGGAGAGTTATCGTCTGATTACGTGGAGAATCGTGATTCTGGTCAGCCTCCCACCGGAGGAGAGGGCACGGGCGGTTCGGAGCCCGATGTGCGCTTCACCTTCGCCAACGAACGCACGATGCTGGCGTGGAACCGGACCGCGCTCGCCCTGGTCGTCGCGGGCCTCGCGATCGTGCAGCTACTGCCGCCGTTCGCCGGGTTACCGGGGGGCCGGCGGCTGCTGGCGCTTCCCCTGATCCTTCTCGGCGCCCTCCTGCCGGGCGGCGCGTACCTGGAGTGGCGCCGCAACCAGCGCGCGCTGCGCCACGGCCGCCCGCTGCCGAGCTCGCCCCTGCCCCGGATCCTGGTCCTCGTCCTCATGTGCGTGGCGGTGGCCGCCGGCGTCCTCGCGCTGAGGCAGGGCTGACATGGCAGGTTCCGCTCCCCGTGACGGCGGGACCGATGCCTCGGAACCGGAACCGGACCCGGGTCTGGCGCGCGAACGCACCCACCTGGCCTGGATCCGCACCGGCATGTCGTTGATCGCGTTGTGCGTCACCCTGCTCAAGGCGGCTCCCCTGCTGGGCGTGGTGGCCCTGGCCGCCGGCGTTCTGGCGTGGACCCTCGGCCGCGTGGCGTACTCCGCCGGACGGCGGCCGGGTCGCGGGCGCCGCCCGCTGAAGCCGCTGACCGTGCTGGTCACTCTGGTGGGCGTGGCCGGGATGCTGCTGGCGGTCAACCCGGGCGGGCAGCAGCCGCCGGTCAGGCCCACGCACTCGACGTATCGCGGTGCCGGCGTCATCCAGCCCGGCCACGATCGTCAGCCGCGATCCGCCCCGGCGCCGTCAGGCCGACGAGCTCTCCACGGCGTCCCGCTCCTCGGCCGCCCGCCTCCGGAGCGGCACGCCGTACCGGCGATGGATCACCAGCCATACGGCCAGCGTGGCGGCGACGGCCGCCAGGACGACCGCGGTCACGGCGGCCGGGCCGAGGCCGGACATCTTCGCGGCGGAGGCCAGCAGCAGGAAGGTCAGAAGCAGGCGCAGCGGCCCGGCGGGGGCGCGTGAGGAGATGCGCGCCCCGAGGTAGATGCCGGGAAGGGAGCCGGCCAGCAGCGCCGTGGTGATCTCCAGCCTGAAGTCACCGAACAGCAGGTGTCCGATCGCGGCGGAGATCACCAGCGGCACGGCCTGCAGCAGGTCGGTGCCGACCAGCTGGTTGGCCTTGAGCATCGGGTAGAGCGCCACGAGCGCGACGATGATCAGCGAGCCGGAGCCCACCGACGTGATGCCGACGACGAGCCCGCCGAGCGCGCCGACGGCGGCGGTGGGGACAGGCCGCACCCGGAGCGGAGCGGTGCTCCGGGCACGGTGCCCGGCGGGCGCTGCGCCGCTGCTGCGGCCGACCTTGTCGAGCGCGGCCCTGTAGCTGCGGTGCGCCAGCGTGGCGGCGGCGATCAGCAGCGCCGCCGCCATGGCGATCTCGATCACGTCGTGAACGCGCTCGCCGTCCCCCAGAGCCCTCGCGACCAGCACGCCGCCGAACGCGGCGGGCACCGAGCCCGCGCACAGCCAGGCCACCAGCCGCAGGTCGATGGTCCCCCGGCGGTAGTGCACCGCGCTGCCGACCGGCTTCATCACCGCGGCGGCCACCAGGTCACTGGAGACCGCCGCCATGGGTGACACGCCGAAGAACGTCACGAGCATCGGCGTCATCAGCGCGCCCCCTCCCATACCGGTGAGCCCGATCATCAAGGCCACCGCAAAAGCGCCGAATGCCATGGCGAAATCGAATTGCACAGCAGTGTCCTTCGCTCGCGGGAGGGGACGAATGTCGGGAGGCGGCCGCCGTATTCGGTCTGCCCCTGGCGTTGATTTGGCTAACTGAAATGAGAAAACGCTAATCAGTGCCGACCGGCGAATGCCGCCATTGCTGCTTTTGCCCCGAGCGGCTTCCGGTATCAGGTGAGCGAATGGCCCCGGGGCCACATCGTGTCGAGCCGGGCCGCCGTGATCCGGTACGCCTCCTCCACGGCCGAGGTGAGCACGACGTCGCCGCCCGGCCCGGCGGCGGCCAGATACTCGCGCAGCACGATCGACTCGGCCGTGTCGGCCAGGTCGAGCAGGCCGCTGATCCGCGCGGCCACCGCCACGAGGTCGCCCCTCGCCGGCACGCCGCCGTCGCCGCCCTCGGGCTCGCGCAGCGCGATGGCGCCGAGCGCGGCGGCGGCCGCCGACAGGGTGGCCACGTCGACCGGGTCGACGTCGACCAGGCGCAGCGGCACGTGCTCGATCCGGCCGCACGAGGCGTAGACCCGGCCGGCCAGTCGTGCCTCGACCGCCCGGCGTCCCTGGGTGAGCGCGACCGCCCGCCACAACCGCCGTAGCGCGGCCAGCGCCGCGCCGTCCGCGAGAGGTTCCGGCAGCGCCGCCCCGGCTCGCTCAGCGGCCCGCAGGGACAGCAACAGCCGCTCCAGCCGCCCGACGGCCCCGGCCAGTTCGTCGCCCAGATCGGGCACCAGAACCGCGCGGGGACCTGGATCCAGCCCCATGACCGTGACGCTACACAGAACGCCCGGCCCCGTCACCGCCCGGCCGCGCGGGGCCCGTCAGCCCGGGAGCGCGTCCAGCTCGTCGGCCCTGCGCAGATCCTTGGGGCGGCCCAGCGCGCGACGCATCCGGATCAGGTCCTCCCGGCAGACGTAGCGGACCACCAGCCCGTCCGGGCCGGCCGCGGCGACCGCGCGGTCGAGGCAGTCCCCGACCTGGAGGCCGCCCCAGGCCAGCGCCGGGGTGCAGCAGTCGCCGTCGGCTCCGGCCGAGGTGAACTGCGTTTTGGGCCGGAGCAGGGAGTCCGGGCGAGTCGGCAGGGGCCTGCCGCTCTCGTCCATGAGCCGGGCGCCGACGGCGGCGAGCGCGGCCGTCAGGGCGGGGGCATGGGCCGGGTCGCCGTCCCAGAGCAGGTCCAGGTCGCGGGTCGGTTCGGTGGAGCCGTGCATGATGCCGGCGACCTGCCCGATGACGACGGCCCGGGCGCCGTGGCGGTGGAGGGCTTCGAGCAGGGGGAACGGGTCGAACGCGGGGGCGTCGTCCGCGCCTGCCAGGTCACGGGCGCGCCGGGTGGCGGCGCGGAGCCTTTCCAGCGGTGTGTCGATCATCCATGCCATCCAACACCCACCCGCCCCCGTGGAACAGCACCTCCGGCCCAGGCTGCCGCGGACGCTGCTGATCCAGGGCGGCCGCGACATCCTCCAGACCGCCGGGTACACCAGGGACTTCGCCGCCCGCCTCGCCCAGGCCGGGGTGCGGCACGAACTCGTGGAGATCCCGTACGCGGACCACCAGTTCGACCTGGTCTGGGGCGGTTTCGGCAGCCAGATCGCCCGGCACGTCGTACGGGACTTCCTGAACGCGGGCTAGATCGCTGATGTGAAATTTGGTGATCGGCTGCGGGCGTGACGAAGGGCGTCCATGGTCGGTGTGTGAAGACAGACTTGGACGCCCTTCTGAC
>NZ_JBEZZG010000036.1:0-96022 GCF_040639085.1 Nonomuraea sp. NPDC023979
ATCTGGAGGTGACGGCCACGAGCGTCTCGACGTCGAGCTCGCGCCCCACGACCGCCCCGGCGCGCTGGAGCTCGCGGGTCTCCTCCGGCACGGGCGCGGGCGCGGCCTGCGGGGCGGGCGCGGCGGGCGCGACCGGCGGCGGCGCGGGCGGGGCGGGGGGCGCGGTGGGCGTCATCGTCAAGGCGTGCCCTCCCTGATCGTGATGACCGTCCACGCGCCGAGGTGGATGCGGTCGCCCAGGCCCACGGGTACGGGCACGTTCACGGTGACGGGCTTGCCGTTGACGTAGGTGCCGTTGGCGGAGCCGGGATCGACGAGCGTCCAGGAGCCGTCCGGCTGGGCGAGCAGCACCGCGTGCAGGTGCGACACGCCCGGGTCGGACGGCGGGCCGGTCAGGTCGATCTCCGGCCGGATGCCGCGGGCCTTGCTCTCGCGGCCGATGCGCACCTGCTCGCCGGCCATCCGGAAGGACCGTTCCGGGCAGTACGGCGGGAACGCGATGGAGCCGGCGTCCGGGCCGCCCTGGGCGATCACCTGCTCGTAGTAGGCCCGGTCGGCCGCCGTGACGGCCTCCCAGCGGGTCCCGCCGCCGGTCACCGGCCCGCGCGCGGGCGCGGCGCCGCCGGCGAAGGAGTGGCCGCACAGCTCGCAGAACTGCCCGGCGCGCGGCGTCTGGCAGACCGGGCAGGGCTCGGCGGGCACGGCCCCGCCGGCGCCACCGGAAGAAGCGGCCGGAGAAGCGGACGGGGGAGCGGACGGGGAGGCAGGCTCGGACGGGCGCCGGCCGGCGGCGGGGGTGGTGCCCGCGGCCTGGATCTGCAGGCCGCAGGTGTCGCAGTAGTCGTCGCTGTCCGACTGGTGGCCCTGCGGGCAGGTCACCATCAGCTGCCCTCCTCGCTCTTGCGCAGCCTGCTGGTGCGGACCGACACGGTGTCGAGCTCGATCTCGTCCGCCTTGTCCACGTTCCGGCGCAGCCTGGCCGTACCGCTGCCGGGGTCGACCTCGACCAGCCTGTTGAGCAGGCGGGCGGTGTCCTCGCGGCCGGACTCGGTGGCGAGCTTCATCGCCCGGCCCAGCCGGGCCGTGGCCCCGTCGACGTCGCCCGCGGCGCGGGCGCTGAGCCCGTCCTGGATGAGGTCGTTGAGCTCCGCCTGGCCGGTGTAGTGGGCGACCCGGTTGTTGATCCGCGTCGACAGCGCCAAGTCGTCGGTCCACTGGGCGAGCACGTTGCCCCGGGCGTACTCCTCCTGGGTGTCGGGGCGCACCAGCTTCACCCAACCGGCCCGGATCTCCTGGCCCGGCTGTCCCGGCGGCACCTCGATGCAGACGTGGTACTCGCGCTCCTCGGCGCCCCACGCCCCGATCGGGTAGTCGCCGGTCAGCGGGTTGACCTCGACCCGCTTGGCCGTCAGGTCGAACAGCTCGGGGACGACCTGCTTGACGAAGACGAGCCGCGCCCCCTGCGGCGCCCACAGGCGCAACGCCAGGTCGGGCACCGTCTTGCTCATCGAGGTCTGGATGATGCGGCGGAAGAAGTCCTCCAGCTCGTGCTGGTTCCTGACGAACTCCACGGTGCCGAGCAGCGCCTCGGCGACCTTGCGCAGCTCGCCGGTCTTCCAGTCGGTGCCGATGCCCAGGCAGTCGCAGGTGAACCTGCCGCTCCACGCCTGCAGCACCGACTCGAACACCGAGTCGCGCTCGTTGTTCTGGCCGTCGGTCATCAGGATGGCGTGCCGCACCGCGTTCGGGTGGGCCGACAGCAGGTTCCCGGCCAGCTTGAGCCATTCGCCGATCGCGGTGCCGCCGCTGGCGCTCAGCTTGCCGATCGCCCGGATCGCCTCCGCCCGGGTGGCCTGATTGGCCTGGACGAGCCGGCCGCCGCCCGGGTACACGACCTTGGCGGTGCCGGTGCCCGAGATCACCGCGAAGTACGCGCCCTCGCGCAACGTCTCCACGGCGGTGGCGGCGGCCTGCCTGGCGTCACGGATCTTGCTGCCGCTCATCGAGCCCGACGTGTCCACGATGATCACTTCGGCGGCCTCGGTGGCCGACACGTCCGCCGGGGCGCCGCCCGACGACGTCACGGTGAGCACCGCGTGCACCTCGCGGCCGTCGGTCGGCAGGTACTTGTTCTGGTCGACATGGAGCGTGAAAGTGGGCTGGTCACCCATGCGAGCCTCCTAGGGGGATCAGGCAGATGGTCACGTTGTCCTGGCCGCCGGAGTCGAGCGCGTGGCGCAGCATCCGGCGGGCCCTGGCCAGCGGGGTCCCGGCGGCGGGGAAGTCGTAGCCGTTCAGGTAGCGCCACAGGCCGTCGCTGCACACGAGCAGCAGGCCGGGGCCGGGCGGGGTGAAGACGCGGGTCCTGGGCGTCACGTCGGGGTAGTCGGCGCCGAGCCAGGCGGTGATCTCGCCGCCGCGGGCGACGTCGTCCTCGGTCAGCATGACGCCGTCGGGCAGCCAGTAGGCGCGCGAGTCGCCCGCCCAGCAGATGCTCACCCGGTCGGGCCTGGCGACCGCCGCCACGTACGTGCAGGCGGGGGCGTCGTCGGGGGAGGTGGCGAGCTTGCCGACCGCCCGGCCGGCCAGCGCGAACGCCTCCTCGTGGGTCAGCCCCCTGGTCAGGGCGTCGGCGGCGGCCTCGCAGGCGGCGGCCGACGCCTCGTCGGCCCGCGGCGAGCTGCCGACGCCGTCGCAGACGACCGCGACCACCGCGGGCGGGCCGCCGTCGTGCGGCTCCGCCGGCACCGGGACGGTCCGCGCCGAGTCCGGTACGGGGACCGGCCCGCCCATGACGGCCAGGGCGAAGGCGTCCTCGTTGCGGGAGCGGCGCAGGCCGCGGTCGGTGATCCCGGCGGCGCCGCCGGGCAGTTCGAGCTCGGCGTGGTCGCGCCCGCTGGGCTGGCGCAGGCCGCAGCGCTCGCAGTAGCCCTCGGCGTCCACGGCCGCCGCGCCGCAGGACGTACAGGCGGGGGAGGTCAGCGGGTGGCCGCAGGTTTCGCAGAACGCGTCGCCGGCGACCACGGGCGCCTCGCAGAGCGGGCAGCTCATACCCACGTCCGGGGGCGCACGGCGTTGGCCAGGTCCACGAGGGCGTGCCGCTCCTGGCGGGAGGCGGCCCCGCCGGCCAGGCCGCGGTAGATCGCCTCCAGCCGCCGCCGGACGTCCCGTTCGGTGAGGGGCGCGCCCGCCAGCCGCAGGGCGGGGTCGGGCGTGCCGGTGCCCAGCCACGTCAGGGCGGCGCGCAGCACCTCGGCCGCCAAGAGGTCGCGGCGGCGTGGATCCAGGCCGGGCAGCCGGTCCAGGCGGGCGGCGGCGCCGGCCAGGGCACGCGCCTCGTCCGGGCCGGACGAGGCGGTCCTGGCGGCGGCGGCGACCAGCGCGAGCTGGGCCGGCACGTGGTGGCTGGAAGTGGCGGGCACCTCGTCGAGCACGTCCACCCGCGCCGTCCTGGCCAGCCCGAACGCGGCGCCGACATAGGAGTGGTCGGTCCGCCACACGCTCTCGTACCAGCGGGTCGCCTCCGGGCGGCCGGACAGCTCCAGCGCGTAGGCCAGCCCCAGCCGGGGCGCGATCTCGCCGGGCATCAGCGACACGCACGCGTCGAACATCGCCACCGCCCTCGGCAGGTCGCCGGTGCTGAGTCCCGCCACCGCCCGGTACCAGGTGACGCGCCAGTCGCGGGCCAGGTCGCCGGCCAGCTCGTCCAGCACGGCGAACGCCTGCGGCGAGCCGCTCTCGGCGTGCAGCCTGGCCAGCGTGAGCCGGGTCTCGGGCGTCGGCGCCATCGCCGACACCTGGGCCAGCAGCTCGTCCGGCAGCCGCCCGGCCAGGCCCGCGAGCGCGCCCGCCGCCGGGTCGGCCGGGTCCAGCAGCGGCACCGGCAGCGCCGCCGCGACCTCCTCCGGGTCCAGCGGGTCGAACACCTGCCGGCCGGACTCGGCCGGGCCCGCCCCCACCGCCTGCCGTTCCGGCCCGAACAGCGTGGACGAAGCCGGGTACGGCACGCCCTCGGCGGCGGCGCTGATCTCCCGCAGCACGCCGACGAGCTGCTCCTCCATCTCCTCGGCGCTCTGGAACCGGTCCGCCGGGTCCGGCGCCGTGGCCCGGCGCAGCAGCCTGGTGAACGACTCGTGCCCGCAGTCGTCGGGCAGCGGCATCGCCACGCCGTTCTTGGCCGGGCTGAACCCGGGCACGGCCAGCACCGCCAGCGTCCGGGCCACCGTGTAGAGGTCGGAGGAGACCGACGACGGCTGCGTCCCCAGCTCGGGCGCGTGGTAGCCGACCGTCACCCACGAGGTGCCCGCCGGCGACCCCAGCCGCTGTACGGCGCCGAGGTCGATGAGCTTGAGCCGCTTGCCGACCCGGATCACGTTGGCCGGCTTGAGGTCGCAGTAGACCAGGCCCTGCTCGTGCAGGTAGGCGAACGCGCGGAGGATCTCCCGGCCGTAGATCAGCGTCTCGCGCAGCGGCAGCGGCCCCTGCCGGCGCAGGTCCAGCAGGGACTGGCCGCCGACGTACTCCATGATGATGTAGCCGAGGCCGCCGGAGCGCTGGAAGTTGAAGACGTTGACGATGTTCGGGTGGTCGACCATCGTGAGGAACTTCTTCTCGGCCTCGGCCGACTCCAGCGCCTCGGCGTCGGCGGTGTTGAGCAGGCCCTTGAGCACCACCCACAGGCCGTCCAGGTTCTCGTCGGCGGCCAGGTAGATCCAGCCGAGCCCGCCGTGCGCCAGGCAGCCCAGCACCCGGTACTGCCCCGCCACCAGGTCGCCCTTGGCCAGCTTGGGGGTGAAGGAGAACCGGGTGCCGCAGTTGGGGCAGAAGCCGTCGGCCACGCCCGGCCTGCCGTCGCGCGAGCGGCCGACGGGCTGGCCGCAGTCGGGGTTGGCGCAGAAGCGGTTCTTCTCGGGCACCATCGGGTCGGCCATGACGGCGCTGGCCGGGTCGCGGTAGGGCGCCGAGGGCAGGTCGGCGATCCCGGCCACCACGCCCGCCCGCGACCTTCCGCTGCTCGCCGGAGAGGTCACGGCGCCGCTCATCGGGCCGCTCACCGGCCCGCTCATGGGGCTGCTGACGGCTCCCGGCGGGCCGGTCAGGGGCTGGGACAGGGCGGCCGGCGCGGCGGAGCCCGTGGCGGGCGACGCCGGGAACACGACAGGCCCCGCCGCCGTGGCGACCGCCGCCGGGTGACCGCACAGGTCGCAGTACCCGTCGTCGATCGTGCCCGTGCACCCGGGCTGAGCGCAGGACGTCATCGGCCACCTCCGTGGATCGCACGCTTGTACAGCTCGACGGCCTGGGCCGCCTCGGTCAGGTCACAGGGCGCCGTCCACAGCAGCAGCCGCGCCCGTTCGTACAGCCGCAGGGCCTCGGGGTCCTCCACCGTGCCCTGGCGCGCCGCCTTCGCCTGGCTGGCGCCGAGCAGCCCGCGCAGCTCGTCCCGCCGGCCGATCAGCCCGGCCAGCGCCGCCGCCGTGGCCCTGGCCTGCGCGGCGGCCTGCCGGACGCGCTCCTCCAGCCCGGTCAGCCGCTCGGCCCGCTCCACCCAGGCGCCCGCCGCCACGTCCAGCGCGTCCAGCTCGGCCACCAGCTCCGGCACCCGGGTGCGCGGCTGCGCCTGCGGGGGCAGCGCGATCTTCACCACGACCCGGCCGTGCGCCAGCCGGGCCTCGCTCTCGGCGGCGCGTACGTCGTCCAGGGCGGCCACGAGGTTCTCCCGGCGCGTCGCGTACTCGTCCTTGACGGCCACCGCCCGCTCCAGGCCGGCGCGGGTCTCGGCCAGGCGGCGGAGGAGGGGGTCCAGCTCCCGCTTGACCGGCCCGGCGTCCAGCGGGTCCGCCAGCACGGCGGCGCGCAGCCGGGCCAGGCCGGACTCGGCGGAGGTCAGGTCGGCGGGTTCGCCCAGGCGGCCGTGCAGCTCGCGCACGTCGCGCAGCGTGCGGTCGGCCTCGTCCAGGCGGGGCAGCAGCGCGGTCCACGCCGCGTCGATCTCGGTCAGCGCGTCCGTGGCGGTCCGGAAGGCGGCGTCCATCCGCAGCACGGTCTCGTCCAGCGTCAGCCGCTCGTCCGCCTGGGGTAACAGCGAGCGCTGCTCGACGGGCCTGGCCGGAGCCTTCAGCACCACCGACGGCCCCGACAGCAGCTCCGTCAGCCGTTCGAGCTGGTCGCCGCCCAGCCGGGAGCGCTCGCCCCGGACCTGCTCGGCGGTCCGCAGCACGGCCCGGTAGGCGTCGTTCAGCGACCACAGCGTGCCCAGCGCGTCCAGCGCCGCCGACCAGCGCGCCTGCGTGGCGCCGCGTAAGGAGGCTCCCTTGAGGAGCTGGTAGGTGGTGTGCGACTCCAGGTCGAGCAGGTCACCCGAGATGCGGTCGCGTTCGGCGGCCCGGGTTCGCAGCGCGTGCTCGGCGCCTTCCCTGCTCATCGGTGGTCCCAGGCTCATCACGCTCCCGTGGCAGCAGGTCCCCGCCGTCTACCGGCACAACGGGGGGTCTGACCGGTTGGTTCCAGAAGTATTGGTTCCAGAAGTAAGGGTGGTCCCTGACTTGTCCCTGATTGAACCCCCTGACGCCTGCAATTCGCTTAAATGATCTCGTACCGTCATGGACATGGGACGAATTCTTCTGGTCATTCTGGCGGTCATCGCCGCACTCTTCCTCGTCGGCCCCCTGCTCGGCTTCGCGTTCGGGGTGCTCAAGTGGGTTCTCATCATCGGCGGTGTGGCCGTTGCCGTGATGCTCGCCTCGAAGTGGTTCAGCCGGGCGTAGCTTCGGCGGGCCTTCCGGCGCATAGTGGGTTGATGGAGGCGCGGCCGGCGGTCGACGACGCCGCCCTCGGGCGCGAGGCACTGTCCGTGCTCGAGGCGAACTGGACGGGCAGCGCCACCGTGCCCGCGCCCGGCCTCTACCCGCACCAATGGAGCTGGGACTCCGCGTTCGTGGTGATCGGCCTGGCCCGCCACCACCCCGGACGGGCCCGCGCCGAGCTCCTCAGCCTGTTACAGGGCCAGTGGTCGACGGGCATGCTGCCGCACATCGTCTTCCACACGCCCGAGGCGTACTTCCCCGGCCCGGCGGTGTGGCGCTCCCACGACCACGAGGCCGCGCCCCGCGTGCTCACCTCCGGGCTCACCGCGCCGCCGCTGCACGGGCTCGCCCTGCAGTGGCTCTACCGGCACACCGGCGACGCCGCGCTCGTCCGGCTGGCCTTCCCGGCGCTCGCCGCCCAGCACGCCTACCTCGCCGAGGCGCGCGACCTGGGCGGCGCCGGCCTGGCCGCGATCGTCCACCCGTGGGAGTCGGGCATGGACGACAGCCCGGCCTGGGACGAGCCGCTGGCCGCGCTCCCCGAGATCCGCTACGGCTACCGCAACCTCGACCTGGACGAGCGGCACCCCGACAGCGACCACGACCGCTACGTGTGGCTGGCGCTGCGCTACCGCGACAGCGGCTACCGGCCCGAATACCTGCGCGACGAGCACCCGTTCGCCATCGAGGACCCGATGTTCAACGGCATCTGGCTCGCCTCCTGCCACGCCATGACCGAGCTCGCGCGGGTGGCCGGCGCCGACCCCGCCCCGCACGCCGAACGCGCCGACCGCATCAGGCACGCGCTCCTCGACCGCCTGTGGGACGGCTGCTTCTACGCCCGCGACCTGCGGGCCGACAGGCTGATCCGGGTCTGCACCGTCGGCGCGTTCGGGCCGCTGCTCGACCCCGGCCTGCCCGGCGAACAGCTCCGCACCTGCGTCGAGATCCTCGAATCGGCCCGCTTCATGGGCGCCACCGGCTACCCGGTGCCGAGCTGCGAGATCCGCGCCGCCCAGTTCGACCGCACCCGCTACTGGCGGGGGCCGTCCTGGGTGAACACCAACTGGCTGCTGCGCCACGCCGCCGGCGTGCACGCGCTCGACGCGCTCGGCCGCCAGCTCACCAACGGCACCCTGCGCCTGGTCCGCCAGGCGGGCTTCCGCGAGTGCTTCGACCCGTTCGACGGCAGCGGGCGCGGCTGCCGCGACTTCTCCTGGAGCGCGGCGCTCACCCTCGACCTGCTGGCCGACGCCCTGGCCGATACCTTGGAAGGATGAAAGTCTTCCGCCGCCTGCCCGCCGACGCCCGCCGGTCCCTGGAGACCGAGCCGGGGGAGCGGGTGCTCACGTTCGCGCCGTCCGGCGACGGCTACCTGGTGGCCACCACGCTGGCGCTCCACCTGCCCGGCGGGGGACGGATCCCGTACGAGGACGTCGACCGGGCCTCATGGGACGAGAACGGCCTCAACCTGATCACCACCGGCGGCGAGCGCCACCGGGTGAGCACCACCGAGCCCGGGCTGCTGCCCGAGACCGTGCGCGAGCGCGTCAACGCCACCATCGTGGTCAACAAACACGTCGACCTGCCCGGCCGCGGCGGCGTCCGGCTCGTGGCCAGACGCAGGCCGGGCGGGGAGGTGACGGGCTGGACGCTCGTGTTCGACGACGGCCTGGACCCCGACGACCCCGGGCTGCGCGCCCAGGCGGAGCAGGCCCTCGAAGGACTGCGGCGCAGCATGGGCGTGTGACCCCGGACGATCCGGCCGCCACACGCCCACGCGGCGGCTAGTAGGGCATGCCGGTCTGTCCGGCTCCGGTCTTCGTCTGGTCGACCGTCTCGTCCGGCCAGCCGGTGCCCCGATCGCCGTCATGGTCATGCTTGTGCATGAACGGCATCTGGCGGTTGCTGATCTTCTCCTTGGCCATCCCGCCGACCTTCGACATCTGCGCGTTGAACACCCCCGCGGCCTCCTGCACCCGGGGGCTGTCGGCCACACGCTGGGCCGTGCGCTTGATCTGCTCGTAACGCTCGCGCCCCGCCCGGCTGCCCAGCACGTAGCCCAGCGCCAGACCGGCGACGAATGACATTCGATATCGCATGTTTCGCACCTCCGCTCCCACCGCCCTACCCCGATGACGATGCGACACGCACTCCCGGAGTGCGCTAATCTATTCCTGCGCACGACGGAGGGGCCAAGCCCCACCGGCAGGCGCACAAGCGCGATCCCGCGTAGCTCAACGGCAGAGCAGCCGGCTGTTAACCGGCAGGTTATAGGTTCGAGTCCTATCGCGGGAGCTTGCCCACCTCAGGCCCCCTTCCGACACCGGAAGGGGGCCTGAGTCGTTTCCGGACGTTGAGGCGCAGGTTGCCCGGTGTAGTCGGCAGGTTACGCGGTTTCGTGTTTTGCCGGACACGGGAGGGATCGGCGGGTAAGGATGGGACCGTCGCGCCGGGGTCCGCCTCGGGGCGGCTGCCGCGGACAAGCCCGGGACGGTGGCGTGGAGAGGACGCCGCCGGCAGGAGACGCCGCCGACCCGGAATCGGCGGGGCGCTCCGTGAACGGAAATGTGCTGGTTACTGCGTGCGTACCTGGATCAAGTCCCTGCGCCCCACCGAGCCCCGTACCGACGCCCGGGAAGCCGAGCGGTTCATCAGGCTCTTCCATGCCGAGAACCCGGGCGGCGGCCTGAACGCCCGGTTACGTGACGTCGCCCGGGAGATCGCCCGCCGGGGCACCTACACCCACACCGGTGAGGAGCTGCGGTTCGGCGCCCGGGTGGCCTGGCGCAACAGCAATCGTTGCATCGGCCGCCTCTACTGGAAGTCGCTGAGGGTGCGTGACCGGCGGCACGTCACCGGGGCCGAGGGGGTGGCCGTGGAGTGCGTGGCGCACCTGCGCGAGGCCACCGGCGACGGCCGGATCAGGCCGACGATCACGGTGTTCCCGCGCGACGCGCCCGGCCGTCCCGCGCCGAGGGTGCTGAACGAGCAGCTTGTCCGCTACGCGGGATACCGGCGGCCGGACGGCTCGGTCGCCGGGGACCCGCGCTACGTGGCGTTCACGGCGCTGGCCCGTGAGCTGGGGTGGCGGGGCGGCGGCGGAGGCAGGTTCGACGTGCTGCCGCTGGTCGTCGACCCCGGCACAGGTGGCAGGCCGCTGCTGGCGAACCTGCCGGGGGACGCGGTGCTGGAGGTGCCGATCACGCATCCGGAGTTCGCCTGGTTCGCCGAGCTGGGGCTGCGTTGGCACGCGGTCCCGGCGATCTCCAATCTGTGCCTGGAGATCGGCGGCGTCTGCTACCCGTGCGCGCCGTTCAACGGCTGGTACATGGGCGCGGAGATCGGAGCGCGCAACCTGGCCGACGCCGACCGCTACGACCAGCTCCCGGCGGTCGCCGCCCGGCTCGGCCTGGACACCTCCACCGAGCGCTCGCTCTGGCGCGACCACGCGCTGGTGGAGCTGAACGTGGCGGTGCTTCACTCGTTCGCGGCGGCGGGGGTGACGATGACCGACCACCACACGGAGTCGAGCCGCTTCCTGACCCACCTGGCGCGCGAGGAGAAGGCCGGGCGCACCTGCCCCGCCGACTGGTCGTGGATCGTGCCGCCCATCTCCGGCGGCGTCACCCCGGTCTTCCACCGCTACTACGACAACCCGACGCTCACGCCGAACTTCGTGCCCCGGCACTGAGCCGCCTTGCACCCCCGGCCTAGAACATGCTTCTGTTAAGCATGGCCGAACTCGTGCTCTCCGCCCTCGACCGGGGCGTGCTCACCCTCGCCTTCAACCGTCCCGACCGGCTCAACGCCTGGACCGGCGACCTGGGCCGCCGCTACTTCGACCTGCTGGAGCAGGCGGAGAAGGACCCGGACGTGCGGGCGATCGTGGTGACCGGGGCGGGCCGGGGGTTCTGCTCGGGCGCCGACTTCCAGACGCTGGCGTCCATCCAGACCGGCAGCTACGACGAGGAGCCCGACCCCCGGCCCGTCACCTTCCCCACGACCGTCGCCAAGCCGGTCGTCGCGGCCGTCAACGGCGCCTGCGCCGGGCTCGGCATGGTGCACGCCCTGGTCTGCGACCTGGTCTTCACCGCCGAGGACGCCAAGTGGACCACCGCCTTCTCGCGGCGCGGCCTCATCGCCGAGTACGGGCTGTCGTGGGTGCTGCCCCGCGTCATGGGCCAGCAGCGGGCGATGGACGTGCTCCTGTCCGGCCGCACCTTCACCGGGCGGGAGGCGTACGAGCTGGGCCTGGCCAACCGCGCGCTGCCGGGCGGCGAGCTGCTGGAGCACGCCCAGCGGTACGCGGCCGACCTGGCCGCGAACGTGTCGCCCGCCTCGATGGCGGTGATCAAGCGGCAGGTGTGGGGCGACTGGACGGCGTCGCTGGAGGAGGCGGCGCGGGCGGCCGCCCGGGAGATGGCCGCCTCGTTCGGGCGGCCCGACTTCGCCGAGGGCGTGGCGAGCTTCCTGGAGCGCCGCCCGCCGAACTTCCCCCCGCTGTGAGCCAGGGGGCCGCTCGGTCAGGAGACGCGGTGGGCGCCCCGGGCCGGGGTGGCCGGCAGGAAGCGGGGCGCGGCCCAGGAGCGCTCGGCGTAGGCGGCCGAGACCGACGCCTTGACGCTGTCGAGGCGGTCCTCGGCGACCAGCGCGATCGCCGAGCCGCCGAAGCCGCCGCCGGTCATGCGGGCGCCCCGGGCGCCGCCCCGGATCGCGGCCTCCACGGCCACGTCCAGCTCCGGCGAGGACACCTCGTACTGGTCGCGCAGCGACAGGTGTGAGGCGTTGAGCAGCGCGCCGATCTCGGCGGGCTTGCCCGCGCGCAGCATCCCGACCAGCGCCTCCACCCGGTGGTTCTCGGTCACCACGTGCATGACGCGCTTGCGCTCGTCGCCCTGCAGCAGCTCCAGCGCCCCGGCCAGGTCGTCCACGTCGCGCAGCGCCTCGACGCCCAGCTTGCGGGCCGCCGACTCGCACTCGGCGCGCCGCTTGGCGTACTCGCCGCCCGCGTGCTCGTGGTGCACGCCGGTGTCGATGATCAGCGTGCTCAGCCCCTCGGCCGCCAGGTCGAGCGGGATGCCCCGGGAGCCGAGCGAGCGGCAGTCGAGGAACAGCGCCTGGCCCTCCTTGCACAGCGCGGAGGCGGCCTGGTCCATGATGCCGCAGGGCATGCCGACGAAGTCGTTCTCGGCGCGCTGGGAGAGCAGCGCGATCTCCATGGGAGTCAGGCCGAGGCCGTGCAGGTCGTCGAGCGCGGAGGCGACCGACACCTCCAGGGCGGCGCTGGAGCTCAGCCCGGCGCCCTGCGGCACGTCGCCGTCGACCGCGATGTCGGCGCCGGGCACCCGGTCGCCCAGCATGGCCAGGACGCCGACGACGTAGCGGGTCCAGCCGCGCGACTCCTCATGGGCGGCGATCGTGACGGGCTCGGGGGAGCCGGACTGCAGCGAGAGCAGGCGGATCGTGCGGTCCGCGCGCGGCGTGACGGCGGCGGTGACGCCCCACGGCACCGCGAACGGCAGCACGAAGCCGTCGTTGTAGTCGGTGTGCTCGCCGATCAGGTTGACGCGGCCGGGCGCGTGCCAGACCGTCTCGGGGTCCGAGCCGTACGCGGCACGGAAAGCTTCAACAACCCGCATAATCCAACACTCCTCAACATTGGCCCGACCGTAGACTAGCGCCACGGGCACCACGGGGCGAAGGAGAGGCATGCAGGAGCTTCCGGCACCCGGTCCCGTGCGCGTCTTCCTCAAGCGCGACGACAACAAGGCGCGCAAGCTCCGCCACAACCTCGGCCACGCCCGCGTGCTCACCTTCGGCGGCGCCTACTCCGGCCACATCCGGGCGGTCGCGGCGGCCGGGCGGCGCCACGGGTTCGAGACGATCGGCGTGATCCGCGGCGAGGAGCACCTGCCGCTCAACCCGTCGCTCGCCTACGCCGTCTCCTGCGGGATGCGGCTCGACTACCTCGACCGCGCCGCCTACCGGCGCAAGCACACGCCCGAGATCGAGGCGATGCTGCGGGAGCGGTGGGGCGAGGTGACGATCCTGCCCGAGGGAGGCAGCAACGCCGCCGCCGTCCGCGGCTGCGCCGAGCTCCCCGCGGAGATCACCGGCCCGTACGACGTGATCTGCTGCCCGGTGGGCACCGGCGGCACGCTGGCGGGCATCGCGGCCGGGCTGCCGGAGGGCCGCCGGGCGCTCGGGTTCGCGGTGCTCAAGGGGGCCGGGTTCCTGGCGGGCGAGGTGGCCAGGCTGCAACGCGAGGCGTACGGGCGTGTCCGGCCCAACTGGTCGGTCAACCTCGACTACCACTTCGGCGGCTACGCCCGCACCACCCCCGAGCTCGACCGGTTCGCCGCCGAGCACCGGGTCGAGAGCGTGTACGTCGCCAAGATGCTCTACGGCGTGCTCGACCTCGTATGGCGCGGCCACTTCCCGGCGGGCACCCGGATCGTCGCCGTCATCACCGGCGAGCCTTGGCCGCCTCAGCCCTCCACGCCCGTCGCCGTGTGCGCCGCGCCGACCGGCTTGGACTCGGGCGAGCCGCGCTGGCGCAGGTAGATGGAGAGCACCACCATCGACAGCACGGCCAGCAGCTCCGACTGCCAGTTCTGCAGGCTGCGGTCCCAGAAGTCGGGCGAGGTCACGTAGCCGCCCCAGGTGACGGGATCGCGCAGGGCGCTGAGCCGTTCGGCGTTGTACGAGGCCAGCCCCGCCACCGACTGGGCCAGCCACGACAGCACGAAGATCGTCCCCATCGTGAGCCCCAGCGAGTTGCTGAACAGCCACAGCCGCAACCCCCTGGCCCGCGCCCAGGCCGGCGAGTCGGCGTCCGCGTAGGGGCCGATCTGCTGCTCCTCGTCCGACTCGGCGCCCTCCTTGCCGGGCTCCTTCGACTCGGGCGATCCGCGCTGCACCATCCAGATGGTGAACAGGATGAACAGCAGGAACTGCAGATACTCCGACTGCCAGTTCTCCGCCACGTTGACCGCGAAGGCCGAGGACGTGACGTAGTCCAGGTAGCCCACCGGCTGGCCGCCCTCGACGAGCTGCTGCTCGTTGTGGCCGAGCATGCCCGCGAGCCCCTGCCCGGCCAGGCACAGCAGGAACAGCGTCATGAACGCGATCGACAGTGCGTTGTCCCTGATGCGTCTCATAGGTGCGAAAGCCCCATCCCGAAGAAGAAGATCAGCCCCGACACGATGATGATCAGGGTCAGCGTGAACATCACCCGCATCAGTTCTCCACCTCGCAGTCGTAGGGGAGATCGGGCACCGGCTCGCAGCCGGCCGCCTTGACCCGCCACCCGTCGGTGTAGCGCTGGAGGAAGAGCGTGTCGCCCGCGAGCCTGACCAGCGCGGTGTCACCCCAGACGGTCACCTCGGTCACCCCGCCGGGATCGCCCAGGTTCAGCTCGCGCAGCGCCTCCGGGCAGCTCTGGCCGCGATCGGGCAGGTTCTCGGCCGTCTTCCTGGCCAGCATCGCGCAGGCCGCCTCCGCCTGTTGGGCGGCGAGCGCGGCGCGGAACCGCTCGGCCGCGCGGGCCGGCCCGGCGGTGTCGATGGCGCAGCCGGTGACCAGCGCCAGCGCCAGCACCCCGGGAACGATTCTCATGAGCCACTGCTACCCCGGCGATGATCGGGCATGCTTGGGCGATGCAGAGGACCGACACTCCCGCGACGTGGGACGAGCGAGCCACGCTGACCGCGTTTCACCGCTACGCGCGCGACACCGCCCGCCACAAGTGCGAAGGGCTCTCCGACGCCGACGCCAGGAAGGCGCCTCTGCCGGCCTCGCCTCTCATGACCGTCGCCGGCGTGGTCAACCACCTGCGCTGGAACGAGCACTGGTGGTTCGAGGTGATGTTCCTGGGCCGCGAGGACCGGGGCCCGTGGACCGAGGCGGACCCCGACGCCGAGTTCACCGCCGCGCTGGAGCTGCCGCTGGAGCGGGTGCTGGCCGAGTACGAGGCGCAGTGCGCGCTCGTCGACGAGCTCGTCGCGGACGTCGGCCTGGACGCCACGTCGGCGCGTACCGACAGCCGGGGCGACCACCTCACGCTGCGCTGGATCATTGGCCACATGACGGAGGAGACCGCCCGCCACAACGGCCACCTGGACATCCTGCGCGAGCTGATCGACGGCGCCAAGGGCGCCTGACCCGGGGCCGTCAGGTGACGGCGGCCAGCGCGTCCAGCAGGTGGCGGACGGCGGGGGCCGGCGGGCCGGGGGCGACGGCCAGCGAGGTGGTCAGCGTGAGCCCGGCGAGCGGGCGGATGACCACCCGGGGGATCTCCGGCAGGGTGGTGACCTCGTAGAAGACCGTCCACGACGGGGCGCCCGCGCCGATGCCGGCGAGCGTCTCCTGGAACGTCGTGAACGGCGGCCCGGGAGGCGGCGCGACCCCCGCCTCCCGGCAGGCGTCGGTGACCAGGTCGTGGAAGGGCGGGTTGTCCTCGCGGGGGGCGAGCCGGAGCGGGAGGTCCGCGAGGTCCTCCAGCCGGAGCTCCGCCGCGCCCGCCATCCGGTGCCCGGCGGGCAGCGCCACGTAGAGCGGGTCCGTCCAGATCGGGAGCAGCTCCAAGCCCGGCGCGTCGCCGAGCGCGCGGACCAGGGCCGCGTCGAGCTCGCCCGACCGCACGGCCGCCAGCCGGGCGGGCAGCGGCAGGCGGCGCGGGCGGACCTGGAGACGCGGGGCGCGGGCGGCCAGCTCGTTCAGCGTCCGGAAGATCCGGTCGCCGGGCCCCTGCACGATCCCCAGGCGCAGGACGCCGTCGGCGCCCGCGCGGATGTCGGCGGCCACCTGCCGGGTGCGGTCCGCGGCGGCCAGCACGGCCCGCGCCTCGGGCAGCAGCCGCTCGCCCGCGCCGGTCAGCCGCACGTGCCGGGTCGACCGGTCGAACAGCGGCACGCCCAGCTCGCGTTCGAGGCGGCGGATCTGCTGGCTCACCGCCGACTGCACGATGCTCAGCCGCTCGGCCGCGCGGCCGAACCCGCCCTCCTCGGCGACCGCTGCGAAGTACGCGAGCTGCCGCAGCTCCACCGGCGCCCCTCGATTCATCTCGATCGGTGATGACTGCAGGTCATAACCGCTTCTGGTTCACGGCTTGTTCCCGGGATCGAATGAACCCCGAACCTGAAGGGAAACGGATATGACCACATCGCAGGCTCATGTCGTGCACGCCGGGGCGGCGGAGGTCGTCGGCCTCCCCGGGGGCGGGGCGTTCACGTTGCTCACCGACGCGAGCGCCACCGGGGGCGCGCTCGGCGCCAACCGGCTCACGCTGGGGCCGGGCCGCGACGGCGCCAGGCCGCATCACCACGCGCTCTCCACCGAGTTGTTCTACGTCCTGGACGGGGCGCTGGAGTTCCTGCTCGGCGAGGAGGCGGTGACCGTCGCGGCAGGCGGGCTGGTCGTCGTGCCGCCGGGGCTGGTCCACGCGTTCGGCGCGGCCCCGGGGGCGGGCGCCGAGCTGCTGTCCGTCCTGACGCCGGGCGTCGAGCGGTTCGAGTACTTCCGTCAGCTCGCCAGGATCCAGCACGGCTCGGCGTCCTTCGACACTCTGCTGCCGGAGCAGGAGCGCTACGACGTGCACTTCGCGGACGCCGCCGCCTGGACGTCGCCGCGGAGCTCCCGATGACCGCCGCGCCCGTCGCCGCGACCGGGGCGGCGGCCATCGGGCCGGTCTCGACGGCCGTGCGGCTCGGCGGCCTGTTCGGCCCGGCGATCTTCGGCGTCACGGCCGCCGCCGTGGCCCTGCCCGAGGTCGCCGCCGAGCTGCGCGCCGGGCCCGCCCAGGTCGCCTGGGTGCTGACCGCGCACGCGCTGGCGCTCGGCGTCGGCACCGCCGTGTCCGGGCGGCTGGCCGACTCCCGGGGAGCGCGCCTCACGCTGCTGATCGCCTCGCTGACGCTCGCCGCCGGCGCGCTCGTGTGCGTCCTGGCGCCGTCCCTCGGCGTCCTGGTCACCGGGCGGCTGCTGCTGGCCGCCGGGTCCGGCGGCGCGTCGGCGGTCGCCGTCGCGCTGCTCGCGGGCGTGGCCTCCGGTGAGCGCCCGCGCGTGTTCGCCGGGTACGGCGTCGTCCTGGCGCTCTTCGCCTCCGGCGCGACGCTGCTCGGCGGGCTGGTGACGACCGGGCTGAGCTGGCGCGCCACCCTCGTGCTGCCGGTGCTGTCGGTCCTGGCCGTGCCGTTCTGCCTGCGCCTGGCCGTGCGCCCCGGCTCGCGCCGCCCGCTCGACGTCACCGGGGCCGCCGCGCTGACCGTGACCGTGAGCACGCTGATCGTGCTCATCCAGGCCAGGACGCTCAAGCTCGGCCTCCCCGTGATCCTGGCGCTCGCCATGGTGCTCGTGCTCGCCGCCGCCGCGCTGGCCTGGTGGACCGCCCGGCGGCCGGACGGCTTCGTGCCGCGCCAGGTGATCGGCGACGGGGCCTACCGGATCGCCGCCGCGATCGGCGCGGGCGTCTTCGGCGCCCTGTTCGCCGCCATGTACGTGATCCCGCAGTTCCTGGCCGCCACGTACGGGTGGAGCGTCCTCATGGTCGGCCTGGCGCTGCTGCCCGGCGCCGTGGTCGGCGCGGTGCTGTCACGCCGCGCCGGACGCCTCGGCGCGCACGGGGCCCGCCTGCTGCTGGGCGGCACCGCGCTGGCGGCGGCGGTCGCCCTGGCCGTCACCGCGACGGGCTGGGGAGGACCGTGGCCCGCCGTGGCGGCGGCCTCGATGAGCCTCGCCGCGTTCGCCGTCACCCAGGTCGTGATCACCGGCGAGATGTCGGCGCGGCTGCCGCTCCCGCTGCGCGGGGCCGGGATGGGGCTGCTCAACCTGACATTCTTCGTCGGCGGCGGCGTGGGCTCCGCCGTCGCCGGGGCGCTGTCGGACGCGATGCCGCTGCACCGCACGCTGATGGTCGTCGCCCTCTTCCCGCTCGCCGCCGCCGTGGTCGCCGTGACCCGCGCGCCTAACCGAGCTGGTCCAGCACCGGCCCCACCACGTCGTTGAGCGTGCGGGCCAGCACCGACACGGCCCGCACGGCGCTCTCCTCGACCCTGTCGTGCGGGCCCTCCGGCTCGGGCGGCAGCCCGTCGAGCGGCACCGGCACCTCGATCAGCAGGCTCGCCCGCAGGAACGGGTGCCGGGCCAGGTCGCGCTGGGTCGGCTCGACGTACTGGCCGAACGTCTCCTGCCAGCCCAGCCAGCCCCGGTCGCGCCACCACGCCCGCGTCCGCGTCAGCTCGGCCGGCAGCGGCGACACGACCCTGATCCGCGCGTTCAGCGTGCCGTCCCAGGTGTTGCGCACACAGGTCGCGTCGAGCACGCGGCGGTCCCAGCGCACGTAGCCCGGGGACAGCGACGGCGGAGTGGCCAGCCGCCAGGCCGCGCAGGCGAACCGCACCGGCGCGATGTCGCCCCAGTCGAACGCCTCCAGGCTCTTGCGCACATGCGCCGCGTAGCGCCCGTCGCGCTCCCTGTCGAACTCCTGGTCGATCCAGAACGCCTTGGCCATGTCCTCCACCGTACGACCCGCTCAGTGTGCCGAATGCCCTGTGACGCGAGTGACACGTGTGTAGTTTTTTCACTTTATAGGTGACTAAGGAGTGACTACATGACGTCAGAACGGCTCGTGCCCGCCATGAGGAGCTGGGAAGCGGGGGACCTCGACCAGGCGGCCGTGCTGTTCCGGGAGATCGCCGCGACCGGCGACCCCGAGGCGTCACACCTGCTGGCCTCCCTGCTGGAGGAGGCCGGTGACCTCGACGGCGCCGAAGCCGCGCACCGGTCGGTGATCCAGTCGGGCGACCCGGTGTTCGGCCAGCGCTCGGCCATGGCCATGGGCCTCATGCTGGTCGCCGCCCGCGAATGGCCGGCCGCGCACCGGGTGCTGGGCATCGCCGCCGACGGCGCCGACTTCGAGGTCGCCGCGCTCGCCGAGACGGCGCTCGTCCTGGTCTGCACCGAACTGGGCGACCTCGCCGGCGCCGAAGCCGCCCTGGAACGGGCCCGCCGCTGCGACAGCCCCGCCGTCGTCGAACTCGCCGGCCGCCTCGAACTGCCCGACTTCACCCCGGCCGGCACCGCCACCCCCGCCGAACTGTACGAGGCCGCCGAGGACGAGGACGACTACCGGCGCCTCCTCACCTGCGGCGACCCCGAGACCGTGTCGCGGGCCGCGTTCCGCCTCTACCAGCACTACGCCGACGAAGAGGACTTCGAGGCCGCCCGCGAAGTGTGCGAGCACGCCATCGCCGCCGGGTCCGCCGCCCACCTCGCCACCGCGTACAAGCTGCTCGGCGCCGTGCTCGTGGACCTCGGCGAGTACGCCGAGTCCGTCGCCGCCTACGCCAGGGCCGCCGAGGACCCCCGGCCCGGCATCCGCCTGCCCGCCCTCCTCGAACAGGCCAAGGTCATCGCCCAGCTCGGCGACGAGGACGCCACCAAGGCGATCTTCCACCGGGTGATCGCCAGCGGCCAGCGCGAGTACGCCGTCGAGGCCCACGCCTGCCTGGCCCAGATGCACACCGAGGCCGGCGAGGTCACCGAGGCGCTGACCCACCTGCGCCCCGTGCTCGACGCCGGCGAGTCCCGCTGGTCGTCCGTCGGCGTCACCCTCCTGTCGATGCTGCTGGACGCCCACCCCGGCGCGTACGAGGACCTCATGGAGCTGGTACGCGCCGCCGCCGGGCACCCCGACCCCGACACCGCGTACAAGGCCGGGCTGCTGCTCGACCTCGACGCCCGCCGTCAGCCCCTCCCCGACCCCGCCGAGGAACAGGCCCTCCAGGACGCCGACGCCGGCCTCGCCCGGCTGCAGGCCGGCGACCTGCCCG
Source organism: Nonomuraea sp. NPDC023979 (assembly GCF_040639085.1). Taxonomy (NCBI): domain Bacteria; kingdom Bacillati; phylum Actinomycetota; class Actinomycetes; order Streptosporangiales; family Streptosporangiaceae; genus Nonomuraea; species Nonomuraea sp. NPDC023979. The sequence goes on from NZ_JBEZZG010000036.1 coordinate 19,640, forward strand.
AAGCCCGGCGGCTCCTCCGCCGCGCCGCCGACGCCGGCGGGCCAGAACAGCCGGTACGCGCCATGGTCATGCTCGCCGAGCTGGAACTCGGCGAAGGCGACCGCGAGCAGGCCGACGAACTGCTGTCGTACGTGGCCGAAGGCGAACACGTCATGCAGGGCTTCAGCGCCACCTTCCTGCTGCACCTGCTGCGCGCCTCCGGCGACCGCCTGCACCCCGTCCTGGAGGCGATCGTCGACCACCAGCGGCTCGGCCGCGAGGAATGCCTGCTGCGCTACCGCGCCGCCGCCCGCCACCCCGACCCCGCCGTCGCCGCCATCGGCACCGCCGTCCTCGCCCAGGTGCTCGCCTCCATCGGGTACGACCTGTCGGAAGCGGCCGGGCTCTTCCGCGAGGCCGCGGGCGGCGGCGACCCGTTCGCGCTCTCCTACACGGCGGCCGTCTTCAAGGAGATCCTCCTCGCCCACGACCGGCACGACGAGGCCGCCGACCTGCTGCGCCGCGCCCGCGCCGACGGCCACCCCGCGCTCGCCCCCTGGGTCGCGTACGCGCTCGGCGGGCTCGCCGGGGACGACCTGGCCGAGGCGCGGGCCGCGTTCACCGGGGCCCTGGAGACCCGCCACGCCGGGCTGCGCCGCGAAGCCGCCACCCGGCTGGCCCAGGTGCTCGAACGCCAGGGCGACCTCCTGGCCGCCTGCCGCCTCTACGAGCGGGTCCCCGGCGCCCGCAACGCCGCCCTCCTCGGGCTCACCCGGCTCCGTCTCGACGACCTCGACGGCGCCCGCGCCGCCTTCGCCCAGCTCCCGGCCCCCTCTGCCGACGCCGACGCCGGCGAGCTGGGGCGGTTCGGCAGGAACCTGCTGGAGCGGGACTTCGCCGCCGCCGAACGCGCGATGACCGCGCTGCCCTCCGAGGGCGGCCTCTGGATGGCCACCCTGCTGGCCATGCAGGCCGCCCATGCCTGGCAGCGGACCGGCGACCCCGCCGCCGCCGGGCCCGCCCTCTCGCTGGTGCTGACGGCCGGGCAGGAGGAGAGCCGCCAGGAGGCCGCCCTGTACCTCGCCGCCCTGCGCGACGACGCCGGTGACACCCGCGGCGCGATCGCCGCCTGGGAGCTCGCCGCCACCGGCGACGACCCCGCCCTCGCCGCCACGGCCCTCCGCGCCGCCGGCCACGCCCTGCTGACCCACCCCACCCCCACCCCCACCCCCACTGGGGGGACACCAGAGGAGGAGGCGGCCACCCCCTCCGGGGAGGCGGCCCCCTTCGAAGGGCCGGTGGCCACCGGGGGGACGGCCCAAGGGCCGCTGGTCTCCGGTCTTCCCGCCGTGGGGACGCCCGCGGAGGAGGCGGCCGTCCCCTCCAGAGAGGCGGGTCCCTTCGGTGAAAGACAGGGGTGGGAGGAGGCGGTCGGGGCGTTTGGGAGGGCATTGGAGGTGGAGCCGGGGGATCAGCGGGCCGTGCTGGGGCTGGGGGAGGCGCTGGTGGCGGCGGGGCGGACGGAGCGGGCCGGGGAGGTGCTGGCGGAGGCGTTCGGGAGCGGGGCGCCGCTGCATCTGGCCGCCTTCCTGCGGGCGTACGGGCACCGGGACGAGGCGGTCGCCGTAGCCGGCGAGCTGGCGGTCCGGGAGCCGGGGGAGGCGCCGGTGGCCGAGGGGGCGAGGCTGCTGGGGGAGATGCTGGCCGAGGCGGGGGAGACGGCGGGGGCGCGGGAGGCGTTCGAGCGGGCGGTCGCGGCGGACCCGGAGGGGGCGGGGGCGACGCTGGTGTGCGCCGGGGTCAGCCTGGAGCGGGCGGGCGATGCCGAGGGGGCGCGGATGGCGTTCGAGGGGGCGGCGCGGGACGCCGACCCGTGGGCGGCGCGCGCGGGGCGGGCCCGGCTGGGCACGGCGAGCGCGGAGGAGCTGCCGTGGGGGCTGCTGGCGCTGGGGGACGAGGAGGGCGCGCTGGCCGCCCTGGCCGGGACGGCCGGCAGCCGGGAGGCGGCGGAGCTGACGCTGGCGCTGCACCGCGAGGACGTCGCCACCGTGCGGCGGCTGCTGACCGCGCGCCCGTCGCAGGAGGCGTTCGCCGGGACGCTGCGGGCGGCGGCCGACAGGGGGGAGGCGGCCGAGGAGCTGTACCGGCTGGTCGTCGAGCTGGCGGAGCCGGCCGTGGCGGCGGAGGCCAGGGTGGGGCTGGGCCGGCTGCTGTCGGACGACGGCCGGCACTGCCGGGCCGAGCTGTGCCTGCTGCCCGCGACGCGGGAGGCGGCCACGGCGGGGGCGGCGTGGCGCGCGGTCGGGATCGCCCGGCGGCGGCGCGGGGATCTGACGGGCGCGGTGGAGGCCGTGCGTGAGGCGATGCCGGACGCGGCCGTACAGCTCGCGGAGCTGCTGGAGGAGCTCGGGGACGCGGACGGCGCGCGGGCGGCGCTGGGCGAGGGCGCCGCGGCGGGTGACCTGGAGAGCCTGCGTCACCTGCTGGTGCACCTGCTGGAGCGGGGCGAGTACGACGCGATCCCGGCGCAGGCGGAGCGGGCCGTGGCGACGGGTGATCCGCAGACCGTGGCGATGGGCCACTGGGTGTGGGGTGACGCCTGCCGGTCCACGGGTGACCTGGCGGGCGCGGTGAAGCTGTACCGGCTGGCGATGGAGGCGGGGGACCCGGACGTGGTGCCGGGCGTGCGCGGCGACCTGGCGCAGGCGCTGCGGGCACGGGGTGACGGCGGCGCGGCGGCCGAGCAGGCGTGGCTGGCCATCGAGACCGGCGACCCGGAGACCGCGGCGCGGGCGGGCGTCAACCTGGGCTGCTGGCTGCACGAGGACGGCGACCCGCTGGGCGCGGCCGACGCCTTCGCCGCCGCGCTCCAGGCGAGTGAGCAGCCGGGCGAGCCGCAGGGGGCGGCGGGGACCGCGCTCGGGAACCTCGCCGTGCTCGCGCGACAGGCCGCCGGGCGTGGCGAGCACCAGCTCGCCACGCAGGTGCTGTCGCGGATGGGACGGCACGCGGGCGAGACGGCGCGCGAGCTCGGGGCGGCGTGCGACGATCCGGCGGCCGTGCGGGGCTACTTCGAGCTGGCCGGGCACGGCCCGGTGACGGAGCTGGAGATCGCCGGGCGGCTGGCGGAGCTGGGGCGGACGGCGGAGGCTCGGGCGGTGTACGAGCGGCTGGGCGGTGACGAGGACCCGGACGTGCGGTTCGTGGCGGGCGGCAGGCTGCTGGAGCTGCTGGAGGAGCAGGGCGACGAGGACGCCTTCTACAGCCTGGCCGAGCGGCAGGCGGGTGACGCCGAGAGCCCGGCGCGGGCGATGTTCGGCAGCCTGCTCGGCATGCTGCAGGAGCGCCAGGGCGACACGGAGGCGTCGCTGCGGACGTTGCGGGCGGCGGCGGAGTCAGGCGCGCCGCCCGCGCTGACGGCGCTCGCGCAGGCGCTGGCCGGCGACGGTCAGGTGGCCGAGGCCAGGCGGGTGTACGAGCGCGTCGTCGCCGGCGAGGACGCGGAGCTGGCCGTGCGGGCGATGGTGGCGATCGGGCACACCTATCACGACGACGACCCGGGCCTGGCCAGGGAGTGGTACGTCCGGGCGGTCGAGTCGGGGGCTGGGCACGCGAGCGCGCTGGGCGCGATGTACCTGGGCGCGCTGGCCAAGCGGGAGCGCGACTTCCCCGAGGCGCTCGGCTGGTACCAGCGGGTGATCGACGCGGGCGACCCGGAGTCGGGCATGGCCGCGGCGCACCTGGGCGAGCTGTGTTACTGGCTGGGCGATCTCGACGGCGCGCTGCGCTACTACGAGCTGACACTGGGCCTGACGGACCGGCCGGAGCTGGTCGCGGAGGCGGCCTGCCGGGCGGGCGAGATCCGCTACCGGCACGGTGACCTGGCCGCCGCGGGGGTGCTGCTGGCCCGGGCGGTGGAGACGGGGGACGAGACGTTCGCCGGGGAGGCGGAGGCGCTGCTCGGTAAACTTGCGGTTAATTAAATGACGTCATAGTCTCATCCAGTCAAACATTTATGGGGTGAGGCTGATGGGCAAGGCAGGACGACCGCCCCTGGACCCGGCGCGCCAGCTCGAACGGGCGCACCGGATCCTCGACGCGGCAGCCGAGCTGATCCTGCGCTGGGGCTACGACAAGACCACGATCGACGACGTGGCCGGGCAGGCCGGGGTCGCCAAGGGCACCATCTACCTGCACTGGCGCACGCGCGACGCGCTCTTCTCCGCGCTGCTGCGCCGCGAGCGGGTGCTGATGGTCCAAGAGGTGCGCGAGGCGGCCCCGGCCACGCTCCGGGAGCTGGTCGGCGCGCTCGCCGCCGCGCTGCTGCGGCGCCCGCTGATGAGGGCGCTGCTCGTCGGCGACCGCGAGGTGCTGGGCAAGCTCCGCGCGCTGAAACAGGACAGCCCGGCGACCCCGCTGCTCAGCGACGCCTTCGAGGACTATCTCGGCAGGCTCGACCGGCAGGGCGCCCTCCGTCCCGGCCTGACCGGCCAGGAACGGCTCACGGTCCTCGGGTCGGTGCTCTACGGGTTCGTGATCTCGCAGCCGATGATGCCCGAGCCGCCGGCCGCCGACCGGCTCGCGGAGCTGATCGCCGACACCGCCGACCGGGCGCTGTGCACCGACGGGCCGCCCGGCGACGCCGCCGAGATCGCCCGCGCCACCCTGGACTACCTCGACTCCGTCGAGGCGATCGCCCGCGGCAAGCTGGCCGGCTCCCTCGGCCTTGAGGAGGTGTGACGTGCGGACCGTGCTCCCCCTCGGCGACGAAGCCGCCGACCTCGCCACGGCGGGCGGCAAGGGCGCGTCGCTGGCGAAGCTGACCAGGGCCGGGCTGCCCGTCCCGGGCGGCTTCCACATCACCACCGGCGCCTACCGCGCGTTCGTGTCGGCCTTCCGCGACGAGATCGACCCGGGCGACCCCGCCGCCGTCGCGGAGCTGTTCGCCCGGCACGAGATCCCCGGCGACCTGGCCGCGAGCATCCGGGCCGCCTACGAGGCGCTGGGCGACGGGCTGGGCGACGGCGTGCCGGTGGCGGTGCGGTCGTCGGCGACGGCCGAGGACCTGCCGGGCATGTCGTTCGCCGGCCAGCAGGACACCTACCTCAACATCCGGGGCGACGGCCTGCTCGACGCCGTCAGGCGGTGCTGGGCCTCGCTGTGGAACGCCCGCGCGATCGCCTATCGCGAGCGGAACGGCGTCCCCCACGACGACGTGGCGCTGGCCGTCGTCGTCCAGGAGCTGGTGGACGCCGACGCCGCGGGCGTCATGTTCACCGCCAACCCCGTCACCGGGGCGCTCGGCGAGACCGTGATCAACGCGTCCTGGGGGCTCGGCGAGGCGGTCGTGGGCGGCCAGGTGACCCCCGACACGGTCGTGGTGACCTCGGGCGCCGTGACGGAGGCCCGTACCGGGGACAAGGCCGTGATGACCGTGCGGACCGAGGGCGGCACCGAGGAGCGGCCGGTCCCCGAGGAGCTGCGGCGGGCGGCGGTGCTCGACGAGGCGCAGGCCGTCGAGCTGGCCGCGCTCGGCGCGCGGGTGCAGGAGCTGTACGGCACGCCCATGGACGTGGAGTGGGTCCGGCGCGGCGGCGCGTTCGCGATCGTCCAGGCCCGCCCGGTCACCGGCGTCAAGCCGCGCACGGAGGAGTGGAACGACAGCCTCAGGGGCGACTACCTGTGGACCGGCGGCAACCTCGGCGAGGCCATCCCCGACGTGATGACGCCCGCGACCTGGTCGTTCGTGCGGATGTTCATCCACGAGGCGATGTCGGCCTCCACGCTGCCCGGCTTCGACCTGGTCGGCAACATCGGCGGACGCTTCTACATGAACCTCAGCGTGACGTTCTCCGTCGCCCGCGCGCTCGGCATGTCGGGCCGGCTGAGCGCCGTGGAGCAGGTGTTCGGCAGGCTGCCGGCCGGGCTGGAGCCGCCCATGCTCGACGTCTCCCGGTGGCGGATCGTCAAGGCGGTCGTGCCGATGGCGCTGGCCATCCGCAAACGGGTGCGCGAGCACCTGCGGGCCATGCCCGCCTTCCTGGCCGGGGCCGCCCGGCGCGGCGAGGAGCTGCGCGCACGGGTCGCCGCCACCGCCACGCCCGCCGAGCTGGCCGCGCTCTGGTCACGCGAGATCGAGCCGTACTTCGTCACCGCCTGCCGCATGCTGGAGGCCGCCGGGCGGCAGGGCGGCTCGACGCTCGTCTACACGCGCGACAACCTGCGCAGGCTGGTGGGCGAGGCCGACGCCGAGGCCATGCTGACCGGCGTCAACAGCGACGGCGAGCTGGCCAGCCTCGGCCTGCTCACCGGGCTCGGCCGGCTGGCCAGGGGCGAGATCACCAGGGACGAGTTCGCCCGCGCCTACGGGCACCGCGGGCCGCACGAGTTCGAGGTGTCGATGCCGCGCCCCGGCGAGGACCCCGGCTGGATCGACGCCCAGCTCGCCGGGCTGCGCGACCTGCGCGAGGACACCCGGGCGCTGCTCGCCCGCCAGGAGAAGGCCCGCGAGGCCGCCTGGGCGCGCTTCGCCGAGCGCCATCCGCGCAGGCTCGCCGGGATGCGGGCCAGGGTGCGCCGGTGGAACGCGGTGGTGCGCGACCGGGAGGCCACGCGGTCGGAGGTCATCCGGGCGTTCTGGGTGCTGCGCGCCTTCGTGGTGCGTGCCGGTGAGCTGACCGGGCACGGCGACGCGCTGTTCTTCCTGGCGGTGGAGGAGATCCTCGACGTGCTCGGCGGTGACGCCGCCGCCCTGGCGAACGTCCCCGTACGGCGTGCCACCTACGAGCGTTACGCGGCGCTGCCGCCGTACCCGGCGCTGATCGTCGGCCGGTTCGACCCGGTGCGCTGGGCGGCCGACCCGGACCGGCGCGCCGACCTGTACGACGCGCGCGGCGGCGGCACGCCGGTCAGCGACACGGTGACCGGCTTCCCCGGGGCTCCCGGCGTCGTCGAGGGCGTGGCCCGGGTGCTGTCGGGGCCGGAGGACGGCGACCGGCTCAAGCCGGGTGAGATCCTGGTGACCACGCTGACGAACGTCGGCTGGACGCCCATGTTCCCGCGCGCCGCCGCCGTGGTGACCGACATGGGCGCGCCTCTGTCGCACGCCTCGATCGTGGCCCGCGAGCTCGGCATCCCGGCCGTGGTCGGCACCGGCAACGCCACCATGCGGCTGCGCGACGGCGACCGGATCCGGGTGGACGGCGAGCGGGGCACGGTGGACCTGTTGGGGGGCTGACAGGAGTGGCTGAAAGCCCGCATACGTGTATAACTGCGCCATGCGGACCATCAGCGTTCCTGTCGACATCAAGGCGTCCCCCGAGCGGGTGTGGGAGGTCATCGCCGACTTCGCCGCCTACCGGGAGTGGAACCCGTTCATCCGGGAGGCGACCGGCGAGGCCCGGGAGGGCACCACGCTCGCGCTGCGGATGTTCCCCGAAGGAGGCAGGCCGATGAGCTTCCGCCCCAAGGTCCTGCGCGCCGAGCCGGGGCGGGAGCTGCGCTGGCTGGGCGACCTCATCGTGCCCGGCCTGTTCGACGGCGAGCACGCCTTCGAGCTGAGCGCGACCGGTGACGGCACGCGGATGGTGCAGAGCGAGCGGTTCAGCGGCCTCCTCGTGCCCCTCTTCGGCAAGGTCGTCGCGCGGGCGGAGGGCGACTTCGCCAGGCTGAACGAGGCCCTGCGCCGGCGGGCCGAGGAGACCTGACGGGCCGGGCCCCCGGCGTCCGGGGACCCGGCGGGTCACAGGCCGTTGGCCGCGACCACGTCCCGATACCAGTGGGCGCTGTCCTTCCAGGTGCGCTCCATCGTGTCGCGGTCGACGCGGACGACGCCGAACCGCTTGGCGTAGCCGTGCGCCCACTCGAAGTTGTCCATCAGCGACCACAGGAAGTAGCCGCGCACGTCGGCCCCGCCCTTGATCGCCTCCAGCACGGCCGTCAGGTGCCGCCGCAGGTAGTCGACGCGGTCGGCGTCGTGCACCCGGCCGTCGGCGCCGACCGGGTCGGGGAACGCGGCGCCGTTCTCGGTGATCATGACGGGCAGCGCCGGGTAGTCGCGGCGCAGCCGCAGCAGCAGCTCCGTCAGGCCGGTCTCGTCGATGTTCCACCCCATCTCGGTGTACGGGCCGGGCTGGCGGACGAACTCGACGTCCTCGCAGCCGATCCACGGTGACGCCGTGCCGTCCGCGTGCCCGTCGGCCGTGTCGCGCGCGCCGCCCCGGTCCCACTGGCGTACCAGGATCGGGTTGTAGTAGTTGATCCCCAGCACGTCGAGCGGCGCGGCGGCGGTGGCCTCGTCGCCGTCGCGCACGAACGACCAGTCGGTCACCGAGGCGGTGTCGTCGATGAGGTCGCGCGGGTAGGCGCCGTCGAGCATCGGCCCGAGGAAGGCCCGGTTGGCCACCGCGTCGACGCGCCGGACGGCGTCGGCGTCACGCTCGGACACGCCGCGCGTGTGGTGCAGGTTGAGCGTCACCGACACCTGCGCCGTGGCCGGGATCACCTCGCGCAGCGCGCGGGCGGCCAGGCCGTGGCCGAGGTTGAGGTGGTGCAGCGCGGCCAGGGCGGCGGCCGGGTCGGTGCGGCCGGGGGCGTGCACGCCGGAGGCGTAGCCGAGGTAGGCCGAGCACCACGGCTCGTTCAGCGTGATCCAGGTGTGCACCCGGTCGCCCAGGGCCTCGCCCATGCGGCGCGCGTACTCGCCGAACCGGAGCGCGGTGTCACGGGCCGGCCAGCCGCCGGCGTCCTCCAGCTCCTGGGGCAGGTCCCAGTGGTAGAGCGTGGCCACGGGGGCGATGCCGCGCTCGCGCAGGCCGTCGACCAGGCGGGAGTAGAAGCCGAGCCCGGCCTGGTTGAGCCGGTCGCCGCCGCCGGGCAGCACGCGCGGCCAGGAGATGGAGAACCGGTAGGCGCCCACGCCGAGCCCGGCCAGGATGTCGAGGTCCTCGTCGAGGCGGTGGTAGTGGTCGCAGGCGAGGTCGCCGGTGTCGCCGCCGGTCACCAGGCCGGGCGTGTGGGAGAAGGTGTCCCAGATCGAGGGGCCGCGGCCGTCCTCGTTCCAGGCGCCCTCGACCTGGTAGGCGGCCGTGGCCGTGCCCCACAGGAAGTCGTCGGGGAAGGTGGGCATGGGGGGTCACTCCTCGGTGGTCAGGACGATCTCGATCTGATCAGTGTCGCCGTCGGCGGTGACGCGCACACCCGGGTGCGTGACGCCGGCGATGGCCAGGTTCCAGCGGACGGGCGCGCCCTCGGTGCGGCGGGCGCGCACCCGGAGCGTCCCGCCGTCGGCGGTCACGTCGTGGGCCGCGTGGGCGTACGCGCCCCGCGTCCCCGGGCGCATCCGCCAGTGGCCGTCCTCGAACTTCATGTCGTCCGTCTCCGAGAGGGATCAGCAGGGCCGCAGCGCCACGACGTCCTGCGGGGCGAGCGTGACGTGGCCGGCCACGGCGGACCCGGTCAGCAGGTCCTCCGACGGCTCGGGAACGGGCACGCGCACGGTGCCGCCGCCGTGGTTGAGCAGGAACAGCACGGGACCGCGCCGTACCGCCTCGACGCCGGGCGGCAGGCCGGGCAGCACGCCGGTGACGCCCGCGTCGGCGAGCAGCCGGCCGGTCAGCTCGCCCAGCGCGTCCTGATCGGGCAGCGTCGCCAGGTACCAGGCGGCGCCGTCGCCGGTCGCGTGCCGCAGCACGGCCGGGCCGCCGTCGTCGAAGGCCGCGACCGTCTCGGCGCCCTCCGCGCGCACGAGCTCCGTCCAGGTGTGCGCGGTGAACGCGCCGCCGTCGCTCCAGCGGCAGCCGACCGGCCCGTCGACGGGCCGCCACTCCTCGCCGGACGCGCCCAGCACCTCGCGCAGCGGCGCCGGGAAGCGGCCGGTGCGGACGTGCGCCCGTGGATCGACGATCCCGGAGAACGGCCCGACCAGGAGCACGCCGCCGCCGCGCGCGTACGCGGTGAGCGAGGCGGCGTCGCGGTCGCTGATCAGGAAGAGGTTCGGCACCACGACCAGCGCGTATCGGGACAGGTCGGCGGACGGCGGGACCACGTCGGCGCTCACCCCGCGCTCCCACAGCGGCCGGTAGTGCGCCAGCAGCCGCTCGACCGGGTCGAGCCGGTCGCTGGGCAGGTCGCCCTCCTCCAGCGCCCACCAGCTCGGCCAGTCGTGCACGAGCGCCACCCGCGACTCCACCCGGGCGCCCGCCACGCCGGCCAGCCGGCGCAGTTCGGCGCCGTGCGCGCGGACCTCGGCGTGCAGCCGCGTGTCCGGCCCGGCGTGCGGCACCATCGCGGCGTGGAAGCGCTCCGCGCCGGACCGCGAGGCCCGCCACTGGAAGTAGCACGAGCCGTCGGCGCCGCGCGCCACCGCCTGCAGCGACTCCAGCCGCAGCCGGCCGGGCGGTTTGGGGAGGTTGTGCGGGCGCCAGTTGACCGCCGAGGTGGCCTGCTCCATCAGCATCCACGGCCGCCCGCCCGCCAGGCCGCGCATCAGGTCGTGGGTCAGCGCCGCGCGCACGGCGGCCAGCGGGTCGGCCGGGTCGGGGTAGTGGTCGTCGGAGACCACATCCTCCTCGGGCGCCCAGGTCCAGTAGTCGACGGGCTTGAAGAAGCCCATGAAGTTCGTGGTGACGGGGATGTGCGGGGTGCGGGCGCGCAGCACGTCGCGCTCGGCCCGGAAGTGCGTGAGCAGCGCGTCGGAGCCGAACCGCCGGTGGTCGAGCCGCTGCGACGGGTTGACCAGGTACGGCGTGCGGCGCGGGGTGAGGATCTCGTCCCAGTCGCTGTAGCGCTGGCTCCAGAACGCGGTGCCCCACGCCTCGTTGAGCGCGTCCAGGTCGCCGTAGCGCTCGCGCAGCCAGGCGCGGAAGGCGGCCGCCGCGTCGTCGCAGTGGCAGAACTGCCCGTACTCGTTGCCCACGTGCCACATCGCCAGCGCCGGATGCCCGGCGTAGCGGTCGGCCAGGTCGCTCACCAGGGCCAGCGCCCGCTCCCGGTAGACCGGCGACGACACGCAGAACTGGTTGCGCGCCCCCCACCAGAGCCGGTGCCCCGACTCGTCCACCGGCAGGGTCTCCGGCCACCGGCGCCCCATCCACGGCGGCGGCGAGGCGGTCGGCGTGGCCAGGTCCACCGCGATCCCGGCCCCGGCCAGCAGGTCGAGCACCCGGTCCAGCCAGCCGAAGTCACGCGCGTCCGGCTCCGGCTCGATCCGCGCCCAGCTGAACACGCCGACGGTGACCAGGTTGACCCCGGCCGCCCGCATCAGCTCGGCGTCCTCCCGCCAGACCTCCTCCGGCCACTGCTCGGGGTTGTAGTCGCCGCCGAAGAGCAGGCCGCGCCCGTCCGTCAGGGAGTGCAGGCCGGGGCGGGTCACCGGGCCGCCGATCCGCGGGCGGCGGGCGCCGCAGAGCTGTCGCCGACGACCAGCCGGCAGGGCACCAGCCGCTGCCGGGGCTCGCGGCTGCCGTCCTCCAGCCGGTCGATGAGCATGCCGGCGCCGAGCCGGCCCAGCTCGGCGCTCGGCGGCTCCAGCGTGGTCAGCCGGGGGTGGAACATCTCGGCCACCCGCGACGACGACAGCACCAGCATCAGCGTCAGGTCGTGGGGGACGCGCCCGCCCCGCGCGGCCACGGCGGAGATCACCCCGACGGCGGCCTGGTCGCTCATCACGGCCAGCGCGGTCACCTCCGGGTGGGCGCCCACGAGCCGCCCGTACGCCTCGCGGCCCTCGTCGGCGGTGGAGGCCCGCAGGCCGCCCACGTAGCCGAGCCCCGCCTGCGCCGCCGCGGCGGCGAACTCCCCGGCGGCCCGGATCGCCGGGCCGTACTGCTCCGCGTAGGCGCCGGGGGCGTGGCCGAAGAACGCCAGCGAGCGGTGCCCGAGCCCGGCCACGTGGGCGACGGCGTCGGCGGCCGTCCTGGCGAAGTCGATGTCGGCGTGGTCGACGCCGTCCGGCTCGCGGGTGCGGCCGATCATGGCGACCGGCACCCCGGCCCCGGCCAGCCACTCCACCCGCTCGTCGTCGAGCCTGACCTCCATCACGAGCACGCCGTCGACCAGGCCGAGCCCGGTCAGGTGGCGCAGCTCCTCGACCGGGTCGTCGCGCTCGGGGGAGAGCAGCAGGTGGTAGCCGCGCTCCTTGGCCGCCTCGGCCGCCGCGGTGGCGAACTGCATCTCGGTCAGGCCGAAGCCGTGGTGCGGGGCCGGGAACAGCAGCGCCAGGATGCGCGTGCGCTTGCTCACCAGGCCCCGGGCCAGCGCGTTCGGCCGGTAGCCGAGGTCGGCCGCCGCCTGCTCGACCCGCCTCCTGGTCTCCGCCGCCACCGGGCGGGTGCCGTTCAGCGCGGCCGAGGCCGTGCTGACCGCCACCCGCGCCCGCTCGGCCACCTCACGTAGCGAACTCATCACACCCCGGCCCGGATCAGCGTGTCGAAACGTTTCGCATGAACGTATTGGCCGGTTTGTGGTGATGTCAACGGCCGGGTGAAGAGGCTCAGGGTTCGATGAGCCCCGCGCGGATCGCGTAACGGGTGAGCTCCAGCCGGTCGCGCATGCCGAGCTTGCCGAGCACGTTCGCGCGGTGCCGGTCGACGGTCTTGACGCTGATCACCAGCAGGTCCGCGATCTCTTTGGAGGAGTGCCCTTCGGCGATGAGCTTGACGATCTCCTCCTCGCGCGGCGTCAGGATGCTGGCGGGCAGGCTCTCGCGCTGGTCGTCACGGCGCAGGTAGTCGCGGATCAGCGCCGTGACCGCGCCCGGGTAGAGGAACGGCTCGCCGCGCATCGCCGCCCGGCACGCCTCCAGCAGGTCGCGGTCGGCCACCGACTTGAGCACGTAACCGCTGGCCCCGGCCCGGAGCGACTCGAACAGGTACTGCTCGTTGTCGTACATCGACAGCATGAGCAGCCGGACCTCCGGCGCCCGCCGGGAGATCTCCCTGGCCGCCTGGATGCCGGTCATGCGCGGCATCGCGATGTCCAGGATCGCCAGGTCGACGCCCTCGGTGGCCAGCTCGACCGCCTCGGCGCCGTTGCCCGCCTCGGCCACCACCGTCAGGTCGGGCTCGGCGTCCAGGATGAGCCGCAGGCCCTGGCGCACCAGGGCGTGGTCGTCGGCGAGCAGGATGCGGGTGGGTGCCACGATCGGTCAGTCCCCTTCCTCGACCGGTACGGCCAGGCGTACGGCGGTGCCGCCCTCGGGCGGATGCTCGATGGACAGCCGCGCGCCGATCAGCAGCGCGCGCTCGCGCATGCCGATGATGCCCGCGCCCTCGTGGATCGGGCCGCCGCGCCCGTCGTCCACGATCGACAGCAGCACCCCGCCGGGCCGCCTGACCAGCGACAGCTCCACCCGCGACGCGCCGGCGTGGCGGGCGACGTTGGTCAGCCCCTCCTGTGCGATGCGGTAGACGACCAGCTCGGCCTCGCCGCCCAGCGGCGGCAGCCGCGCGTCGAGACGGCGGGTCACGGGCACGCCGGGGAAGTCGGCGGCCAGCGCGTTGAGCGCGCTGATCAGGCCCAGGTCCTCCAGCACGCCGGGCCGCAGCCGCCTGGCCACCTGCCGCACCTCGTCCAGGCTGGAGCGTACCGTCTCCTGGATCGTGCGCAGCTCCTCGCGCAGGTCGTCGGGCGCCCGGTCGGCGGTCCGCTTGAGCGCGAGGAGCACCACGGTCAGGCTCTGGCCGATCTCGTCGTGCAGCTCGCGGGCGATGCGCTGCCGCTCGCCCTCCTGCGCGGCCAGGGCGTGCGCGCTGGCCGCCGTCCGCTCGGCCTCCAGCCGGTCGAGCATCGCGTTGAACGTGCGCACCACGTCGGTGAGGTCGCCGTTGCCCCCGTCGGGCATCCGGTCGGTGGGGCGCAGCAGGTCGACCCGGCGCATCAGCGCGGTGAGCGCGCCGAGCGGCGCCAGGCTGCGGCGCAGCAGCAGCGCGTTGGCCGCCATGATCAGTGCCAGGCCGACGATCAGCACCGGGATCTCGGTCACCCGCACCAGCGGGGACACGGTGGCGGGGGAGAGGGCCAGCACCAGCGTCCCGGCGGTGAACACCAGCCCGTTGATCGCGATCACCCGCCGGAACAGCGCCTGCACGGGGCTCCGCCGTTGGTCGCTCATGCCCCCCAGCCTCACCGTCGGACGGCCCGGCCGTCCATCCGGTCCAGCACTCATCCTTGCCCGCGCGCGCCTACATGATGCCCACCGGCAGAGATGGGTGTCAGACCCGATGTCCGGATCGTCCCTGATTGTCGAGACTTGATGTTCCCGCCTTGATCTGGAGGACCGTCATGTCTCGCCTGTCACCATCATCACCCCGCACGTCCCGGGAGCGTACCGGCCCGCCGGGGCGTGTGCGATGACCGGTGCACTCGCCCTGACCGTCTTCGTGGTGGCGTTCTTCTTCATCGCCACCGAGAAGGTGAACAAGGTCAAGGTGGTGCTCGTCGCCGCCGGCCTCATGGCGGTACTCGGGCTGATCCCCGGAGCTCAGGTGTTCTTCTCCGAGCACGAGGGGATCGACTGGAACGTCATCTTCCTGCTCTTCGGCATGATGATCATCGTCGGGATCATCAAGCAGACGGGCGTCTTCGACTTCCTGGCCATCTGGGCCGCGAAGAAGTCGCAAGGCAGGCCGTACCGGCTCATGGTCATGCTGATGGCCATCACCGCGATCGCCTCGCCGTTCCTGGACAACGTCACCACGATCATGCTGGTCGCGCCCGTCACCGTCATGGTGTGCGACCGCCTGCACATCCCGGCCCAGCCGTACCTCATCGCCGAGGTCCTCGCCTCCAACATCGGCGGAGCCGCCACGCTCATCGGGGACCCGCCCAACATCATCATCGGCAGCCGGGCCGGCCTGACGTTCAACGACTTCCTCGCGCACATGGCCCCGGTCGTGGTCATCGTCTTCCTGGTGTTCCTGCTGCTCACGCGGGTGCTGTTCCGCAAGTCGTTCGTCTACAACCCCGACCGCGTGGCCGAGGTCATGGCGCTGCAGGAGCGGCGCGCGATCACCGACCCGCGCCTGCTCGTCCGCTGCCTGGTCGTGCTCGGGCTCGTCGTCGTCGGGTTCGGGCTGCACGCCGTCGTGCACGTCGAGCCGTCCATCGTGGCGCTCGTCGGCGCCGGCGTGATGATGCTCGTCGCCCGCGCCGACACCGGCGAGACGCTGCGCGAGGTCGAATGGCCCACGCTGGTGTTCTTCATGGGCCTGTTCGTCATGGTCGCCGGGCTCGTCAACACCGGCGTCATCGCCACCGCGGGCGAGTGGGTGATCAGCGCCGTCGGCGACAACTACTTCGGCGCGGCCACGTCGCTGCTGTTCGGCTCGGCCGTGCTCGGCGCGTTCTTCGACAACATCCCGTACGTCGCCACCGTCGCGCCGATCGTCGAAGGGCTCGTCGCCCAGGCGCCCGACCCGGCCACCGGGCAGGCGATCTGGTGGGCGTTCGCGCTCGGCGCCGACTTCGGCGGCAACGGCACCGCGGTCGCCGCCAGCGCCAACGTCGTCGCGCTCGGCATCGCCGCGCGCTCCGGGCACCGGATCTCCTTCTGGGAGTTCACCCGGTACGGGCTGCTCGTCACCGCGATCACCTCGGTGCTGGCATGGGTCTACGTCTGGCTGCGGTACTTCCTCTGATGACGCTGCCGGAGCTCTACGTCGTGCTGCTCGCCGGCGGGCTCGTGCTTTTGGCCGGCATCGCGGCGGTACGCACCGCCAGCCGGCTCGGCCTGCCCAGCCTGCTGCTGTTCCTCGGGCTGGGCATGGTCATCGGCGAGGACGTGCTCGGCGTCCGGTTCGACGACGCCCAGCTCGCCCAGACGCTCGGCACCTGCGCGCTGGCGCTCATCCTCGTCGAGGGCGGGCTCAGCACCCGCTGGACGGACCTGCGCACGCTGCTGGCCCCGTCGGCGATGCTGGCCACCCTCGGCGTCGCCGTCAGCGTGCTGGTCACCGCCACCGGCGCCCACCTGCTGCTCGGCCTCGACTGGCAGCTCGCGCTGCTGCTCGGCGCCATCGTCTCCTCCACCGACGCCGCCGCCGTGTTCGCCGTGCTGCGGACGCTGCCGCTGCCCCGGCGGCTGGCCGGGATGGTCGAGGCCGAGTCCGGGTTCAACGACGCGCCGACCGTCATCCTGGTGCTGGTCTTCAGCAGCGCCGCCGGGGTGCCCGACTTCGCCGTGATAGGCGGGCAGGTCGTCTACCAGATCGCCGCCGGGGCCGCCGTCGGGCTGCTCGCCGGCTGGGGCGGCGTCGCCGCGCTGCGCTACGTCGCACTGCCCGCCACCGGGCTGTACCCGCTGGCCACGCTCGGGCTGGGCGTCATCGCCTTCGCCGCCGCGGGCGCGCTGAACGCCTCCGGGTTCATGGCCGCCTACCTGTCCGGGATCGTGCTCGGCAACGCCGTGCTGCCGCACCGGGCCGCCACCCGCTCCTTCGCCGAAGGCGCCGGCTGGCTGGCGCAGATCGGGCTGTTCGTCATGCTCGGACTGCTCGTCGACCCGAGCGAGCTGCCCGCCGCGCTGCTGCCCGCCCTCGTCGTCGGGCTGGTGCTCCTGCTGCTCGCCCGGCCCGTCTCGGTGCTCGCCGGGCTGCTGCCCTTCCGGGTGCCGTGGCGGCACCAGGTGTTCATCTCGTGGGCGGGGCTGCGCGGGGCGGTGCCGATCGTGCTGGCCACGTTCCCGATCGTCGCCGGGGTGCCCGGCAGCGGGCACCTGCTCAACATCGTGTTCGTGCTGGTCGTCGTCTTCACCCTGATCCAGGGGCCCGCGCTGCCCGCGCTCGCCAGGCTGCTCGGCGTGACCCAGCCGGACCAGGCCAGGGAGGTGGACATCGAGTCCGCGCCGCTCGACGTGCTCGACGCCGAGCTGCTCACGCTGACCGTGCCCGCCGGGTCGCGGCTGCACGGGGTGGAGGTGGGCGAGCTGCGGCTGCCCGCGCCCGCGGCCATCAGCCTCGTCATCCGCGACCGGGCCACGTTCGTGCCCGCGCCGGAGACGCGGCTGCGGGAGGGCGACGAGCTGCTCATCGTCACCACCGCCGCCTGCCGTGAGGCCGCCGAACGCCGCCTGCGCGCCGTCGGCCGCCGCGGCCGGCTGGCCCGCTGGCACGGCGAACACGGCGACCCCGCCGACCCGGCCGAAGCCTTAGCCCCGCCCCCCGGCCACCCGCCCGGCCACCCTCGCGCCGGGGAGCGGCCGCGGGACCGGCCGCGTGCTGGGGATCGGGCGTGCGCCGGTGACCGGCTGCGTGACGGATCCGGCGCGGGGGATCGGGCGTGCGCCGGTGACCGGGCTCCCGGGCCGCGCCGGAGCCCTCCCGGGGCGCTCACCCGTACGGGCCGCTCACCCGTACGGGACCCGTCCGGGTGAGGAGGGCGGCCCGTCAGCGGGACGGATGGCCGGGAGCGGGACGGACAGGCCGCCGGTCAGCGGGGCAGCTGGCCGGGAGCAGGGCGGACAGGTCAGTGGGACGAGTGTCCGAGCGCGGTGGACAGGTCGCGGGCGGAGTCGGCGATCGCCCGGCCGATCTCCTCCAGCCGGGGCGCGGCCGGCACCCGGGCGAGGGAGACGCTGATCGCGGCGGCGATGAGGCCGCGGTGGTCGCGCACCGGGGCGGAGACCGCGGCGGCGCTGTCGTCGAGCTCGACGTCGCTGGCCACGTAGCCGAACGTGCGGGCGTGGTCGAGGTCGGCCATCCACTGCTCCTCGCCGCTGACCGCCGAGTCGAGCCCGGCGGGCAGCTTGGCGCGCAGCAGCTCGCGCACCCGCTCGGGCTCCCAGTCGGCCAGCAGCGAGCGGCCCGCCGCGGCCATGATCACGGGCACCGACACGCCCTCCCAGATGCGGTGGTAGGCGCGCGAGGACGGCATGGACACCAGCGTGAGCACCTGGTCGCCGCGCAGCACGCACAGGTGGGCGTCCTCGTCGAACGCGGTCGCCAGCCGGCGCAGGAACGGCGCCGACACCTGGACGAGCCGGGCCTGCTGGCTGCGCGCCGCCAGCGCGAACAGCCGCCAGCCGAGCCGGTAGCGGCGGGTCACCGGGTCGCGCTCGACCATGCCCTCGCCCTCCAGCGCCCGCAGCGCCCGTGACACCTGGCTCTTCTCGCGGCCGAGCCGCTGCGCGATCCAGCTCACGCCGAACCCGTCGGTGTCGCGCTCATCACCGTGACCTGCGAGAACGTCGAGGATTTCGAGGTCTCGGCGAAGGCCTGCGGAAGACACGGGGAGCTTCTCGCTCATGCCCATCCGTTCATAACAACTGGGTTGCGCTCATCGCAACAGATTTTGCGATGAGCGCAACTAGCCATACGTTTACATTCCCATGCAACTGTAAGCGAAGGCGGTTACTTCATGACTTTCAGCGAGTACGTGGTCTCCCGATGGGACACCCTCTCGCTGGCTGCCGCCGAACACGCCCTGGTCGTGGCCGTCGCGATCGGCATCGCCACGGCCGTGGGCGTCGGCATCGGGCTCCTGACGTACGAGACCCCGAAAGCGCGTGGCGCCTCCCTGGCGCTGTCCGCCGGCATTCTGACCATTCCCTCCCTGGCTCTGCTGACCCTGCTCATCCCGTTCACCGGCCTCGGCTGGGGCTCCACGCTGATCGCGCTGACCGGGTACGCGTTCCTGCCGATCATCAGGAACACCGTGACCGGCCTGCGCGGCGTGGACGCCGCCACCGTCGAGGCCGGGCGGGGGATGGGCCTGAGCAGCGCGCGCGTGCTGCTGCGGGTGCGGCTGCCGCTCGCCTGGCCGCTGATCCTGGCGGGGGTGCGCATCTCCACGCAGATGCTCATCGGCATCGCCGCCATCGCGGCCTACGTCGACGGCCCCGGACTGGGCAACCAGATCTTCGAAGGGCTGGCGCGGCTGGGATCGGTCAACTCGCTCAACGCGACGCTCGCGGGCACGCTCGGCATCGTGGTGATCGCGGTGCTGTTCGACGCCGGCTTCTCCGCCGTCCGCCTTCTGACCACCCCGAGGGGGCTTCGTGTTCGACCGTGATCCCGCAGGCGTCCGCATCGAGCTGCGGGAGCTGACCAAGCACTACCCGGGGCAGCCCGCCCCAGCGGTCGACAACGTCAGCCTCGACATCCCGGCGGGCGAGCTCGTCGTCTTCGTCGGCCCGTCGGGCTGCGGCAAGACCACCACCATGAAGATGATCAACCGGCTGGTCGAGCCCACGTCCGGCCAGATCCGCATCGGCGGCCAGGACGTCCTCGGCCTGCACCCCGACGAGCTGCGCCGGCACATCGGCTACGCGATCCAGCAGGTCGGCCTGTTCCCGCACCTGACCGTCGGGCAGAACGTGGCGATGGTGCCCAAGCTGCTCGGCTGGCCGGCCGCCAAGGTGGCCGCCCGCGTGGAGGAGCTGCTGGAACTGGTGAGCCTGGACCCCGGCACGTTCCGCGACCGCTACCCGCGCCAGCTCTCCGGCGGCCAGCAGCAGCGCGTCGGCGTCGCCCGCGCGCTGGCCGCGGACCCGCCGGTCATGCTCATGGACGAGCCGTTCGGCGCGACCGACCCGATCACCCGCGAGCACCTGCAGAACGAGTTCGCCAAGCTCCAGAAGCAGCTCCGCAAGACGATCATCTTCGTCACGCACGACTTCGAGGAGGCGATCCGGCTGGGCGACCGCATCGCGGTGCTGCGCGAGCGCTCGCACATCGCCCAGTACGACACGCCGGCCAACATCCTGGCGGCCCCGGCCGACGACTACGTGGCGGGGTTCATCGGCCAGGACGCCACGCTCAAGCGCCTGGCGCTGCTCAGGGTCGAGGACGTGCCGTACGAGAGCCCGCTGCCGGACCCGGCGCTGCCCGCGGTGGCGGCCGGCGCGACGCTGCGCGAGGCGCTGGACACGATGGTCGCGCACGCGGCGGACCGGTGCTCCACGCCGTCCGGCGTGATCACGTACGCCGCGCTGTGCGGCGCGGTGGGCACGGCCCATGAACAAGCCCCGGAGGAAGTGACCGCCGGTGACCGCTGAGACCCTCGCCGTCGGCACGGCCCGCACCCCCGCCCGCCCCTCCGGCCTGCGCCACCTGATCGCGCCCGCCGCCATCGCGGCGGCCCTGGTCACCCTGTACGCGTGGGTGAGCACACTGGAGCTGGACTCGATCGAGCGGCGCAGCCTCAACCAGGCGGTGCTCGTCGACAAGACCGTCGAGCACCTGCAGATGACGGTCGCCGCCACCGCCCTGGTCGTGGTGATCGCGATCCCGCTCGGCATCGTCGCCTCGCGCTCCAGGAACCGGTTCGTCACTCCGCTCATCCTCACCGCGGGCAACCTCGGCCAGGCGGTGCCGTGCATCGGGCTGCTGGTGCTGGCCACGTTCGTGCTGGGCGTCGGCTTCCAGACCGCGCTGGTCGGGCTCGTCGTCTACGCGGTGCTGCCGGTGCTGCGCAACACCATGGTCGGGGTGCAGCAGATCGACCCGGCCCTCATCGAGGCGGCCCGCGGCATGGGCATGACCAAGGGGCAGATCCTGCGCCGGGTCGAGCTCAAGCTGGCCGTCCCCGCCATCCTCGCCGGGCTGCGCACCGCCCTGGTGCTCACCGTCGGCGTCGCCACGCTGGGCGCGTTCGTGGCCGCCGGCGGCCTGGGCGAGCTGATCATCAACGGGCTCAAGCTGAACCGCATGCCCGTGACCATCGTCGGCGCCGTGCTCACCGCGTGCATCGCGTTCTTCATCGACTGGCTCGGCGGGCTCGCCGAGAACCTGCTCAAGCCACGCGGCATCTGACCTGTCCGCCGATTTCGCCTGATTCACCAAGCAAGAGGTGTCTTTGCATGCTTTCCCGTCCCCTTCGCCAGACGTTCGCCCTGCTCGCCGCCGCAGCCCTGACCGTGACCGCCGCGGGCTGCGGCTCCACTGACGCCGTCGAGGCGTCCAGCGCGGGCGACGAACTGGAGGGCGCGACGTTCGTCGTCGGGTCCAAGGACTTCACCGAGAACATCATGCTCGGCAACATCGCCGTGCAACTGCTGAAGGCGCACGGCGCCGAGGTCGTCGACAAGGTCAACCTGGGCGGCACCGTCACCAACCGCAAGGCCCTCATGGCCGGCGAGATCGACCTGTACTGGGAGTACTCCGGCACCGGCTGGATCGAGCACCTGAAGAACACCACCCCGATCCAGGACCCGGCCGAGCAGTTCAAGGCCACCGCCGGCGCCGATCTGGAGAAGAACGGCGTCCGCTGGATCGGCCCCACCCCGCTGAACAACACCTACGCCCTGGCCATCCGCACCGAGAAGGCCCAGGAGCTCGGCGTCAAGACCGTCTCGGACGTGGCCGAGCTGGCCAGGACCAAGCCGGAGGAGGTCACGATCTGCATCGAGACCGAGTTCTCCACCCGCGACGACGGCCTGCCCGGCCTGTCCAAGGCGTACGACATGAAGATCCCCAAGGACCGGATCGCGCTGCTCGACACCGGCGTCGTCTACACCGAGACGGACAAGGGCGAGACCTGCAACTTCGGCGAGGTCTTCACCACCGACGGGCGCATCGCCGCGCTCGGCCTGACGGTGCTGGAGGACGACAAGAAGTTCTTCCCCGTCTACAACGCCGCCGTCACGATCAAGGACGACCTCTACAAGAAGCACCCGGCGCTGGAGAAGGTGCTGCAGCCGGTGATCGCCAAGCTGGACGACGCCACGATGCAGAAGCTCAACGCCCGCGTGGACGTCGACGGCGAGCAGCCGAAGAAGGTCTCGGCCGACTGGCTGGAGCAGAACGGCTTCCTCGGCGCGGCCTCCTGACCAGCGCTGATCGAAACATCGGTATACGTACGGAGGCACATACGTATTTCCCCGCCTCCGGGTAACGCCTAGCGTCACACGACAAGGCGACACGCTCGCTTTCACCCCCCACTTCCCGGCAGGGCGACCGCATGTGCCCACAAGGCGCGGCTCTGCCATGGGAAGAATCCGAAAGGAGCCTCCCATCGTGAGACGCAAAGCTTTAGTGGCGGCGGCCGTGGGCATCACCACGGCCGCCTCGCTGACTTTGTCGGCATTGCCGGCCGAGGCCAAGCCGCCCGGCGCCCAGAAGGGCCTGGCGGCGGCGGCCGTGGCCGACCCCGAGTCCCGGGCCGCGGCCGTCGCGGACCAGGCCGTGCAGAGCGGGCTGGACAACCTGGTCAAGGGCCCCGACGAGGCCTACCGCCGGGTGGGCGTCACCGCGGGCGCCAACGAGATGTTCTACGTCGCCTACGAGCGCACGTACAAGGGCCTGCCGATGGTCGGCGGCGACGCCGTCGTCGTCACCGACGGGGCGGGCCGCGTCCGCGACACGGTCGCGGCGTCCGGTCCCACCGGCGCCGACGTGCCGACCAAGGCGACCGTCAGCGCGGCCGAGGCACTCAAGACCGCCAGGACCAAGCTCTCCCGCGTCGACGACACCCGGGCCCCGCGCCTGGTCGTCCTCGCCTGGGGCGACAAGCCCAGGCTGACCTGGGAAGCCGTCGTCTCCGGCATCGCCGGCGGCAAGCCGAGCATCCAGCACGTGTTCGTCGACGCCGTCACCGGCGAGGTCGCCGACTCCTACGACGTGGTCCGCGCCGGCACGGGCAACGGCTACTACTACGGCCAGGTCACGATCGCCACCAGCGGCTCCGGCAGCTCGTACTCGATGACCGACACGAGCAGGCCCGGCATCCGGTGCGGCGGCCAGAACGGCTCCGCCTACACCGGCACCGACGACAGCTGGGGCAACGGCTCCGGCACCAACCTGGAGACCGCCTGCGTCGACGCCCTGTACGGGGTGCAGCGCCAGTGGGACATGCTGCGCGACTGGCTCGGCCGCAACGGCATCAACGGCAACGGCGGCGGCTTCCCCGCCCGCGTCGGGCTCAACGACGTCAACGCCTACTGGAACGGCAGCTACACCAACTTCGGCCACAACCAGGCCAACACCCGGCAGGCCACGCCGATCGACGTGGTGGCGCACGAGTTCGGCCACGCCATCTTCCAGACCACGCCCGGCGGCGCCGGGTCCGGCAACGAGAACGGCGGCCTGAACGAGGCGACGGGCGACATCTTCGGCGCGCTCACCGAGCACTACGCCAACAACCCGAACGACCCGCCGGACTACCTGGTCGGCGAGGAGGTCGACCTGGTCGGCCAGGGCCCGATCCGCAACATGTACAACCCGGGCCTGCTCAACGACCCGAACTGCTACAGCAACCAGATCCCGAACACCGAGGTGCACGCGGCGGCCGGCCCGCTGAACCACTGGTTCTACCTGCTGGCCGAGGGCAGCAACCCGGGCGGCGGCAAGCCGTCCAGCCCGATCTGCTCCGGCGGCCCCTCGTCGGTGACCGGCATCGGCATCCAGGACGCCGGCAAGATCTTCATGAGCGCGCTGGGCCGCAAGACCTCCTCCTGGCGGTACGTGAACGTCCGCTCGGCGTCGGTCGCGGCGGCCGTCGAGCTGTTCGGCGCCAACAGCGCCGCCTGCAACACCACCAAGGCGGCGTGGAACGCGGTGAGCGTGCCGGCGCAGTCCGGCGAGCCCGCCTGCGGCACCCCGGGCAACGACTTCTCGATCGCGCTCAACCCCGCCAGTGGCAGCGCCGAGCCCGGTCAGCAGGCCACGACCGTGGTCAGCACGCAGACCACCTCGGGCAGCTCCCAGACGGTCAACCTGTCGGCCACCGGCCTGCCCAGCGGCACCACGGCCAGCTTCAACCCGGCGTCGGTGACCTCGGGCAACTCCTCCACCCTGACCCTGTCGGTCGGCTCCTCGACGGCGGAGGGCACGTACCCGATCACCGTGACCGGGAGCGGGTCGGCGACGCACACGGCGACGTTCACGCTGACGGTCGGCCCGGGCGGGCCCGTCGAGGTGCCGGACGTGAGCCTGGCCAACGTCAAGGCGCACATCACGCAGTTCCAGTCGATCGCGACCTCCAACGGCGGGAACCGCAGGTCGACCGGGCCCGGCTACACGGCGTCGGTGTCCTACGTCGAGGGCAAGCTGCGCGAGGCCGGCTACACCGTGGTCCGGCAGGCGTGCACCTCCGGCTGCACCAGCGGCTCCGGCCCCAACCTGATCGCCGACTGGCCGGGCGGTGACGACAACCAGGTCATCATGTCCGGCGCGCACCTCGACGGCGTGAGCGCGGGACCCGGCATCAACGACAACGCCTCGGGCTCCAGCGCCCTGCTGGAGGTCGCGCTGACGCTGGCCAGGGAGAACCCGCAGCTGGCCAAGCACGTCAGGTTCGGCTGGTGGACCGACGAGGAGCAGGGCCTGAACGGCTCGGAGTTCTACGTCTCGCGGCTCAGCGCGGCCGACCGGGCCAAGATCCAGGTCTACTACAACTACGACATGGTCGGCTCGCCCAACGGCGGCTACTTCATCAACAACATCACCACCGCCGGCGCGGCGCCGCTCAAGGAGTTCTACGACGGCCTGAACCTGCGGCCGGAGGAGAACGTCGAGGGCGCCAACCGCTCCGACGACGCCTCCTTCCGCAACGCCGGCATCGCCAGCTCCGGGGTCGCGGCGGGCGCCAGCGCCACCAAGACGGCGACGCAGGCCTCGAAGTGGGGCGGCCAGTCGGGACGCGCGTACGACTCCTGCTACCACGCCGCCTGCGACACCAGCGCCAACATCAACGACACGATCCTCGACCGGGCCTCCGACGCCGCCATGTACGCCGTCTGGAAGCAGGCGGTCGGCGGCGAGACCCCTGACCGGGACTTCTCGGTCTCGGCCAGTCCCGCCTCCGGCACCGTCCAGGCGGGCTCGGCGGCCACCACCACCATCGGCACGACGACCACGGCCGGCACCCCGCAGACCGTGAACCTGTCCGCCTCCGGCCTGCCGCAGGGCGCCACGGCCGGCTTCAACCCGGCCTCGGTGACCTCCGGCGGCTCCTCCACCCTGACGATCACCACCTCGGCCACCACGCCGGCCGGCGACTACAGCATCACCGTCACCGGCACCGGCGAGACGGCCACCCGGACGGTCCGCTACGCGCTGACCGTCGAGGGCGGCTCGGGCGGCCGGACCTTCACCAACGGCACCGACTACCGCATCTACGACTACAGCTACGTGCAGAGTCCCGTCTCGTCCACAGCGAGCGGCACCGCCGCCTCGCCGGTCAGGCTCTCCATCACGATCGACCACACGTGTGCCGAGGACCTGGACATCTACCTGCGCGGGCCCAACGGCACCTGGTACGCGGTCGACAGGTACGGCGGCACCTCCTGCACGCCGTACGGCACCCGGACGTTCTCCGTCCCGGTGAGTCAGCAGGCCGCGGGCACCTGGGTGCTCTGGGTCGAGGACGTCTACGCCGGTGACACCGGCTTCCTCGACTCCTGGAGCATCACCGTCTAGCGGTTCCGCCTTCGGGCCCCGGCCGGCACCCCCTCCCCGGCCGGGGCCTTCCCCTGTGCCCTCACGGGGGCGGGTCCACCTCGTTGCGGGTGCGCACGCCGAGTTTGTGCAGCACGCTGGCCACGTGCGTGTCGACGGTCCGGCGCGACAGGAACAGCACTTCGGCGATCTCCCGGTTGGTGCGGCCCGACGCGACCAGCCTGGCCACCTCCGCCTCCCGGGGCGACAGCACGCCGCCGCGCCCCCTGCGGCCCCGGCGCGGCGCGCTCGCGCCGATCTCCCGCAGCGCGTGCCGGCAGCGCGCCGCGTCGTGGGAGGCGCCGAGCACCGCGTAGCGCTCGGCCGCGTCGGCGATGATCTGCGCCGCCGCCTCCCGCGCCCCCAGCGCCAGCCGCGCCTCCGCCTCGGCCTCCGCCGCCCGCGCCGCCGCGTACGGGCGCGGCATCGTCTCGTACGCGGCCCGCGCCCCGGCGTGCAGCCTGGCCGCCTCCTCGAACAGGCCGCGCTCACCGGCCAGCCGGGCCCGCGCCGAGCCGAGCGCCGCCTGCGCCGACGGCGCGTCGCGGCCCGCCACCCCGTCGGCGAACTCGGCCACCAGCGCCTCGGCGTCCGCCCGGCGGCCCGACCTGAGCAGCGCGGCCACCGCCGCCGGGACGAGCTGGTCGCCCCACACCCACACCCCCTTGCGGCGCAGCCGGGCCACCGCCCGGTCCGCCTCGCGCACCGCCCCCTCCAGCGCGTCGCGGGCCAGGTGCAGCTCCACCAGCCCGCCCGAGGCCGCCGCCGCCACCGGCAGGAACGCCGAGTCCACGTCCTGCAGCCCGGCCGCGCCCAGGTGGCAGGCGGCCTCCTCCCACTCGCCGGTCGCCATCGCCAGCATGCCGAGGGCCAGCCGGGCGTCGGCCGCCAGCATCGGCACCTCCGACGTCATCTCCACCACGGCCGCCGCCCGCTCGCGCAGCCCCTCCCAGCGGCCGGTCAGCCAGTCGAGCCGGATCGACGACACGTCCACCAGCCACACCGGGTAGAGGGCGCCGCTCTCCTCGGCGACCCGCCTGCTCTCGCGGGCGAACCTGGCCGCCTCGCCGTAGTGGCCGAGCGCCACCGCGGCGTCGCACAGGTTCGCGTAGCCGCGCGCCACCTGCCGCCGCGCCGCCGCCGACCGGGCGCCCTCCGGCAGCGTCTCCGCCAGCTCGAACGCGTCCGGCGCGCCGACCAGCATCGCCATCGACACCTTGTTGGCGTGCACCGCCGTGCGCAGCTCCGGGTCGTCGGCCGAGCACAGCAGGCTCTCGGCCTGCGCCATCCACTTCTCGTGGCAGGCCAGCGGCTCACCGCCCCACGACGGCATCGCCAGCAGCGCCAGCCCGCGCGCCGCCACGCCCGGCCGGTCCTCCAGGTCGGCGAGCGCCGCCAGCACCTCCCTGCGGCCCTCCGCCACCGCGCCCGCCTGGTTCGACAGCAGCACGCCCAGGTTCAGCCTGGCCTCGCCGCGTACGTGCCGGGGCAGGAAGTCGTCCGACAGCAGGTGCCGCAGCAGCCGCACCGACCTGCGGTACGACAGGCCGATCGCGGCCACGCGGCTGAGCTGCAACGCCAGCGGGCCCCGGGCGTCGGGCGGCAGCGCCGGGTCGGCCAGCATGCCCTCCAGCACCTCGATGGCCAGCGGCACGTCGCCGACCGCCGCCGCGTGCTCCGAGGCGGCCCCGCCGTGCCGCCGCCAGGCCGCCAGCTCGCCCGCCCGCCGCGCGTGGTAGGCGAGCTGCACCAGCGGCGGCGGGTCCAGCCCGGCCAGCTCGGCCATCGCCCGGCCGTGGATCAGCCGCCGGTCCGGGCCCGGGATCGCGTCGTAGACCGCCTGCTGGGCCAGCGCGTGGCGGAACCCGTACAGCGCGTCGGGCCGCTCCAGCAGCACCCCGGCCCGCAGCGCCTCGCGCAGCCCGTGGGCGGCGCCGGAGCCCGACACGGCGGCGATCAGCGACTCGTCGGCGGGCAGCCGCAGCACGGCGGCGGCCTGCACCGCGTGCAGGGCGGCGGGGGACAGGCCGGCCAGCCGCTCGGCCATCGCCTCCCGCAGCAGCACCGGCACCGCGATCCGGTCCAGCGCCTCCTCGTCGCCGGGCTCCTGGAGCGACCGCACGACCTCTTCGATCACGAACGGCACCCCGGCCGTCCGCTCGTGCAGCCGCGCCGCGAACCCGGCCGTCACGGGGGCGCCGCCCAGCAGCTCGCCGGCGAGCGCCCGTACGCCCGCCACGTCGAGCGACGTCAGCGAGATCACCTCGCTCGTCACGTCGGGCGGGTGCCGGTAGGCGTGCCCGAACGGCAGCCCCGGCACCGGCAGATCCTCCCGCCGGAACGTCACCACCAGCGCCAGCCCCTCGGGCGGCCGGCCGATGAGAAAGCGCAGCAGGTCACGGGTGCCGTCGTCGGCCCAGTGCAGGTCCTCCACGACCAGCACCACGGGCGCGGCCACGGCCAGCAGCGCGTGCACCCCGCGGAACAGCCGGTGCCGCTCGGCGCGCGGGTCGTCCAGCGGCGGCGGCGTCGGAGCCGGCGGCAGGTGCCCGGCCAGCTCGGGAAGGTAGCCGCCCACGGCCCCCGTCACGGGGTTGAGCCGGTCCCGGCCAGGCAGCGCGCCGCCGATCTGCCGCAGCGCGTCGAAGACCGGCCCGTACGGGAACGGCTCGCGGATCTGGTGACAGTGCCCGAGCAGCACGGTGTGGCGGTCCGGATCCAGCCGGTCGACGGCCGTCCGGACCAGCCGGGTCTTCCCGATGCCCGCCTCGCCCTGGACGAGGGCCACGGCGGGCGGACGGGTGATCGCGCCGATGAGCGCTCGCAGGTGCGCGTCGCGGCCCACCAGCGCGGGAGATGCCTCGCTCGTCATCGGCGTCTCCGAGCCAGTGCGGTTTTACTGCCTCTGCCGACACCTGTTATCCACCACTTGTTACCGAGTGGTCAACACTTGGTTGGGTTTCGGGGGTTATCGGTTACCTGCGGGAAGCCTTTACGGTGCCGCCTCGTGACCGGGCAGACCCGGCGTGCGCCTGCGCTGCTTCATCTCCGCCTCGTGGACGTGGCGGCGGCCCCCGGCCAGCCGATCGCGCACGTGCGCCTCCATCTCCTGGAAGGCCGCGTAGTACAGCGCGTCGTACTCCTCGACCACCTGGAACGTCCACCGGCCGTCGATCACGTTCAGCCCGATGAGCTCCCGCTCGACGCGGTCGGCGAGCTCCTGGTGCCCGGTCCGGCGCAGCAGCTCGACGGCCCGGTCGAGGCGGGCGTCGGCGCTGCCGGTGAGCTGGTGCCACGCGTACAGGTGGCCCCGCGCCCGGTGCGTCGTCTCCAGCGCCTCGCTCAGCGCGCCCAGTGCCTCGACCGTCTCGTCCGACATGCCCTCCGGGCGGAGGTGATCGGGATCCTGCTCTGTCGCCATGCCGTCCCGGCTACCCGTCAAAGGGCGTCGAGAACGTCGGGCCGGTTGGTGATGATGCCATCCACGCCGTAGCCGACCAGCCGGCGCATGGCGGCCGCGTCGTCCACCGTCCAGGCGAACACCCGCATCCCGTGCCGCTGCACCAGCCGGACATAGTCGCGGGTCAGGCCGCCGTACGGCGGGTTGACCTGGTCGGCGAACTCCGACAGCCCGTCCAGCTCGGCGGCAGGCGGGGTGCCGAGCAGCCCGATCGCGGCCTCCGGCATGACGTCGTGGAAGCGGCGCATCGAGCCGTGGTCGAACGACTGCACCACCAGCGGGCCCCGCCACGAGCGGCGCAGCTCCCCGGCCACCCGCGCCTCGATCCCCCGGTACAGGCGCGGCTCCTTGACCTCCACCAGCACGCCGAGCCCGCTGCCGCTCATCTCGCGCAGCGCCTCCCGCAGCGTGGGCACCGGCTCCCCGGCGAAGCGGCGCCCGGACCACGACCCGGCGTCCAGCTCGCGGATCTCCTCCAGGGTGAAGTCGCCCACCCGCCACGGCGCCCGGCCGGGGAAGACCCGCTCGACGTCGGTGGTGCGGGCCAGCGTGGTGTCGTGCACGAGGACGGGCCGGCCGTCGCGGGTCAGCCGCACGTCCAGCTCGAACGCGTCGGCGCCCAGCTCGGCGGCCAGCCGGAAGGCCGCCAGCGTGTTCTCCGGCGCGTAGGCGGACGCGCCGCGATGGGCGACGTTGGCCACCGGGGCCGCCGAGGCCGCCGTCGCGGGGGTGAGGAACAGGGCCAGTACGGTCATGACGATCAAGCCGGCGAGTCGGAACATGGATCTCCTCGTACTCGGGAGCGGCCGATGTGCCGAATCTGACTGACCGTCATGACCAACTGTTGAGAGCCACGTGACTCCCAGGTGGCTAGGACGCGGCGGCGGCGCGCATCCTGTCGAAGTTCGCCACGAACTGGGCGTGAATCGCCTTGTTGTTGAGCCGCAGCAGGGTGTCGTCGTTGCGGCGCAGCGACGTCTGGTTGTAGTTGTGGCTGCCCGTGTAGACCCAGCCGTCGACCAGCAGGTACTTGGAGTGGATGCGGCCGGGCAGCGCGCTGCCGGAGCTCAGCGTGCGCAGCTCGATCCTCGGCTCGGCGCGCAGCGCCGCCTCCACCTCCGCGTCCAGCACGCCCGCGACGACCTGCACCGTGCACCCCTCGCGGGCCAGCTCGGCCAGCCGTTCGGCGATCGCGACCCGGTAGCCGTCCCACTCCGACATGCCGACGCGGATCGGGGCGCCGTCGCGGCAGGAGACCCCGTCCAGCGCCTCCACGATCGGGTCGCCCTCGGCGCTGGGGAAGAAGTGCGCCCGCACCGAGCCGCCCGCCGCCCCCGTCCGCACGACCCGGTCGTAGTCGAGGCTCTTCCGCTCGGCGGCCAGGTCGGCGAAGTAGGAGGCGTACGCCTCGTGCAGCCGCCGGTTGCCCGCCAGCACGACGGCGTTGTTCCAGTACGTGGTCGAGTTCAGGTTCGTCAGGTTGGCCGACGACTGCACGACCACGTCGGACGCGCCTCCCGTACGGGAGAACAGGTAGAACTTGTTGTGCTGCCCCTTGTCCCCGACGCAGGCGGCGGTGCCGCCCGACATCGGCCCGGAGCACACGTGCGCGAACGAGGCGGCCGAGGTGTCCGTGCCCAGGACGGCGGCGAGCCGCTCGGCCACCGCCTTGCCGCGCGCGTCGCCGTCCAGCACCACCTGCACCCGCACGCCCCGCTCGTGCGCCTTGAGCAGCTCGGCGGCGAACTCGCTGCCGGCCGTGCCCGACATGACGAAGTGCGCGATCCTGATGCCGGCGCCGGCGGGGGTCTGGCGGACCAGGTCGCAGAGCCTGCTCACGATGGCGACCGGGTCGCCGCCCACCGGCTCGCTGAACACCGCCCCGGAGGTCACCGGCGTGCGCGGCGCGCCGGCGCACGACGACGACGTGCCGGCTGCGGCGGGGGCGGCGACGGCCCCGGAGCCCAGCAGGGCCCCGATCGCCAGGGTGGACAGGATCGCGCTACGCATGGTGCCACTACTTCCTTCGACGAACTGCTGCGCGGCGATCCTGGCCGGTCGCGGCGACGGCAGCCTGAAGGCGAGGTCAACGCCCGGCGAACGTCAAGGGGGCGACGGCGCCGCGCGAGCCGGTCCCGGGGGTCAGGCGCTCACCGCGATGTCGTCGGCGGTGACGGCCGCGCGCGGCGGCCGCCCGGACAGGTAGCGTTCGAGCTCGTCGAGCGCGCTCTCGCTCATCCGCCGGGTCTCGGACCCGAGGGACCCGGCGACGTGCGGGGTGATCATGACGTTGGGCAGGTCGTACAGCGGCGAATCGGCCGGCAGCGGCTCCGGCTCCGTGACGTCGAGGATCGCGTGGAGCCGCCCGGAGCCGCACTCGCGCTCCAGGGCGGCGGTGTCGAGGACGGAGCCGCGTGCGGTGTTGATGACCGTCGCGCCGTCCCGGAGCAGGGCCAGCTCCGCCGCGCCGATCAGGTGGCGGGTGGCCGGCAGCGCGGGGACGTGCAGGGTGAGCACGTCGCCGGCGCGCAGCAGCTCGGGCAGCGGGACCAGCCGGCCGCCCGCGGCCGCCACCTCGCCGGCGTCCGCGTACGGGTCGGCCACCAGCACGTCGACCTCCAGGGCGCGCAGCCGCTCGGCGACCCGGCGGCCGGTACGCGAGAAGCCGACGATGCCGACCGTGCGCTCGCGGTTGGACAGCTCGCCGCGCCGCTCCAGGTAGGACCAGTCGTCGCGGTGCCTGCGCGCGTCCTGGGCGAGGAACGGGGCCTTCTTGCCCGCGAAGATGACCGCCGCGAGCGTGAACTCGGCGACCGCGATCGCGTTCACGTCGGCGGCGCTGGTGACGAGGATGCCGCGCCGCCACACCTCGTCGGTGACGAACGGGCGCACCGTGCCCGCGCAGTGGAAGACCGCGCGCAGCTCGGGGGCGTCGGCCAGCACCTCGGCGGTCAGCGGCGGGCAGCCCCACGAGGTGATCAGCACCTCGGTCCGGCGCAGCAGGCCGCGCACCCGCTCGTCGCCGAAACCGGTGACCGGGAGCGGCTCGGCGACCTCGGCGAGGGCGCGCAATCGGCGTAGCTGCGGCTCCTGGAACTGCACGCGGAAGTGCGCGGGGTCCATGACCAGCAGGGCCCGTGGCCGTCGTCCTTCTGTCACTCGAGTCCCTTCGGCGTCCGTGGGCAAGCGCTTACCGGGGTGGTGTCCGATCATGTCCATCGGGAAGCCCACTCTTCCACATAACCGATCAAAGCGGTCAGCCCCTGATTACACTGCTGCACTCATGAACGCATCCCGGACCCGCAGGGCGCTTGCGGTCGCCGTCGCGCTGCTGGTGCTCGTCGCCGTGAGCGGCTACCTGGTCATGAACGCGCGGACGTTCCAGCTGGCCGGACGCCTCGTGGACCGGGTCGAGACGGGCGAGAAGGTCGTGGCGCTGACGTTCGACGACGGGCCCGACGAGCACACCCAGGAGATCATCGACGTGCTCGCCGCCGAGAAGGCGCGCGCCACCTTCTTCGTCGTCGGGTCGCAGCTGCGCGCGTGGCCGCAGCACGGGAAGGCGCTCGTCGCGGCCGGGCACCAGCTCGGCAACCACACGTTCACGCACCGGCGGATGGTGTTCGTGCCGCCCTCGACGGTCGAGGCGGAGATCGAGCCGACCGACGCGCTCATCCGGCAGGCGGGGGAGCGGGGCGACATCCCGTTCCGGCCGCCGACCGGCAAGAAGCTGCTCACGCTGCCGCTCTACCTGGCCGGGCACGACCGCGTCACCGTCATGTGGGACGTGGAGCCCGACTCCGGCGCCACCCCTGCCGCCGCCGAGATCGTCACCCTGGTCCGCGAGCAGGTCAGGCCGGGCTCGATCATCCTGCTCCACCCCTGGTACGGGAGCGGGCGCGAGACCCGCGCGGCCATCGCCGGCGTCGTGAGAGGGCTGCGCGCCGACGGCTACCGGTTCGTCACGGTCGCCGAACTGCTCGCCGATCCCCGGTGACGCGGCCGGTTTGACGCTTTCGGGCACCATGGAAGGGTGAGCGAGAGCGCGAGAAGGTCGCTGGCGGAGCTGGTCGGCGGCGGCGGGGTGGTGGTGCTCAGCGGGGCGGGCCTGTCCACCGAGTCGGGCATCCCCGACTACCGGGGCCCGACGGGCCGCGCCCGCAAGGCCGACCCGATGACCTACCAGCAGTTCGTCGGCAGCGAGGCGGCCCGCCGCCGCTACTGGGCGCGCAGCCACGTCGGCTGGCGGCAGATCGAGGGCGCCCGCCCCAACGACGGCCACCGGGCGGTCGCCGAGCTCGAACGGCGCGGCCTGGTCGCGGGCGTCGTCACCCAGAACGTCGACGGCCTGCACCAGGCCGCCGGCGCCCGCCGGGTGATCGAGCTGCACGGCGGCCTGGACCGGGTGGTCTGCCTCTCGTGCCGCGAACGCACCCCGCGCCTCGACCTCGACGCCCGCCTGCGCGCCGCCAACCCCGGCTGGGACGCCGAGGGCCGCATCAACCCCGACGGCGACGCCGAGCTGACCGCCGAGCAGGAGCAGAGCTTCCGCCTGGTGCCCTGCCTGGCCTGCGGCGGCGTCCTCAAGCCCGACGTGATCTTCTTCGGCGAGAACGTGCCCCGGGTCCGCGTGGACGAGTGCTCGGCCCTCGTGGCCGCCGCCCGCGCCCTGCTCGTGCTCGGCTCGTCCCTGAAGGTGCGCTCGGGCCTGCGCTTCGTCACCAAGGCCGCGGAGCTCGGCATCCCCATCGCCATCGTCAACCAGGGCCCGACCGGCGGCGACGCCGACGCCCTGCTCACCCTCGACGCCCCGCTCGGCCCCACGCTCACCGACCTGACCGGCAGGCTCGTCCCGGCACAATAGGGGGATGGGATGTCACTGCGGGCTGGCCGCCCCCTACCGCGACTGCTGCGGACGCCTCCACCGGGGGGAGGGCGCGGCGCCCACCGCGGAGTCGCTGATGCGGTCGCGGTTCAGCGCGTTCGCCGTGGGCGACGAGGGCTACCTGCTGCGCACCTGGCATCCGGCGACCCGGCCGGCCGGCGTGGGGCTCGACCGGCGGGTGCGGTGGACCGGGCTGGAGATCCTGGAGACCACCGGCGGGAGCGTCGTGCACACCGAGGGCACCGTGCGGTTCCGGGCCCACTACCGGGAGCGGGGCCGGGCGGGCGCGATGGAGGAGCACAGCAGGTTCGTCCGGGTGGACGGCCGGTGGGTGTACGAGGGCGCGCTCGACAGCCGGTGACCGATCAGGCGAACAGCGCCTGGATCTGCGCCACGACCTCGACGATGGCCGTCACCTCGGCGGCCCGCACCGAGAGCCGCCGCAGCGCGTCGAGGACGCGGCCCCGGTCCGGCTCGGCCTCCGCCAGCTCCTGCCGGACGTCGGCGGCGTCGCGGCGGGCCCTGGCGGGCTCGGCCAGCTCCGCCTCGTGCTCGGCCAGCAGCCGGTCGAGCCGGTCCAGCAGCAGGCTCGCCTCGCCCGAGCCGCCGTGGTTGACGGTGGCGCGGGCGTTCGGGCCCATCGCGATCGGGCCGTTGACCGTGCCGCCGTCGATGCGGATGCCGTACTGGTCTGCCATGACCGCCTCTCAGCCCCGGGTGTGGTGGTGGGACGACGCCGACGCCTGCATGCCCATCGCGATGGGGCCGTTGACGACGCTGTCGCGCACCGACATGTTCATCATGACGTTGGCCGCCTGCATCCGGTACGTGCCGGTCTCGATCTCCTTGTCCTCCAGGTAGTCGAGCACGGCCTCGGTCAGCCGGTGCTCGATCAGCTTGACGTACTTGGCGGTGTCGAGCAGCTGGAGGTAGGTCTGCATCCCGTGGCTCGCGCCGAGCTCGCGCACGCTGAGCCGGGCCCCGTACGGGTAGACGACGTGGCGGGACGGATCGAGCGTGACGAACTGCTGGCGGACGGCCCGTACGGCGGTGCGCGTCAGCCGCACGGGCGCGGCCAGGACGTCGCGCAGCAGGAGCAGCTTCAGCGCCCGCACCGACTCCCACGCGATCCGCCAGCCCGGCATGTCCGGCAGCCGGTCGACCACGTGGTACGCCTCCTTGGCCGGCGGCAGCGCGGTCACCACGAACTGGGTGTAGAGCATGCGCCCCTCGACCGCCAGGTAGATGAACGCCGAGGTGACGGCCTCCTGGTCCTCCGCCGGGGCGACCAGGCGGCCCGCCGTGTCGCGGATCTCCTGGCCCTCGTGCGCGATCGTGACGCGCTGGTAGTAGCGGACGCCGCCCTGCGGGTGGCGGCTGATGGCGGCGATCTCCTCGGGCGTGGCGTGGTGGCGGGGCCGCCCGTCCTGGCCGATCAGCGGGTGGGCGCCCGGCCAGTCGGTGACCCTGTAGATGCCGCGGGCCACCACGTGGTCGCCGATGTCGAGCCGCCGGATGCCCTCGTTGGGGCGCAGCACCTGGTCGCGCATCTCGGTGAGCCGGGTGCGGACGAAGGCGTGCAGCTCGGCCGGGTCGATGTCGACGGGCCGCTCGCGGCGCTCGGTGCCCCGGCCGGTCTCGGTGACGGTGCGCGCCCGGTCCAGCTCGACGGCGATGGACCAGCTCCGTTCGATGCCGCCGGCGCCCATGAACGCGTCCTCGTTGGCGTACATGGTGACGTTGCCCGTCTGGGCGCGGGCGACGTAGGCGAGGCGGTCGGCGGTCCTGGGCTGGTCGGGGCCGGGCTCGGGCGGGGGAGCGCCGGGCTTGAGCGTGCCGGCGAGCGTCGTGTAGACGATGATCCGGTAGAGGATCGCGACGCCGAGCGTGGCCAGCGGCACCAGGAGCAGGCCGGCGTTCTGGAGGAACGCGTACACGAGCACCGCGCCCGCCGTCACGAAGGAGCCGAAGCTCGTGGCGGCCAGCAGCAGCGCGTAGACGACGAACAGGATCACGTAGCCGCCGAAGGCCCAGAACCACAGCAGCCCGCGCACCAGCATCGGCCCGCGCCGCACCCGTTCCAGCGTGAGCAGCACGAGCGGCAACAGGAACGACAGCCAGCTGATGACGCTCATCGGCGTCAGCGCGAGCCCGAGGAGCAGGATGGCGGTGATCAGCCCGTCGCGGACGACGAGCAGGGAGCGGGAGCGGCGCGCGTGATGGATGATCGGCAGCAGATCGCATCCCCCATAGGACGGCGGAACCGCCCTGAAAGGGTCGTCAAGCAATTCGTTCAGCACTTTGTCCCGGAAATCGCTGTCCAGGTACGCGCCGCCGCACAGGTAGCGGGTGGTGTTGCTCATCCGGGGGGCGCTCATCGCCGTGGGGGGTGTGAGCTGGGGTTCCGCCGGGGCGTGGCTCAGGTCCATGGGGCTCTCCCTGTGAATGTACGAGCGCGAGGACCATATAGGCGGACAGCCCTTTCCCGGATGGGTTGTTATCGAATAGCCGCGCACCGAAACCCCGAATCCCACTTTATGGCGATAAATCCCCCTTAAGGGGTTAAGTTGCGTCACACGCTTATTCGAGGGTGAAACTTTCACGGCCGGTTGACGCTAGGAAAGCGCTTACCTACATTGAGGCTGTCGCGCATACGTATGCCATTCAGACATGTGAACGAGTACTCGCTGGGGGACAGGAGGGCGGGCCGGACCTGGCCCGCCCGAGGCCGGCAAGGAGCTCAGCATGCGACAGATCAGCAACGGCAGGACGAGCGCCGCCACGGCGGCGGCACTGGCGGCGGCGCTGGCGGTGGCCGGGACGGCGGTGGTGGCCATCGCCGCCACCTCGGCGGCGGCAGCGGCGCCCGCGCCCGGCGCGTACACCGTCGTCAACAACGGCAGCGGCCTGTGCCTGACCGTGCCGGGCGGCAGCTCGTCCGACGGCGTCCAGTTCACGCAGACCGGCTGCGGCGGCGCGGCGCAGACCTGGAACCTCGTCGCCGACGGCGGCGGCTTCCAGCTCAAATCCGCCCACAGCGGCAGGTGCGCCGGCGTCGAGGACGCCAGTACCTCCGCGGGCAAGGCCGTCCAGCAGGAGAGCTGCACGGGCGCGGCCTCCCAGCGGTGGAACGTCACCGAGGCCGGCGCCGCCTACCGGATCGTCAACGCCAACAGCGGCAAGTGCCTCAACATCAGGGACAACTCGACCGCCTCCGGCGCGCTCGTGCAGACCAACTCGTGCGACTCGGTGGCGACCAAGCAATGGCGGCTCGTCCCCGCAGGCTCCACCCCGACGGACCCGCCCACCGACCCGCCCACGGACCCGCCCACAGACCCGCCCACCGATCCGCCGGGCAACGCGGACGGGCTGGTCGGCTGGGCCACCCAGGGCGGCGGCACCACGGGCGGCGGCGGCGCCTCGCCCGTCACCGTCTCCAGCGCCTCCGCGCTGGCCAGTGCCCTCTCGGGGACGAACGCGGCGGTGGTCCGGGTGTCCGGCACCATCTCCTGCTCCGGCATGATCCGCGTCGGCTCCAACAAGTCGCTGCTGGGCAACTCCGGCGCGACGATCAGCGGCTGCGGCCTCAACGTCTCCGAGGCGTCCAACGTCGTCATCCGCAACCTGAACTTCCGAGGCTGGGGCGACGACGCGATCAATGTCCAGTACTCGACCCGGGTGTGGATCGACCACAACTCCTTCAGCGACGGCTACGACGGCGCCGTGGACGTCAAACGGGCCAGCGACTACGTCACGATCTCCTGGAACCGCGTCTTCGACCACGACAAGTCGATGCTGCTCGGCCACAGCGACGGCAACGGCTCCGAGGACAGCGGGCGCCTGCGCGTGACGTACCACCACAACTGGTTCGACGGCAGCAACCAGCGGCACCCGCGCGTGCGCTTCGGCAACCCGGTGCACGTCTACAACAACCTGTACTCGAACGTCGGCGGCTACGGCGTGGCCTCCACCGAGGGCGCCGGAGTGCTGGTCGAGGGCAACTACTTCGAGAACACCGAGGACCCGTTCCACCTCGGTGAGGGCAGCTCCGACCCGGGCAGCCTCGTCGCCAGGAACAACCACTTCGTCAACTCCGGCACGGGCCAGACCGGCGGCAGCGTCCGTTCCATCCCGTACGTGTACACGCTCGACCCGGCCTCCAGCGTCAAGTCGATCGTGAGCGCGGGCGCCGGGGCGGGCAGGATCTCCGTCTGACCGGATCTTCCGCACCGGACACGTAGCGCGGCGCCCGCCACGGGCGCCGCGCTGCGGCTGTTCACGGGCCGCACGGCGCGGGGGCCAGGCCGATGCCGAACGTCAGCACGAGCCGGCCGGGCGGCGCGTGCCCGCCGGGAAGCGCGAACAGCACGAGCACCATCCCCTCCGGCAGTCGCCCGCCGAGCCCGTCGCACAGCTCCCGGAGCTCGCGAATCGCCCCGCCCAGCATCGGACGGCCGCCGTCGGCGTCGAGGACGAGCCAGCCCAGCGGGAGGACAGGCCACGCGGGCCTGGCCCCGGCGCAGGACGCGCCCTGGGCGGCCTCCAGGGCGTGGCCGCCCAGGCCGGGGAAGTAGCCGAGCCCCGCCGCGTCACCCGGGCACGGCCGGGGCGCCGGCGGCTCGGCGCGCTGCCGCAGCACGCCGAGCGTGGTGAGGACGAGCGAGAACCCGCCGATGACCCCGGCCGCCTCGGCGGCGGCGGCCAGGCCGCGCAGGGTGATCGTGGCGGTCAGGTAGACGAGCGCGCCGGCGGCCAGGAGCGTGGTGACGATCTTCCTCACGCGGGTGCTTCTCCCGTTGTCCGGCATGGGACGGTGCCTCGGCTTCTCTTGGTCGGGCCGCTCGTCAGAGCTCGTTGTTCTTCGTTCTGACGAACGTGTGCCGGAGTCCGCCGAGGCCGTCCAGTCACGATTGGGCAACGTTGAAAATTGAACGACCGGTATTTCCGCTATTTCGTTATTTATTGGCGGCAGAAATTCGCCGTCCGCGTCAACCGGCCGCGCACGTCACGGACGGCGGCGTGTTCGCGCCCGTCCACGAGGCGACGAAACCGAACGTCGCCGACCCGCCGCGCGGGATCGCGCCGTTCCAGGACGCGTTCCGCACCGTCACGGCCGCGCCGTCGGCGCTCGGCTCGCCGTTCCAGAGCTGGGTGATCCGCTGCCCGTCGGCGAACGTCCA
Organism: Nonomuraea sp. NPDC023979; assembly: GCF_040639085.1. Taxonomy (NCBI): domain Bacteria; kingdom Bacillati; phylum Actinomycetota; class Actinomycetes; order Streptosporangiales; family Streptosporangiaceae; genus Nonomuraea; species Nonomuraea sp. NPDC023979. The sequence continues at coordinate 58,514 of NZ_JBEZZG010000036.1, forward strand.
GCGCACCGTCCACCCGTTCAGCGCCGTGACGCCCGTGTTCGAGACGGTGACCTCGCCCTGGAAGCCGCCCTGCCACTGGCCCGCGTTCCGGAACACGGCCGAGCAGCCCGCGGGCGGGAACGTGGACGTCACCGTCGGGGTCGCGGTCGGGCTCACGGTTGGGGTCGCGGTGGGGCTCGCTGTCGGCGTGCCCGACAGCGCCTCCACCAGCGCCGGATACCACCGGTCGGCGATCTTGCGGTCGCCCGCCGCGTTCGGGTGCACCCCGTCGTAGGTGTCACCGCCGGTGCCGAAGCCCGTCCACTGGTCCACGACCACCACCGGCGACTGCGCCGTACTGGTCGCCGCCGCCCATGCCGGGATCGCGTCGTTGAGCGCCACCGCCCGCGCGCCGCACTCCGCGCAGGTCGCCGGCGCCATCGGGATGATCTGCGCGACGAGGATCCGCATGGCCGGATTGCTCGCCCGCATCTGCCCCACCAGCTTGGTGTAGGCGGCCAGGATCGTCGCCGTGGGCACGTTGCTCCACACGTCGTTGGTGCCGAAGTGCATGAGCACCACGTCCGGGGAGCTCGCGGCCAGCCAGCCCACGAGCTGGTTCTGGTTCGCCACCGTGGTCACCAGCGCGCCGCCGTGCCCCTCGTTGTCACCGTCGTACGGGACCCCGCACCCCTGGGCGGGCAGCGTGCCGACGAAGTCCACGTTCGTGTGCCCGGCCTCCTGCAACCTGTTCCACAGCAGCGCCCGCCAGCAGCCCGGCGACCCCGTGATCGAGTCGCCCAGCGGCATGACCCGCACGGGCGCCGCGCTCGCCGGCGTGGCCATCGCGAACACCGCCTCCGCGGTCAGCACCAGCATCGCCGCCATGCTCGCCAGCCAAGCCCGGGTCCCCGCCATCCGACCGCTCCCGTCCGTCGCCTGCGCAGATCGTAAGAAACCCCCCGTCCGTCCGGAACCCACCCCACCCCGGTCCCACCCCCGACCTGCACCGCCGCCCCCGAACACCCTGTAACTTTCACCAGCCCGCCGAAGCCCGCCCTCTCGGGGAGCTGACCCCTCCCGGACGGCCGGCTCGTACGGGAGGGGCCACCTCCGGGCAACGGACCGTCCCCGCCGGGGAAGGCGGTGACCCCTCCGGAAGGGGTCACCCTGGGCGAGGGACCGTCCGCCGGGGAAGTCGGTGCCCCCTCCGGAGGGGGCAGCCCTCTGGGCCCTGGCGTCTCCGGTGGGGACAACTCCCTCCGGAGGGGGTAGCCCTGCGGGGGGCAGCCCCCCAATGGGACAGCCCTGCCTGGGGCCGGCCACAGGGAGGGGCCTCCCGTTGCGGGGGTCCCGTGGTGGGAGGTCGTTGGCGGCCACTGAAGGGGCCAGCCCCTGAGGGCATCAGCTCTGAGAGCGGCGGGCCGTTGAGGGGCGGGCCTGTCGGGGTGGGGTGGTTCCTCTGGAGGGGTCAGTGCCGCCAGGTGGTGGGGGTGTTGAACGCCTCGCCGGGGACCGGAAGCCGTACGAGGACGGGGTGGAGGCTCAGGTCGTGAGCGGCGCCCCGTGGCGGAAGTCGCGGGGGGAGGCGCCGTACGCGCGGCGGAAGGCCCGGCTGAAGTCGGCGGCGTGCGAGAACCCCCACCGGGCGGCGATGCCGTGGATGGGGACGTGGCGCAGCGCCGGGTCGGCCAGGTCGCGGCGGGCGCGTTCGAGGCGCTGGGACCTGATCCAGGCGGCGACCGTGGTGCCCTGCTCCTGGAAGAGGCGGTGCAGGTAGCTGACGGAGATGTGGTGGGCGGCGGCCAGGGCGCCGGGGGAGAGGTCGGGCTCGCCGAGGCGCCGCAGGACGGACGCCTGGATGCGCAGGGTGAGCGCCTGGCGGTGTGCGTGCGGGGCGGGCCCGCCGTCGCCTTCGAGCGTGGAGGCGAGCAGCGCCGACACGAGGTCGAGCAGCGCCATCCCGATGCGCGGCCGGTCGGCGGGCGTGCAGGAGGCGGCGGTGTCGGCGACGTCCGTGACGAAGCCGGCCAGGAGGGCGCCGAGCCCGTCGCGGGCGGGGATGCGGCGGCCGAGCACGCGGTCGACGTGCTCGTCCGGCAGCGGGATGAGCGCTTTGGGGATGGTGACGGCGGCGGTCTGGAAGGTGCCGGTCCCGGGAGCGGCCTCGAAGCGGGCCGTGGTGATGCGGGTGACGTCGTGCACGAGCAGGTCGCCGGCGCCGGTGGTGAGCCGCCGGTCGTCCCAGGCGGCGTGCATCGTGCCGCGTAACGGGAGCAGGAGCTGGTAGGCGCCGTGGGCGGAGGAGTCGGCGACCCGCGTCAGCCGCAGGGGCGTGAACGCCTTCTTCTCCACCCGCAGCGCGCCCAGCTCGACCTCGCTGCCCACGGCCTCGAAGCCGGGGTCGCCGTCGGGCCTCCTGGTCAGCATTCCGTCGAGCACGTCGCCCCCCGATCAGGTCGCCTGCCGCTGTACTCCGTACGGTAGCCAATCGATCTTGACGTCGCGTTCGCCGCCGCCCCCCCGGGTAGGGGAGCGGGGTCGCGTTCGCCGCCGCCCACGCCGGGTAGGGGAGCGGGCGAGACGAAGGGGGAGGCTTTCATGAGCGGCATCGGAGACTGGGTCAGGAAGGCCGAGAACCTGGCCAGGAAGCACTCCAAGCACGTCGACAAGGCGGTCGACAAGGCCGAGGAGATGGCCAAGAAGCGCACCGGGCACAAGTACGACGAGCAGATCGGCAGGGGCGTGGACGAGGTCCAGCGCCGCTACGGCGGGGGCGGGACGGCCGAGCCGCAGCGGCCGGCCAGGCCGGAGGACCGGCCCTAGACCTGCCCGGGGGCGTTCGCGGGGCGGCCCGGCGTGGTGACGGTCGCCGGCCCGATGCCGGCGACCTGCCGCGCCACCTCGCCCAGCAGCGCCAGCCCGGCCTCGTCGGCGGCGTCCGGCAGGGCGGCGATGACGTGCTCGATGCCCTGCTCGGCCAGTTCGCCGCACCGCTGCACGGTCTGGTCCACGCTCGCGTCGCCGGGCACGCGCAGGTGGAGGGTCTTCTCGATCTCCTCGTACGGCCTGCCCGCGCGTTCGCAGTGGGCGCGCAGCACGGCCAGCTTGTGCGGCACGTCCGCGCCGTACAGGAAGTTGCAGGCGTCGGCGTACTCGGCGACGAGCCGCAGCGTCTTGCGCTCGCCGCTGCCCCCGATGAGGATGCGCGGCCGCGCCGCCGGTGCGTTGACCGGCCGCTCCAGCCGGTAGTGGCGCCCCTCGAACGGCTCCTGGTCACCGGCGAACATCCGGCGCGCGATCCGCAGCGTCTCCTCCAGCCGCTCGAACCGCTCGGCCACCGGCGGGAACGGCAGCCCGAGCCCGCGCGCCTCCTCCTCGAACCAGCCCGCCCCGATGCCGAGCACCGCCCGCCCGCCGGACAGCGCGTCCAGCGTGCTGACCTGCTTCACCAGGAATCCCGGTGCCCGGTACGGGGCCCCGGTGACGAGCGCGCCCAGCGTGACGCGGCGGGTCAGCGCGGCGGCGTAGGAGAGCGCGCCGTACGCCTCCAGCATCGGCTCGCCGACGCCGCCGAAGTTGGGGATCTGGAACAGGTGGTCCATCACCCACAGGCTGTGCAGCCCCGCCTCGTCCGCGCCGCGCGCCACGTCGGCGAACCGGCCGGCGATCGCGGCGTCACCGCCGGGCCAGGTGAAACGAGGGCAGGTCAGACCGAGTCTCATCGCGGGGTTCCTCCGGTTCCGGGCATGAAAAAACCCTCCCACCTGGGTCCTGGACCCGAGGCCGAGAGGGCGTCGTCCTCCTATTCTCTCACGCCCCGCGTCGCACCTGGCCGGAGCCCGAATCCACGGTCGCGGGATACACATCGCACATGGTTCAATGTGTCGCACCAATGGACATATGCCGCATAGCGGTCGTCCCATCACTTGAGGAACACCTTGCACAAGATCGTCCCTGCCCTGGTCAGCCTCGTGCTGATCTCCGGGGCCGGCGCCTGCGGCGCCGCCGGACCGGCCCCGGCCGCCGCCCCCGAGAACACTCCCCCCGCGGTCAGCGCCACGCCGGTCGTGATCGACGAGATGCCCGACGAGGAGCCCATCGCCACGGCGACCCCGGCCCGCGCCGGCAGCCCCGTCACGGTGAAGGGCAAGGGCAACAAGAACACCAAGAAGTTCGAGCTGTACGGCGACTACGAGGTCAAGGTCACCTACTCCGGCAACTCCTCGCAGTACGGCCCGACGAACTTCATCATGTCCGTCGAGGCCGTCGGCGGCGCGCAGCCGGTGGACGGCTCGATCGCCAACGTCATCAAGAGCAAGGGCCGGATCGACACGAACATCTACGGCTTCGCCGGGGAGTACTACCTGGACGTCGACGCCGAGGGCGTGTGGCAGGCCGAGTTCACTCCGCAGTAGCGGTTCCCGCTAGCCCGCGCCGCACCGCCTCCCGGGGCCGAGCACGTCGCCCGCCGACACGTAGGTGCCGACCGGGCCCTGGAGGACGATCTCCACCTCGCCGCCGAGCTCGCGCAGCACCGGCTCCAGCTCGGCCATCCTGATGTCGGCGACGAAGCCGAACGCGTCGGCGCGCACCTCGGTGGCGGGCTCGGCGGGCAGCGTCGGCGCGGACCGGGTCCTGGCGACGAGGGCGCGGCGCTGGTAGCGGGCGTGCGGGGCGGCGTCGCGGATGTAGGGCAGCACGCTGGTGGGCCGCATCTGGTCGATGGTGCCGTAGATCAGCGTCACCAGCATGACGAGCGCGACCATGGTGAACACCGGCAGGAACACCGCCCCGAACGCCAGCGGGTTGTCCGGCCGGGCCGCGGCCGGCAGCAGGAACGCGTACAGCGACAGCCCGAGGAAGAAGCCGAACGGGACCTGGTTGCCGCGCCGCCGCAGGAACTGGTCGAAGACGATCGGCGTGTAGACGGAGGCGTTTCGGGCCACCTGGGTGAGCAGCTCGACCGCCGCGTCCGTCGGGATGGCGGTGGCGGTTCAGCGCCGCTTCTCGACGGCCGCCACGACGTAGGCGGCGGCCCGGTCGAGGTCGGCGAACCCGGGGCGGGCGCCGGTGAGCTTGATGCCGACGGCGACGTTCGTCATGCGGAAGGAGACCTCCGAGGTGTACTGCTTGCGCATGAAGGAGAACGGGCTGCGCTGGGTGAAGCTGAACGCCTCGTCGCCGATGTCCGGGCCGGCGCGGACCTTGGTGCCGGGGGTGCGCCTCGGCTCCTGCTTCATGTTCTTGACCTGCAGGTCGTGGAAGTTCTCCGCGCCCCAGACGCTCGGCGTCAGGTACGCCATCACGACCATGGTGGCGTTGTCCGGGCCGGTCCAGCGGCAGTGATACTCGCTGAAGAACTGCTCCTTGGCCGGTCCGCCGAACACCTTGCGTGCCTGGGCGGCGGTCAGCAGGTCGCACGCCTCGAAGGCGTTCGTGAACAGCTTCGCCGTGCCGGAGGCGGACGGCAGCGCCGTCACGGGCGAGAACGGCCGGATCACGGGAGCGGTGTACGGGAACACCTTCGGCAGCACGACGGCCACCGCCGCGGCCGTCAGCCCGACGGCCAGCAGCGCGCCCAGCACGATCGGCGCGCGGCGGCGGCGCAGCCGGCCGGGCGCGGTGCGGTCGTCGTCCAGGACGCCGGCCTCGCGGGCGACCCCTTCCATCGCGGCCGCCGCCTGGGCGGGGGAGCAGCGGCGGGCCGGGTCCTTGTCCAGGAGGGCGGCGAGCACGGGCGCCATCGGGCCGGCCCGGCGGACCGGGGCGGGCTCCTGCGTCAGCGCCGCCGCGATCGCGGCCGCCGGGCTGGCGCGGGCGAACGGGGCGACGCCCTCCACGGCGGTGAACAGCGTCGCGCCCAGCGACCACAGGTCGGAGTGCGGGCCGTCGGGCTCGCCGCGCAGCCGCTCGGGCGCGATGTAGCCGGGCGAGCCGGACAGCATGCCGCCCTGGGTGATCGCCTCGTTCCCGGCGACGGTGGCGATGCCGAAGTCGGTCAGCAGCACCCGGCCGTCGTCGGTGAGCAGCACGTTGGCGGGCTTGACGTCGCGGTGCAGCACGCCCGAGGCGTGCGCGGCGCCGAGCGCGTCGAGCATCCTCAGGCCGATCGCGGCGACGCGGCCGGGCGGCAGCGGCCCGCGCTCGCGGACCACCTGTTCCAGGGAGCGTCCCCGGACGAACTCCATGACGATCCACGGCAGCCCGCCGTCGAGGACGACGTCGTGGACGGTGACGATCGACGGGTGGGAGCGCAGCCGGGCGGCGGCCCGCGCCTCGCGCAGCGTGCGCTCGGTCAGCTCGGCCCGCTCGCCCTCGCCGAGGCCGGGCGGCAGCCGGATCTCCTTGACGGCGACCTCCTGCTGGAGGAGCTCGTCCTCAGCTCGCCAGACGGTGCCCATGCCGCCCTGCCCGATCGGGGCAAGCAGCCGATAGCGGCCGGCGAGCGGCGTCACCACGGCCGACGCGGCCGGCCCCGGACTCCTGCGCTCGCGCTCGCCCCTGCCATCCGTGCCTCCAGCCGATCTCTGGCTCCTGCGGACAGGCACGATATTAGGGGCGAGCGGGACAGATGCGCGGGCTTTCGATCAATCGGACCCGACACCCGGTCAGACGGGGTTGTCAGTCGGTGCCGAACTCCATCGCGGCGTTGTCGAGCAGCTCGTCGTCGGGCACCTCGCCCCGGGAGGCGATCACTTCGGCGCCGCCCTCGGGCATCTCGCCGATCAGCTCGGTCGGGGCCGGCTGCGCGGCGCCGATCAGCGCCTGCTGCGGGCTGCCGACCATGCCGAGCCCGGCGTACTGCTCCAGCTTGGCGCGGGAGTCGGCGATGTCGAGGTTGCGCATGGTGAGCTGGCCGATGCGGTCGGACGGGCCGAACGCGGAGTCCTCGGTGCGCTCCATCGACAGCTTGTCGGGATGGTAGCTGAACGCCGGGCCGGACGTGTCGAGGATCGAGTAGTCCTCGCCGCGCCGCAGCCGCAGCGTCACCTCGCCGGTGACGGCCGTGCCGACCCACCGCTGCAGCGACTCGCGCAGCATCAGCGCCTGCGGGTCGAGCCAGCGGCCCTCGTACAGGAGCCTGCCCAGGCGGCGGCCCTCGTTGTGGTAGCTGGCGAGGGTGTCCTCGTTGTGGATGGCGTTGACCAGGCGCTCGTAGCAGATGTGCAGCAGCGCCATGCCCGGCGCCTCGTAGACGCCGCGGCTCTTGGCCTCGATGATCCGGTTCTCGATCTGGTCGGACATGCCGATGCCGTGGCGGCCGCCGATGGCGTTGGCCTCCAGCACCAGGTCGACGGCGGTGGGGAACTCCTTGCCGTTGATCGTCACCGGGCGGCCGCGGTCGAAGCCGATCGTGACGTCCTCGGTGGCGATCTCGACGTCCGGGTCCCAGAAGCGCACGCCCATGATCGGGTCGACCAGCTCGATGCCGGCGTCGAGGTGCTCCAGCGCCTTGGCCTCGTGGGTGGCGCCCCAGATGTTGGCGTCGGTGGAGTAGGCCTTCTCGGAGCTGTCACGGTAGGGCAGGCCGTGCGCGAGCAGCCACTCCGACATCTCCTTGCGGCCGCCGAGCTCGCTGACGAAGTCGGCGTCGAGCCACGGCTTGTAGATGCGCAGGGCCGGGTTGGCGAGCAGGCCGTAGCGGTAGAACCGCTCGATGTCGTTGCCCTTGAAGGTGGAGCCGTCTCCCCAGATCTGCACGCCGTCCTCCAGCATGGCGCGCACCAGCAGGGTGCCGGTGACGGCCCGCCCGAGCGGGGTGGTGTTGAAGTAGGCGCGCCCGCCGGAGCGGATGTGGAACGCGCCGCAGGTCAGCGCGGCGAGCCCCTCTTCCACGAGGGCGGCGCGGCCGTCGACGAGCCGGGTGACCTCCGCGCCGTAGGCCGTCGCGCGGCCGGGCACCGAGGCGATGTCGGGCTCGTCGTACTGGCCGATGTCGGCGGTGTAGGTGCAGGGGACGGCGCCCTTCTCGCGCATCCACGCGACCGCTACGGACGTGTCGAGGCCGCCGGAGAAGGCGATCCCGACACGTTCACCGACAGGCAGGGAGGTGAGTACCTTGGACACGAGGTGAAGTATATACATACTTCTGCATGACCATGCAATGCGCCTCCCCTATGTGGCCGGCTCCAGCCCCGTGAGCAGGTTGAACGTGCCCGTGAGCTGGTTGAGTGCGACCAGGGCCGGCAGCTCGGCGATGATCCGGTCGCTCCAGCCGTGCGCCCGCAGCCCGGCCACGTCGGCGTCGGTGATCGACGAGGGCTCGGCCAGCAGGCGGACCGCGAGCTCGATCAGCGCCGTCTCGCGGGCGTCGGTGGAGGCGCCCTGACGGGCCAGCGCGATGTCGCTCTCGCTCAGTCCGGCCGCCCGCGCCGCCTCCGCGTGCGCCTGGAGGCAGTACGCGCAGCCGATCCACTCCTGGACGGCCAGTGAGACCTTCTCGCTGAGCGCGCGGGGCAGCTTCACGCGCTTCATGGCCCGCGAGAAGTCCAGGTAGCCCTGGAGCGCGGCGGGGGAGTGGGCCATGGTGGCGACCATGTCGCCCACGCCGCCTCTCCTGCTGACGATGTCCTCGAGCAGTTCCCGGGACTTGCCGGGGGCCTCGGCGGGCTCCAGGGGGGTCAGGCGTCGCATGCGTCCTCCTCGATCTCGATACCGTACCCCCCTAAGGTATATGACGGGTCGGAAAATTCCCGCCGGACAGGCCCGGCGGGAATGGGCCGGTCAGGGCAGCGGCTCGCTCATCGGGTCGGTGTAGGGCGAGCGGGGTTCGAAGGCCGCCGACGCCAGCGGGTCGCGCAGCGACTCGCCCGCCCGGTCGCCGACCTGATCCATCAGCTCGCGCACCCGCGCCTGCGCGGTCGCCGCCGCGTCCGCGTCGACGACCTTGCTCAGCATGAGCAGCGTGCGCGCCTCCAGCAGCGGCGTGCGCATCTGGCGGAACAGCGCCGCCGCCCGTTGCAGGCAGCCGGCCGCGTCGGCCTGGTCGCCCGCCGCCAGCGCCAGCTCGCCGAGGCCGCCCAGCGCGTGCGCCTCCGCGAGGCGGTGGCGGGAGCTGCTGGCCACCGTGAGCGCCTTGCGCAGCAGCGGCTCGGCCTCTTGCAGCTTGCCCTGCCGCAGCCGGGCCACGCCCAGCCCGTGCAGGGCGAACGCCTCCCCGATGGTGTCGCCGATCTCCTGCACGACCGCCAGCGACTCCTCGAACGCCCCCGCCGCGATGGCCACCTCGCGCGCCCGCAGGTGCACGTGGCCCATCCGGTGCAGCACCTGGGCGGTCACCCGGCGGTTGCCGCCGCCCTTGCTGCGGACCAGGGCCTCGGCCAGCAGCATCTTGGCCCCGTCGATGTCGTCGCAGTCGGCCTTGATCTGCGCCAGGTTGTGCAGCGTGTGCGCGGCGCCGATCTGGTCGCCGATGGCCGAGAACATCCGCAGGGCGTGCTGGAGGTGGCCCATCGCCGCCTCCATGCGGCCGTTCATCCGCTCCAGCACGGCGATGTTGCGGGTCGTCTTGGCGATCTGCAGTTCCGCCCCGACCTCCTCGAACAGCGTCAGCGCCGCCTCGAAGTCGCGCGCGGCGTCGTCGAAGCGCTGCTCGGTCAGCGACAGCGAGCCCCTGGCGTACAGCATCTCGGCCTGGCCGCGCCGGTCGCCTCCCGCACGGGCCGCCTCCAGGGCGATCTCGTGCGTCTCGCGCCAGTCGTCCAGGTAGACGCGCAGCTCGAAGAAGGTCTCGGCGTTCATCGCCAGCCGCCAGCACAGCTCCACCAGCCCGGCCTGGGCCGCCTGCCTGATGCCGGCGAGCAGCACGTGACGTTCGCGCTCGAACCAGGCGATCGGCTTGGCGACCAGCCGTTCGATCAGCTCCTCCGGCAGCGGCGAGGGGATCTCGTGCGCCGGGTGCGGGCCGGGCGAGGGGCCGTACTCGCGGCGGCGGGCCGCCTGCGTCAGGTGGAGCAGCGCGCTGAGCACCCGGGCCAGCGCCTCCGAGCGCATGTCCGGCGTCTCCTCGGCGGCCAGCCGCTCGCGCGCGTAGACGCGGATGAGGTCGTGGAAGCGGTACTGCACGCCGACGTGCCGCCCGGTGCCCAGCACCTCGACGAGCTGGGCGTCGGCCAGGTCGTCGAGCAGGTCCTGCACGTCGGCGAGCGGCTGGTCGAGCAGCGCGGCCCCGGTCCAGGCGGAGAAGACGTGCGCGTCGAGGATCGCCAGCCGCCGGAACAGGCGGCGCGCCTGCTCGCTGATGCCCTCGTAGGTCAGCGACAGGCTGGCCCGGATGCCCATGTCGCCGTGCATGAGCTCGTCCAGCCTGCGGGCCTCGTCCCGCAGCCGTTCCACCAGCTGCTCGACACCCCAGTACGGGCGCGCGGCCATGCGGGCGCCGGCGATGCGCAGCGCGAGCGGCAGGTAGCCGCACAGCTCGGCCAGCGCGGCGGCGGCCTCGGGCTCGGCCCACACCCGGTCGGCCCCGGCGATCCTGGACAGCATGTCGACCGACTGGGCGGCGTCGAACAGGCTGACGTCCACCTGGGTCGCCCCGGCCAGCGCGCCGAGCCGGCTGCGGCTGGTGACGATGACGGCCGAGGCGGGGTTGCCCGGCAGCAGCGGCAGCACCTGGCTCTCGGAGGCGGCGTCGTCGAGCACGATGAGCATGCGCCGGTCGGCCAGGAGCATGCGGTACATCTCGGCCCGCTCCTCCAGCGTCTCCGGCAGCGCGGTGCCCGACACGCCGAGCGCGCGCAGGAAGCGTTCGAGCACCTGCATGGGGCTGGCCGGGCGGGAGACGCCGCCGTGCAGGTCGGCGTAGAGCTGGCCGTCGGGGAAGTGCTCGGCCACGCTGTGCGCGGTGTGCACGGCGACCGTGGTCTTGCCGATCCCGGCCCGGCCGGCGATGGCGACGATGGGCACGGCAAAGCGGGCCGCGCCGTCGGGCGGCTCCGTCAGCCTCTTCTTGATCTCGTCGAGCTGGCTCTGGCGCCCGATGAAGTCCGCGATGCCGGCGGGCAGCATGCCCGGCACGGAGGAGGGGCCGGGACGCGGCTCGACGGTGACGAGCGTGGGCGGCGCGGGCGCTTCGAGGCTTTCGTCGGCTGTGAGGATGGCCGATTCGAGCTGTTGTAATCGCTCGTTGGGCTCGATCCCCAGCTCCTCGATCATCATGCGGCGGGCGTCGCGGTAGACCTGGAGCGACTCGGCCTGCCGTCCCGACCGATAGAGGGCGGTCATGAGCTGGGCGATGAAGCGCTCGCGCAACGGGTGGACGCTGACCAGGCCGGTGAGCTCGCCGACCAGCTCGTGGTGGCGGCCGAGCTCCAGCTCCAGCTGGATGCAGTCCTCGTTGGCGGTGATGCGCTGCTCGGTGAGCTGACCGGCGATGGCTTGCAGCAGCCGGCTCTCGATGCCGTCGAGCGCGGGGCCGCGCCACAGCCCGAGCGCCTCGCGGTAGTGGCGGATGGCCTCTTCGGGGTTGCGATCGTCGCGGAGCTTGCGCGCCCTGGCCACCAGGGTCTCGAAGACGCGGGCGTCGATCTCGCCGGGCTCGGCCAGGAGCGCGTATCCCTGCGGCTTGGTCACGATCATGTCGGGCCGGCCGTGCGCGGCGAACACGCGGCGCAGGGCCGAGATGCAGATCTGCACCTGGGCGCGGGAGGTCGCGGGCGGCTCGTCGTCGTAGATGGCTTCCATCAGCCGGGTCATGGCGACGGGCCGATCTGCGTTCAGAAGCAGCGCGGCCAGGATGATTTGCTGGCGCGTGCCGCCCAGTTCGAGATTTCTCCCGTCGGCGGTGGCTTCGAGTGCCCCCAGTAGTCGAAACTCCACGCACATCTCCTTGATGAAGCCGCCGCCCTCTTCGGCAACCGTCCAGGCCCCCCGGCCGGACAAGGTGCAGGGCGGAATTTGGCTGACACCATATTTGAGATTATGGCCCCAAGGTTGCCTGGTGGGGTGCTGGCTATATTACAAGATCGGCAGGCATTTATCGCGATGGTCGCGTCTGTGAAGTTCGGCCGATTTGTGCGTTACACTACAGTGCTGGGCCACTTGTGGCCACAGGGTAATCCCCATTAAACCGCGAAACGGCCGAGACCCTGAGGTCGTCGGCCGCTCGCTCCGGGATGCTCAGCCCCAGGGGTCGCCGGGGCCGTCGGCCGCGATGCCCCAGGGGTCGCCGGGACCGTTGGACACGATGCCCCACGGGTCGCCGGGGCCCTGCTCGGTGGCGGACGCGGCCGCCGCGTATGCCGGCACGGTCGAACCCAGGGCCAGGAAAGCGGCTGCGGCCGCCGCGAGAACGATGATCGACATGCGGATCCTGGCGGCGCTTGTGGCGATGGTCCGGCCCATGGTGCGTACCTCCGTCTGGATGTCGCGGCGCTCTCCCCGCCGCTCGGCCCAAACGCTCGCACCGGCCACCATCGACCCCATATCGGCGCGCTTCCGGCGCGCCATTCGAGCAGGTCGACGGCCATTCCCCGGAGCGCTTCCGCGGAAAACCCCGCAATCGGCGATAAGGCGTTCGCCGGCCCGCCGCGGGCCCCGATAAGTGCCCGATAGCGCGGCGGGGATCCGGCGATAGCGCGACGAAGGCGCGGCGATAGCGGCCGCCGCAACCCTTGTCGCGAGCCCGGGTGGCGCGAGCACGCGGCGGGTCACTCGGGTGGCCAACAGGCCCGGGGGGCGACCACCTGGGCGCGGACGAACCGCGGCAGACGGAACTCCTGAACAGGTGGCGTTTGATGGGGATTGACGTGCAGGCGCTGGACAGCGTCTACGGGCGGCCGGCCGCCAGCGTGGACGTGCGTCTGGACCGTGCCGACAACGGTCACTGGGTGATCGACGCCCAGTCGGTGACCGATCACGAAGGGCGCGTCAAGGAGTGGCGGGAGCACCGGCTCGACCGCGGCCTGTACAGAATCGTCTTCGGAAGTGATCGCTACTTCGTGAGCCTCGGGCTCACCGCCGCTTATCCGGAGATCGTCGTCGTGTTCCGCATGACGGACGAGGCGTGCACCTATCAAATTAACGTTCTGCTCTCGCCGCACTCTTATTCCGCCTATTTCGGCTCGTTCAACTGAGTAGGGCGCGCGATGAACACCAATCGGTATGACGCATTTCCGCTGATCCCGCTCCACGACCGGACGTGGCCCACGGCCGCGATCACCGCCGCGCCGCGCTGGCTGTCGACAGACCTGCGCGACGGCAACCAGGCGCTCGCCAGGCCGATGGGCCCCGAGCGCAAGCTGGCCATGTTCGAGCTCCTGGTGAGCATGGGCTACCGGGAGATCGAGGTCGGCTTCCCGTCGGCAAGCCAGGACGACCACGACTTCGTCCGCCTCCTCGTCGAGGAGGACCGCATCCCCGACGACGTGCGCATCACCGCGTTCGTGCCCGCCCGCGAGGACCTGGTGGAGCGGACCGTGGAGAGCCTGCGCGGGGCCGCCAGGGCGACCCTGCACCTCTACAACGCCACCTCGCCGGCCATCCGGAACCTGGTGTTCGGCATGGACCGCGAGCAGTGCCGCGAGCTGGCCGTGCACGGCACCCGCCTGGTCATGGCCTACGCCGACAAGCTCATCCCCGGCTGCGACCTGGCCTTCCAGTACTCGCCCGAGCACTTCAACGACACCGAGCCGGACTTCTCCCTGGAGGTCTGCGAGGCGGTCATGGACGTGTGGGAGCCCGGCCCGGACCGGCCGATCATCCTCAACTTCCCCACGACCGTCGAGCGCTCGACCCCGAACGTCTTCGCCGACCAGATCGAGTGGATGCACCGCAACCTGTCCAGGCGCGAGCACATCTGCCTGTCGGTGCACACCCACAACGACCGCGGCACCGGCGTGGCGGCGGCCGAGCTGGCCCTGATGGCGGGGGCCGAGCGGATCGAGGGCTGCCTGTTCGGCAACGGCGAGCGGGCCGGCAACGTGTGCCTGGTGACGCTCGGCATGAACCTCTACACCCAGGGCATCGACCCCGGCATCGACTTCTCCGACCTGGACCGGGTCCGCCGGGTCGTGGAGAGCTGCACCGGCATCCCGGTGCCCGCGCGGCACCCGTACGGCGGTGACCTGGTCTACACGGCGTTCTCCGGCGCCCACCAGGACGCGATCAAGAAGGGGTTCGACGCGCTGGAACGGGAGTCGGCGCGGACCGGGCTCGCGCCGTCGGAGCTGCCGTGGAGCATGCCGTACCTGCCGGTCGACCCCAGGGACGTGGGCCGGACGTACGAGGCCGTCGTGCGCATCAACAGCCAGTCGGGCAAGGGCGGGCTGGCCTACGTGATGAGCGCCAGGCACGGGCTCACGCTGCCCAGGCCGCTGCAGATCGACTTCGCGCAGGTCGTGCAGGCGCTGGCGGAGGCCGAGGGCGGCGAGATCCCGCCCGAGCGCGTCCGGGAGGTCTTCGAGGCCACGTACGCGGTCGCGCAGGCGCCTCCGGCGGTGGAGGGCGCCACGGTCGAGCTCTACCTCGACGGCCCCGCGTACGGCGGGGCGGCCTGGGCCGGGACGCTCCGCACGCTGCGCGCGGCCCTGGCCGACAAGGGCTTCGACGTGCGCGCCGTCCACCACATGGGCGGCCCGGCGGGCGAGCGCGAGGAGGTGGCCGTCTACGCGCGGTTCGGCGACGGCGACCGGGCGGTGTGGGGCGCCGGCATCCGCGGCGACGTCGAGGCGGCCGTGCTCGCCGCCGTCGGGTCGGCCGTGGCGCGGTCCTGGCCCGCCGTGCCCGCGCCGGCCGTGCCCGCGCCGCCCGCTCCGCGCCCCCCGGCGGACCCCGAATGCCGACGTCAGCGGCCCGTTCCGGCCCGGGCACGGCGGTTGATAGCCGGACGATAAGGATGCGATGGGCCCCCGGCATAGCGTTCGGACCAGGCAGCGAATCCGAGGTGAGGATCATGAGGCGCACCCAGGTGCGGAAGCGCAGGCCGCGCACCCGTGACGACGGCCACCGCTACTGGCTCGACCTGCGGACACCGTCAGGACGGGTCCTGCCGATCTGACCGCGGCGATTCGAGGGGAGACGGCCATGGGACTGATCGAACGACACGAGGAGCTGGCTGCTCTGGAGTCGCTCCTCGCCAACGCGGTGCTGAGCCGGGGCCGGATCGCCCTGGTCAGCGGCCCCGTCGCGACGGGCAAGAGCACACTGCTGCGCTCCCTGGCCGAGCAGGCCATCGAGCTCGGCGCGCTGGCCGTCTCGGCGACCGGCTCGCTCATGGAGCGCGACCTGCCGCTCGGCGTGCTGCGCCAGCTCATCCAGGACGCGCCCCTCCCCGAGGCCGACCACGCCCGCGCGATGGCCCTCATCGAGGAGGGCAGCCGGGCCGCGACCGTGGCCGGGCCCGAGGCCGACCAGCTCGTCGACGCCCAGGTGGTGCACGCGCTCTGCACGGTCCTGCTGGACCTGTCGGAGCGGTGCCCGCTGGTGATCGCCGTCGACGACGTGCACCACGCCGACCGCACCTCGCTGCTCTGCCTGGCCTACCTCGCCAGGCGGGCCAGGAGCGCCAGGATCGTGGCCGTGTTCGCGCACTCGGACCGGATGCGCTGCGCCGACGCGTACTTCGAGACCGACCTGCTGCGCCAGCCGCACTGCCGCAGGCTCCAGCTCTCGCCGCTGTCGCGCGAGGGCGTCGAGGAGCTGATGGCGGCCGAGCTCGGCACGGAGGCGACCGAGCGCTTCGCCAAGGAGTGGTACACGCTCAGCGGCGGCAACCCGCTGCTGGCCGGCGCGCTGGCCGAGGACTACCGCGAGTACCTGCGCTCGGTGGGCGAGCCGCCTCCGGAGCCGGTCGTGGGCGATCAGTTCGGCCAGGCGGTGCTGTCGTGCCTGCAGCGCGGGCACCCGCAGACGATGCGGGTGGCGCGCGGGCTCGCCGTGCTGGGCGAGACCGACGGGCTCGACCGGCTGCTCGGCATCGCGCCGATCGACATCAGCAGGGAGCTGCTCTCGCTCGGCGCGGCCGGGCTGGTCTCCGGCCGCGACTTCCGCCACCAGTCGGTCTGCCGCGCCGTCCTGGCGGGCATCGACCAGCAGGAGCGCATGGACCTGCACCGCCGGGCCGCCGAGGTGGCGCACGACGCGGGCATGACGCCCTGCGTGGTCGCCGACCACCTGCTGCAGGCGGCCCGGGTGGAGGCGCCCTGGGTGCTGCCCACGCTGGAGGAGGCCGCCAGGAACGCGCTGCGCGCCGGCCAGGTCGAGTCGGCCGTCGCCTACCTGCGGCTGGCCTGGCGCGAGTGCGACGACGAGCAGCGCCGGTTGAAGATCATGACGATGCTGGTGCGGGCCGAGTGGCGGATCAACCCGGCCGCGCCCGCCGGTCACCTGGCCGAGCTGGCCGAGGCGGTCAACCGGGGCAGCCTGCGCGGCGGCGACGTGGTCGTGCTGGCCCGCGCGCTGCTGTGGCACGGCCGCTTCGACGACGCCCGCGACGTGCTGGAGCAGCTCGGCGAGGAGGGCGACGCCGCCGACCACGAGACGATGGCCGAGATGGTCGTCGCCCAGCTCTGGCTGCGCGTCACCCACCCGCCGCTGCTGACCGGCCTGCCGCGCCCGGCGGGCCGCCGCGCGCTGGCGGGCCTGGTGTCGGTGGCCGTCAACCGGCGGGTGGAGGCCACGCTGGCGCTCGCCGAGGTGCTCACGCGGGGCCCGCGCGAGGAGAGCATGAACGCGGTGGAGCGCATCCTGGAGGACTCCCACCTCGACGAGATGTCGATGGACACCGTGGAGAACGCGCTGCTCGCCCTCACCTACGCGGGCCGCTGCGACCGCGCGGTGCCGTGGTGCGAGCGGTTCAGCGCCGAGGCGATGTCCAGGCAGGCGCCCAGCCGCCAGGCCAGGCTCGCAGCGATCCGCGCCGAGATCGCGATCCGGCAGGGCGACATGCCCGCCGCCGCGCACCACGCCCGCATCGCGCTCGACACCATCCCGATGAGCAGCTGGGGCGTCGCCATCGGCGGGCCGCTGAGCAGCCTGATCATCGCGCTGACGGCGATGGGCAGGTACGACGCGGTCCGCGAGTACCTGGACCGGCCGGTGCCCGAGACGATGTTCCAGACCCGCTACGGCCTGCACTACCTGTACGCGCGCGGGCGCTACAGCCTGGCCAACGAGTACTTCGCGCTGGCGCTGCGCGACTTCCAGCGCTGCGGCGAGCTCATGGTCACCTGGAACCTGGACACGCCGGGCCTGATCCCGTGGCGTGCCGACGCGGGGGAGGCGTGCCTGCGGATGGGGCACGTCGAGGAGGCCAGGGAGCTCATCGAGACCCAGCTGAGCATGTGCGGCGCCGAGCTGCGCCGGGGCCGGGGGATCGCGCTGCGGTTGCAGGCGGCCGTCTCCGAGCCGGCCCGCCGTCCGGCCCTGCTGCGGCAGGCGACCGAGTACCTGCAGATGGCCGGCGACCGCTACGAGCTGACCCGGGCGCTGTTCGACCTGGTGGAGGCGTACGACTCGCTGGGCGAGTACCGGCGCGCCCGGACGATCGCGGGCCGGGCGCAGGCGGCGGCGCGCGAGTGCCGGGCCGAGCCGATGATCGACGCGCTGAGCCGCGCCGACGACCCGAGCGTGGTGCCGGCGCCGCTGCCGAGCGAGCTGATCGGCGTGCTGAGCGACGCCGAGCGGCGGGTGGCCGCGCTGGCCGCGGCCGGCTACGCCAACCGGGAGATCGCGGCGCGCCTCTACATCACGCTCAGCACGGTCGAGCAGCACCTCACCCGCACCTACCGCAAGCTGAACATCAGGAGGAGGGTGGACCTTCCGCTGGTCGTCGAGTTCGACAGCCAGGTGGAGCACTGACGGAGTTGCGCGTGCCCGCCGCCCGGCCACACGGTCGGAGGCGGAGGTGCGTGATGGAGCCGATCGCCGAACTGATCACCGTCCGGGGGAACGTGACCCCGGAGGAGCTGGAGGCCGTCGTCCTGGCCGTCACCCGGCTGGTGGCGCGGGCCAGGGCCAGGTCCGAGGAGGAGCGGGCCTGGTCGGACCCGGCCGCGCTGGTGCGCCGGCCGGTCGCGGGGAGCTGGCGGCTCAGCGGCTGGGCCGGCTGACCTCTCCCATCCGCATTCGTGCTATTCGTGGCGATTTGGGCTACCACCGCAATCTGCGAAAAGCCCCCTCCCGCCGCCGAACGCATCCTGTTGAGGTGCCCGGCCCTACGGCCGGTCGAGTCGGTAGGCGAGGAGAGGTTCCACGATGTCGACATTTTTCGGTTCGCTCCGCAGGCTCGTGCTCGCCCCGTCCCTGGCCGAGGTGACGTTCGCCGGACGCGGCTTCCCCGGCCCGCCCACCGCCGACACCGAGCGGCTGGAGGCGATCCCGCAGGCCGTCGTCTGCGGCTTCGAATGGGGCATCGACGCGCGTGACCAGTGGGAGGTGCAGCGCAGGCTCGACCTGGTCGCCGCCGACCACCGCGGCTTCGCCTACGAGGGCGCGACCATGGCCTTCACCGTGCTCGACGCCATGGGCGGCGGGCGGCGGCAGCGCACCCGGGACCTGCTGCTCGGCCCGGGGCAGCCGCACATCTTCCTCGCCTACATCGGCATCGGCTTCGCCATGGCCCGGCTGCCCAGGCCGCTGTGGAAGAAGGTGCTGCCCGACCTTTCCGGCTCGCCCTACCACCCGGTGATGAGCTGGCTCGCGGTCGACGGCTACGGCTTCGACCTGGCCTACTTCCACACCCGGCGATACGTCGACGAGCAGCGGGTGCCCGCCCCGTACCCGTGGCGCGGCGAGCCCGGCTACTTCCCCCGGGCGGTCGACCAGGGCGTGGGCCGCGCCCTGTGGTTCATCCACGGCGGGCGGGCGCCCGACGTCGCCACCGCCGTGCGGCGCTTCGCCACCGCCCGGCAGGCCGACCTGTGGAGCGGCGTCGGCCTGGCCGCCACGTTCGCGGGCGGCAGTGCGGCCGGCGCGCTGGCCGCGCTGCGCGAGGAGGCCGGCGAGCACCGCGACGAGCTCGCCCAGGGCTCGGTGTTCGCGCTCAAGGCCCGCCACTACTCCGGCCACGTCCCCGCGCACAGCGAGGCCGCCGGGAACGTGCTCACCGGCCTGTCCGTCGACGACGCGGTCGCGCTCGCCGACGACACCGCGGTCGGGCCCGGCCGTCCCGGCGGCGTCCCGGATTACGAGCAGTGGCGCCGCAACGTACGCGCGCATTTCGCGGTTGAAAACGCCGCACGATGATCCCGCATTAACGCGGTAAGCACGACCGGAGTTGCCCGAAGATTCCACGTCATGTGTCAATGAGAAGACAGTACCTGCTGGTTGAGCGGTGAAGGGTTGTTATGGCCGGCCTGCTTCGATCGCTGAGAAAGCGAATACTTACCCCCAGTGTCACGGAGACCAAACTCGCCGTCCGCGGTTTCCATGTAAAAAACGAGGCGGCCCGCGAATTATTGGAGAAAGTTGGCGAGATATTCCTCACCGGTTTCGCGTACGCCGCCGAGTCGCGCACTCCCGCTGAGGCGGAGGACCGGCTGGAGCAGATCCCCGACCGGTTCCGCGGCTTCGCCTACGAGGGCGCCGGGATGGGACTCGCCGTGCTGGACTGCGCCTCCCTCGCCAACCTGCGGAGGGTGAAGGGCACGCTCGCCGGGCGCGGCGACCGCCACAACTACATGATCTACGTCGGGATCGGCTGGGCCATGGCCCGGCTGCCCCGCTTCCTGTGGCCGGACCCCGCCCAGCTCGACCCGCTGCTGCTGTGGCTCGTGCACGACGGCTACGGCTTCCACCAGGCGTACTTCCACACCGACAAGTACGTGCGCCGGCAGGTGCGCGAGACGCGCTTCCCCTGGCCCGCCGGGCACGAGGCGTACGCGGCCCGCGCCGTCGACCAGGGCATCGGCCGCGCCCTGTGGTTCGTCGGCGGCACCGACGTCGAACAGGTGACGTCGCTCATCGAGAGCTTCCCCGAGGAGCGCCGCCCCGACCTGTACGCGGGCACCGGCCTGGCCGCCACCTACGCGGGCGGCGCCACCGGCGACGAGCTGTGGGAGCTGCGCGACCGGGCCGGCCCCTACCGAGGCCAGCTCGCCCAGGGCAGCGCCTTCGCCGCCGAGGCCAGGATCCGGGCCGGGCTCCTCGGCCCGCACACCCGCCAGGCCACCGCCATCCTCTGCGGCACCACGGCGGAGCAGGCCGCCGAGATCTGCATCCAGTCCATGCCCGCACCGTCCCTGCCGGGGGAGCTGCCCGCCTTCGAGATCTGGCGGCAGCGGATAGCCGGCGAATTCGTCTCCCTTGGAGGTGTCACCCCGTGACCACGGTAGCCACCTGGCTGCGCCGGCAACAGGCCGGAGTCGTCGCCCTCGTGGTGATGGCCGCCCTGTTCGTCATCGGCAGCCCGTCCTTCGCCTCCGACGAGGAGAAGGCGGAGCTGGCCGGCGCGTACGCGTTCAAGCCGCTGAGCATCGCCCTGCCGTCGGACCTGCCGCAGCAGACCATCCGCGCGGTGAACCAGCGCTACACGCACATCGACGCCTGGATCTCCTCCGTCGGGGCCGGGATCGCCATGAACGACCTCGACATGGACGGCCTGTCGAACGACCTGTGCGTCACCGACCCCCGCATCGACCGGGTCGTGGTGACCCCCACGCCGGGCGCGCGCTCGGACCGCTACAAGCCGTTCGCGCTGTCCACCGGCACGCTGCCGATGAACGACGCGATCGCCCCCATGGGCTGCATCGCCGGTGACTTCAACGAGGACGGCCGCACCGACGTCCTGACGTACTACTGGGGCCGCACCCCGATCGTCCACCTGGCCAGGACCGGGGCCACGACGCTGTCCGCGGACGCGTTCACGGCCGCCGAGCTGGTGCCCGGCGCCGGCGGCGCCACCTACACCGGGCCGCAGTGGAACAGCAACACCGCCACCACCGCCGACTTCGACGGCGACGGCCACCTCGACATCTTCATCGGCAACTACTTCCCCCACGGCCCCGTCCTCGACGACAAGGTCAACGGCGGCGTCGAGATGAACGACTCGATGTCCGGCGCGGTCAACGGCGGCGAGAACTACTTCTTCCGCTGGACCGGCGTCACCGCGGGCGCCCCGTCCTTCGACCGGCTCGACAACGTGCTGGACAAGGACGTCTCCAAGGGCTGGGAGCTCGGCGCCAGCACCGCCGACCTGGACGGCGACCTGCTTCCCGAGCTGTTCCTCAACAACGACTTCGGCCCTGACCGGCTGCTGTACAACCGGTCCACGCCCGGCAAGATCTCCTTCTCGCTGGCCGAGGGCTCCCGCACGCCGTGGGTGCCCAAGTCCAAGTCGCTCGGCCACGACTCGTTCAAGGGCATGGGCTCCGACTTCGGCGACCTCGACGGCGACGGCCTCTACGACACCTTCGTCAGCAACATCACCACCTCGTTCGGCATCCAGGAGAGCAACTTCGCCTTCTACAACACGGCGAAGGACCGGGCCGGCGTACGCGCCCAGCTCGCCGACGGCGTGGCGCCCTTCGAGGACCGCAGCGCCCAGGACCGGACCGCGTGGACCGGCTGGGGCTGGGACGTCAAGATCGACGACTTCAACAACGGCGGCGACCCCGCCATCGTCCAGGCGACCGGCTTCGTCAAGGGCTGGGTGAACCGGTGGGCGCAGCTCCAGGAGCTGGCCACCGCGAACGACGCCGTCGTGCGCAACCCGCACTCCTGGCCCGTGGTCAGGGAGGGCGCCGACATCGCCGGCAGCCAGACGCTCGCCTTCTTCGCCAAGAAGGGCGACGGCACGTACGCCGACATCTCCCGCCAGCTCGGCCTGGCGGTGCCGGTGCCGACGCGCGGCATC
Source organism: Nonomuraea sp. NPDC023979 (assembly GCF_040639085.1). Classification (NCBI taxonomy): domain Bacteria; kingdom Bacillati; phylum Actinomycetota; class Actinomycetes; order Streptosporangiales; family Streptosporangiaceae; genus Nonomuraea; species Nonomuraea sp. NPDC023979. The sequence continues at coordinate 80,286 of NZ_JBEZZG010000036.1, forward strand.
GCGACCGGCGACGCCGACGGCGACGGGCTGCTCGACCTCGCGGTCGCCCGCCAGTGGGACGCGCCGATCTTCTACCACAACCAGAGCGCGCCGGCCGGATCGGCCATCACGCTCCAGCTCACCCACGAGAACGCCACCGGCGCGCAGGGCTCCCCGGCCATCGGCGCCGAGGCCACGGCGACGGTCGGCGACCGCACCGTGATCGGGCGCGTCGACGGCGGCAGCGGCCACTCCGGCCGGCGCAGCCACGAGGTGCACCTGGGGCTCGGCGAGCACGTGACCGGGCCGGTGAAGGTCCACCTGCGCTGGCGCGACCGCACGGGACAGGTGCGCGAGCAGGATCTTCAGCTCAGCCCGGGCAGGCACGCCATCCAGCTCGGCTCGCAAGCGAAGGAGAAGTGACGTCATGGCCGCTGACAAGACCGCGCCGGCGGCGCAGCCCGAGAAGAAGGCCGGCGGCCCGCCGCGCCACGACCCGAAGGTCATCACCGCGCTGCGCAGGTTCGCCCTCTCGATCACGATCTTCAACATCCTCGGCTACACCGTCCTGGGCTTCGAGCAGCCGTGGACGTGGCCGCTGATCGCCATGGCGACCGGCTACACCATCGAGATCGCCCTGGAGTGGATCGGCGCCCGCGCCGAGGGCCGCCCGGCCCGCTTCCGCGGCAACGGCTTCCGCGGCCTGGTGGAGTTCCTCTACCCGGCCCACATCACCAGCATCGCGCTCAACATGCTGATCTACGTCAACGACCAGGTGCTGGTCATGATGTTCGGCATCGCGGTCGCGGTCGGCGCCAAGTGGGTGCTCAGGGCGCCGGTGCGCGGACGGCTGCGCCACTTCATGAACCCGTCCAACTTCGGCATCGCCGTGATCCTGGTGCTCCTGCCCTGGGCGAGCATCGCGCCGCCGTACCACTTCACCGAGCACGTGACCAACCCGATCGACTGGATCGTGCCCCTGATCATCATCACCGCGGGCACGATGCTGAACGCCAAGCTCACCAACCGCATGTGGCTGATCGGCGCCTGGGTGAGCGTGTTCGCCCTCCAGGCGATCGTGCGCGGGCTCATCGTGGACGACGTCTCCATCCTCGGCGGCCTGTCGATGATGACCGGCGTCGCGTTCGTGCTGTTCACCAACTACATGATCACCGACCCGGGGACGAGCCCGTCCAAGCCGCTCTCCCAGGTCGCCTTCGGCGCCGGCGTGGCCCTCACCTACGGCCTGCTCACCGGCATGAACATCCCGTACGGGATCTTCTTCGCCACCGCGATCGTGTGCGTCGTCCGCGGCGGCTTCCTGTGGTCGCTGCGCGCGGTCGAGCTGGCCCGCGAGCGCGACGCCGCCCGGGTCACCGCGGCGGCGGCCGCGGCCATCGCCACCGCCGAGAAAGAGGTCGCGCGGGCATGAGCAGGATCGCGATCGTCGGTCTCGCCTGCCGATACCCCGACGCGGACTCCCCCCGCGCCCTGTGGGAGAACGCCATCGCCGGCCGCAGAGCCTTCAGGCGGCTGCCTGACGAGCGGATGCGGCACGACGACTACTGGGATCCCGATCCCGCCACGCCCGACCGCTTCTACGCCAAGACCGCCGCCGTCATCGAGGGCTACGCCTTCGACCGGGTCGCCCACCGGATCGCCGGCAGCACCTACCGCTCGGCCGACCTCACCCACTGGCTCGCCCTCGACATGGCGGGCCGGGCCCTGGCCGACGCCGGGTTCCCCGGCGCCGAGGGCCTGCCGAAGGAGCGCACCGGCGTCGTCGTGGGCAACACGCTCACCGGCGAGTTCAGCCGCGCCAACGCGCTGCGGCTGCGCTGGCCGTACGTGCGGCGCACGCTCGCGGCGGCGCTGCGCGAGCAGGGCTGGGACGACGACAAGCTGGCCGGCTTCCTCGGCGCCTACGAGGCGGCCTTCAAGAGCCCGTTCCCGCCGGTGGACGAGGACACGCTCGCGGGCGCCCTGGCCAACACCATCGCGGGGCGGATCTGCAACCACTTCGACCTCAACGGCGGCGGCTACATCGTCGACGGCGCCTGCTCCTCGTCGCTGCTGTCGGTGGTGACCGCGAGCAAGGCGCTGGCCGACCGCGACCTCGACGTGGCGATCGCCGGCGGCGTGGACCTGTCCATCGACCCGTTCGAGGTGATCGGCTTCGCCAAGACGGGGGCGCTGGCCAAGAGCGACTTCCGGCTGTACGACCGGCACTCCAACGGCTTCTGGCCGGGCGAGGGCTGCGGCATCGTCGTGCTGATGCGCGAGGAGGACGCGGTCGCCGCCGGGCACCGCGTCTACGCCACGATCGCCGGCTGGGGCATCTCCTCCGACGGCCGGGGCAGCATGACCCGGCCCGAGGTGAGCGGCTACCAGCTCGCGCTGCGGCGGGCGTACGAGAAGGCCGGGTTCGGCATCGACACGGTGCCGCTGTTCGAGGGCCACGGGACCGGCACGGCGGTCGGCGACGCGACGGAGCTGACCGCGCTGTCGCGGGCCAGGGCCGAGGCCGGGGCGAGCGGCGGGCCCGCCGCCGTCGGCTCGATCAAGGGCATGATCGGCCACGCCAAGGCGGCGGCCGGGGTGGCCGGGCTGATCAAGGCCGTCATGGCGGTGCACGAGCAGGTGCTGCCGCCCACGCTCGGCTGCGTCGACCCGCACGAGGTGCTGACCGGCGAGGAGGCGCAACTGCGGGCGCTGCGCGTGGCCGAGCCGTGGCCCGCCGACGCCCCGCTGCGGGCCGGCGTCAGCGCCATGGGCTTCGGCGGCATCAACTCGCACGTGGTGATCGAGAACCCGGCCCCCAGGCGGAGGCTGGGCCGCCGCACCAAGCTGCTGGCCTCCTCGCTGCAGGACGCCGAGCTGCTGCTGTTCGACGGCGGCACGCCCGAGCAGCTGCGCGAGCGGGTGGCGCGGATGCACGACTACGTGCCCGCCGTGTCCTACGCCGAGCTCACCGACCTGGCCGCGACGCTCGAAGGCGAGCTGCGCGGCCTGCCCTACCGGGCCGCCGTGGTCGCCGCCACCCCCGACGAGGCCGAACGGCAGCTCGCGCGGGTGCTGGAGGCGATCGACTCCGGCGAGCGCAGGCTGCTCACCCCCGACGGCAAGGCCTTCTACGGCCACGCCGCCGGGACCGCCAGGGTCGGCTACCTCTTCCCCGGCCAGGGGTCGGGGCGCGGCACCGGCGGCGGCGCGCTGCGCAGGCGGTTCGCCGACGTGGACGAGCTGTACACCGAGGCCGGGCTGCCGGCCGGCGGCGACGTGGTCGCCACGGCCGTGGCCCAGCCGCGCATCGTCACCGGCTCGATGGCCGGGCTTCGGGCGCTGTCCCTGCTCGGCGTCGAGGCGGAGGTCGCCGTCGGCCACAGCCTGGGCGAGCTGTCGGCCCTGCACTGGGCCGGCGCGATGGACGAGCAGGCGCTGCTGCGGCTGGCCACCGGCCGGGGCCGGGCCATGACCGAGAACAGCGAGTCGGGCACCATGGCCGGCGTGCGCGCCGACCCGGCGACCGTGACCGCCCTGATCGGCGACCTGCCGGTGGTCATCGCGGGCTACAACGGCCCGAACCAGACCGTCGTCGCGGGCCCCGTCGAGGCGATCGAGGAGGTCGGCCGGGCCGCCGTGACCGCCGGGGTGAGCTGGACCAGGCTGAAGGTCTCGCACGCCTTCCACTCGCCGCTGGTCGCGCCCGCCGCCGAGGCCCTGACGCCCTACCTGGAGCGGGAGCGGTTCGGCAGGATCGGCCGCCGGGTCGTCTCCACCGTCACCGGGACCGCGCTCGCGCCGGACGGCGACATCCCCGCGCTGCTGCGGGAGCAGATCACCGCCCCGGTGCGCTTCACCCAGGCGCTCGAACAGGCCGCCGACGGCCTCGACCTGCTGATCGAGGTCGGCCCCGGCCGCGTGCTCAGCGGGCTGGCCGCCGCCGTCACCGACGTGCCGGCCATCGCGCTCGACACCGACGACGAGTCGCTGACCGGGCTGCTGCGGGTGCTCGGCGCCGCGTACGTGACGGGCGTGCCCGTCGCGCACGAGGAGCTGTTCCACGGGCGGCTCACCCGGCCGATGGAGGTCGGCCGCGAGCTGTCGTTCCTCATGAGCCCGACCGAGCAGGCGCCGAAGATCACCGTCGCGCAGGCGAGCGGGCAGCCGGCCGAAGCGGCCGCCGTGTCCACCGCGTCCACTGCGTCGGCCGCGTCCGCCGGCCAGGGCGAGCCCGGCGAGTCCACCACGGACCTGCTGCGCCGCCTGGCCGCCGCCCGCGCGGAGCTGCCCCTGGAGATGGTCACCGAGGACAGCAAACCGCTCGACGAGCTGCACCTCAGCTCCGTCACCGTCATGCACATCATCGACCAGGCCACCCAGCAGCTCGGCCTGCCCGCCGGGCAGACCCCGGCCAACCTCGCCACCGCCAGCCTGCGCGAGCTGGGCGAGGAGCTGGACAAGCTGGCGGCCGAGCCGGGCAGGCGGACGGTGACCGGGGTGACGGGCGCCGCCCCGTGGGTCCGGTCGTTCGCCGTCGACCTCGACGAGCTGCCGCTGCCCGCCAGGGCCGCCGCCGAGGCCGGCGGCTCCTGGCAGGTGTACGGAGGCACGGGCCCGGCCGCCTCGCCCGTCGCCCAGCCGCTGCGCGAGGCGCTCGAACGCGGGAAGGTCGGATCCGGTGTACTGGTGTGCCTACCTCCGCAGTGCTCGCCCGACGACGTCGAACAGGCGTTGCTCGGCGCGCAGGCGGCCCTCGCGGGCGGACCCGGCACCCGGTTCGTGCTCGTCCAGCACGGACGGGGCGCGGCGGGCCTGGCCAAGACGCTCCACCTGGAGTCCACCGGGCTCCGCACCACCATCGTGCACGTACCGGCGATCCCCGAAGCGGCAGCCTGGGTAGCCGCCGAGGTGGCCGCCACCGACGTCTACGCCGAGGCGTACTACGACGACGACGGCGCGCGTCGGGTGCCGACCATGCGCGCGCTGCCCGTACGCCCCGCCCGCACCGAGCACCCGCTGGACGCCTCCGACGTCCTGCTGGTCACCGGCGGCGGCAAGGGCATCACGGCGGAGTGCGCGCTGGCGGTGGCAGGAGACGCCGGGGCCGCGCTGGCCGTGCTGGGCCGCTCCGACCCGGCGGCCGACGAGGAGCTGGCCGCCAACCTGCGGCGGATGGCCGACGCCGGGCTGAACGTCCACTACGCCAGGGCCGACGTCACCGACGCCGCCCAGGTGCGCGACGCGGTCGCCGAGGTCGAGCGGGCGCTCGGCCCGGTGACGGCGGTGCTGCACGGCGCCGGCCGCAACGAGCCCGAGTCGCTGGCCACGCTCGGCATGGACGCCGTGCGCCGCACCTTCGCCCCGAAGGTCGACGGCCTGCGCCACGTGCTCGACGCGGTCGACGGCGACCGGCTGCGGCTGCTGGTCGCCTTCGGCAGCATCATCGGCCGGGCCGGGCTGCCCGGCGAGGCGCACTACGCGACGGCCAACGAGTGGCTGGCCGAGCTGACGCGCGAGTTCGCCGAGCGGCACCCGGGCTGCCGGACCCTGTGCATGGAGTGGTCGGTCTGGTCCGACGTCGGCATGGGCGAGCGGCTGTCGGTCGTCGACCGGCTGACCCGGCAGGGCGTCACCCCGATCCCGGCCGCCGACGGCGTGGAGATCATGCGGCGGCTCGTCGCCGACCCGGACGCCCCCCGCGTCGTGGTCGTCAGCGGGCGCACCGAGGGCATCCACACCGTCCGCTACGACCGGCCGGAGCTGCCCCTGCTGCGGTTCGTCGGCAAGCCGCTGATCCGCTACCACGGCGTGGAGCTCGTCACCGAGCTGGAGCTCACCGACGGCACTGACCTCTACCTGGCCGACCACCACCTGGACGGCAACCTGCTGTTCCCGGCGGTGTTCGGGATGGAGGCCATGGCCCAGGCCGCGCTGGCCACCACCGGGCGGGAGGTCACGCCGGTCATCGAGCGGGCGGAGTTCCTGCGCCCGATCGTGGTGCCGCCCGGCGGCAGCACCACGCTGCGCGTCGCCGCCGCCGTCACCGGCGACGACGACACGCTGGCCGTGAGCATCCGCAGCGGCGACACCGGCTACGAGGTCGACCACTTCCGGGCGGTGCTCACGCTGACCGGTGACGCCGCCCCCGCCGGGCCGCCCGAGCAGGCCGGCGACGGCCTCGCGGCGGTCGCGCTGGACCCCGCCGCCGAGATGTACGGCGACGTGCTGTTCCAGGGCAAGCGGTTCCAGCGGCTGGCCCGCTACCACCGGGCCGAGGCGCGCGCCGTCGAGGCCGACGTGGCGGTGGTCGACGACGGCGACTGGTTCGCCGCCTACCTGCCGGGCGAGCTGCTGCTGGGCGACCCCGGCATGCGCGACGCCCTCATGCACGGCAACCAGGTGTGCGTCCCCGACGCCACCCTGCTGCCGACCGGCGTCGACCGGATCCACCCGGGCGGCCCGGCGCTGGCCGCGCACGACCGGCTGCGCTACTGCGCGACCGAGCGCGGCAGGGACGGCGACGCCTACGTCTACGACATCGCCGTACGCGCGCCGGACGGGCAGGTCGTGGAGCGGTGGGAGGGCCTGCGGCTGCAGGCCGTGCGCAAGAAGGACGGCCGGGGGCCGTGGGTGGCGCCGCTGCTCGGGCCCTACCTGGAGCGGACCCTGGAGGACCTGACCGGCGTCCGGCTGGCCGCCTGCGTCGAACCGGGCGGGCAGGACGCGGGCGAGCGCGGCGCGCTGGCCGGGTCCCGCATCGCCGGCCGCGGCGCCGGCGACCCCGTCACGGCCCACATGGACGGCCTCACGCTGTCCGTGGCGGGCCCCGGGACCGTCGCCTGCGCGATCGCGCCCGTACAGCAGACCGGCGGGCAGACCGGCGGGCAGACCAGTGGGCAGGCCGGTGGGCAGGTCGGCGGGGCGGCGCTGGCCGAGCGCGTGGCGGCGGAGACCGGGGAGCGGCCGGACACGGCGGCGGCCCGGGTCGCGGCCGCCGAACGCTGCCTGCGGGCCGCCGGGCTCGGCGGCGCCGAACTCACCATCACCCCGGCGGAACGTGACGCATGGGTGGTCTTCGCCACGGCGGAGCTGCGCGTCGCCACACTCGTGACGGCCGTGCGGGACCTGCCCGACCCCGTCGTCGTCGCGGTACTCACCGAAGGGCGGACCCAGCCATGAGCAAGTACTTCGAGTACGTCCACACGGTCGGCTTCGAGGAGACCAACCTCGTGGGCAACGTCTACTACGTCAACTACCTGCGCTGGCAGGGCCGGTGCCGGGAGATGTTCCTGAAGGAGCGGGCGCCCGACGTGCTCGCCGACCTCCAGGACGATCTCAAGCTCTTCACGCTCAAGGTCGACTGCGAGTTCTTCGCGGAGATCACCGCCTTCGACGAGCTGTCCATCCGCATGCGGCTCACCGAGCTCACCCAGACCCAGGTGGAGTTCGGCTTCGACTACATGCGGCTGAACCAGGACGGGAGCGAGACGCTCATCGCCCGCGGCAGGCAGCGGGTGGCCTGCATGCGCGGGCCCAACACCAGGACGGCACCCGCCAGGGTCCCCGAGGCACTGGTGAGAGCCCTCGAACCGTACGCGTCCTAGGACGGATTCCAGGAGGTCTGGCGTGCAACTCCACCCATCAACCACACCGCTGACGGACACCAAGGCGCTGCGACGCGCGTTCGGCACCTTCGCCACAGGCGTCACCGTGGTGACGACCGGGGGAGACGTGCCGCACGCCATGACGGCCAACTCCTTCACCTCGGTATCGCTCGACCCGCCGCTCGTCCTGGTCTGCATCGACAAGAACGCGGTGATGCACCAGTGCCTCACCATGACCGGGACGTTCGGCGTGTCGGTGCTGGCCGCGCACCAGGAGGACGCGGCGCGGCACTTCTCCAACCGCTACCGGGCCCTCGGCGCCGCCCAGTTCGAGGAGGTCGAGGTCGTCAAGGGCATGTTCACCGGGGTGCCGCTCGTCGAGGGCGCCATCGCCCGCTTCGAGTGCGAGCTGTGGAGCCGGCACGACGCCGGCGACCACACCATCTTCGTGGGCAAGGTCCTGGCCATGTGCCAGGACTCCGGCAGCGAGGGCCTGCTGGTCTACCGGGGCCAGTTCAGGGAGATCACCTCCGAGCTGCGCGAGGTGACGGCGTGACCGCCGTACGCACCCGCGGGTCGGCCACGGCGGTCCAGGCGGTCCCGGCGACGCCGCCGGGACCGCCCCGCCTGGCCGCCCCGGCCCTGTTCAAGCGGCTCGTCACCGACCGGCTCGGGCTGCTGTCCACGGCCGCGGAGCGGTACGGCGACGCCGTCCGGATGACGATCGGGCCCAAGTCCATCTACCTGTTCAACCACCCCGACCACGCCAAGCACGTGCTGGCCGACAACAGCGGCAACTACCACAAGGGCATCGGCCTGTCGGAGGCCCGCCGCGTCATCGGCGACGGGCTGCTGACCAGCGAGGGCGAGCGGTGGAAGCGGCAGCGCCGCACCATCCAGCCGATGTTCCAGAACAAGCGCCTGGCCCAGCAGGACGCGGTCATCGGCGAGGAGGCCGGGCGGCTGGTCGCCCGGCTGCGGGCCCGGGCGGGCGGCGGGCCGGTCGACGTGGCCAGGGAGATGACCGGGCTCGCGCTCGGCGTGCTCGGCCGCACGCTGCTCGACGCCGACCTCGGCGCGCACGCCTCGATCGGCCACTCCTTCGAGGGCGTCCAGGACCAGGCCATGTTCGAGATGGTGACGCTGTCGATGGTGCCGCTGTGGCTGCCGCTGCCGTTGCACCTGCGCTTCCGGCGTTCCCGCCGCGACCTGTACCGGGCCGTCGACCTGCTGGTGGCCGAGCGGATCAACCGGCCGACCGACGGCGGCGACCTGCTGTCGCGGCTGATCGCCTCCGCCCGGGAGGAGGGCGATCCGCGCGCGGTCCGCCGCCGGCTGCGCGAGGAGATCGTCACCGTGCTGCTGGCCGGGCACGAGACGACCGCGAGCACGCTGTCGTGGGCCTTCCACCTGATCGACCGGCACCCCGAGGTGCGCGAGCGGCTGCGCGAGGAGGCGGTCTCCGTGCTCGGCGACCGGCCGCCGACGTACGAGGACCTGCACCGGCTGCGCTACACCGCGATGGTGCTGGAGGAGGTCATGCGCCTGTACCCGCCGGTGTGGGCGCTGACCCGGGTCGCCCAGCGCGACGACGTGGTGGGCGGCTACCGGGTGCCCGCCGGGGCGGACGTGCTGATCAGCCCGTACACGCTGCACCGGCATCCGGCCTACTGGGACGAGCCCGCGCGCTTCGACCCTGGCAGGTTCGACCCGGCGGCGCCGTCGTCGCGGCCCCGCTACGCCTACATCCCGTTCGGCGCCGGGCCGAGGTTCTGCGTCGGCAACCACCTGGGCATGATGGAGGCCACGTTCGTGCTGGCCATGGTGGCCCGCGAGCTCAGGCTGACCGGGGTGCCGGGGTTCCGCGCGGTGCCGGAGGCGATGCTGTCGCTGCGGGTGCGCGGCGGGCTGCCGATGACGGTGAGCCTCGCCTGACCGACCGGAACGATCCGCGGGCCGGTGAGCTCCTCACCGCTCGCGGATCGTCTGTGTCGGCCGTCCGTACGCAGATCAGCCGGTGGCGCCGCCGGCCGAGGTCACCAGGTCGCGCAGGGCGAGCAGGACCGGCGGGTCGAGCGGGCGCATCGGCTGGAGCCGGACGTCGGCGCGCCTCGGCCCGCTGCCGGCGGCCACCGTGATCGGCCCGGAGCGCGCGATGCACAGCGTGCCGTCGCCGGCGGGCGGCAGGTGGATGGCGTCCTCGCGGCCCGCGGCCACGGACTGCGCGATCAGGTGCCAGCGGCCCTCGGGCACGTTCTCCAGCACGTAGGGGCCGGGGCCGTCGGTCACGGTGAAGCTGACCGGGCGGCCTTCGAGGATCTGGTCGGGGAACAGGCCGGCGAAGACCGGCTGGCCGGCCAGCGGCGAGGTGACGACGCCGGTCAGCGTCGTCGTCGCGCCGGGCGGCGGGCTCTCCCCGCCGCCGGCCAGCGTCCGGGCGGTGATGCCCAGGTGCTGGCGGTACTTGCTGGGCGGCAGGCCCACGCTGTGCGTGAAGCGCGAGCTGAAGGTGCCCACGCTCGAATAGCCCACCTGGTGGCTGATGTTGGTGATGCTCAGCGAGGTCGTCGCGAGAAGCCGCTTGGCCTCGCGTAACCGCACCGCCGACAGGAACCTGCCGGGCGAGAGCCCCGTGACCCGCTGGAAGACGCGGGAGAAGTGGAACTTGCTGAACATCGCCGTGCGGGCCATGTCGTCGATCGTGAGCTGCTCCCCGAGGTTCTCCTGCATGCTCTCGATCACCCGCATGACCGCTCGTTCGATCACGTCGTCCATTTGTCCTCCCGGGTTGAGGAGGGGTTCGGGCAATCCCGGATGAAATCGCCCCCGAATGGCGGCCGAATTCTTCTCCCGGATTGCGGCGATTCCTCGATCACCCTGGTCGGTGCGCATTCTCGGCATTAGAGACCGAATGGATTTCGGCTGCCTACTGCTACACGCGGCGACGCGCGGGGAAAGCTGCATCGGACGGCGATTCATTCGAAAGAAATTTTGGGTGACCGGCCGGTCGCACTGAGTGTCGGCGGCGCCGGGGCGGTGGTCAGCGGTCTGCTCATTGCGCGAGCATACGTTCGGGCCGGTCGGCGTAGGGGCCGTGCGCAGGGGAAATAGGGGTGCCGGCGCCGCGAATAGGGGTGCCGCCCATTTATCGCCGGCTGCTTCCGGCCGGCAGTGTGACTCAAATCTAAATCAGGGGTTGCCGCACGGCAAATAGGGATGGCCTGCGGATAAGGGCATACCGGCCGCCGGTAGGGGTTGTGACGTTCCTATGGGCAGGACAAATTCGGGGCAAAGAGTTCGAATGCGACAACGCCGATGTGGGATGAGTGTGAACAATGGCCGCAGCGCGAGAGGACGGGGATTTCGCGCGATTCGTCCGGCGGAGCCGACCGGCTCTCCGGCGCACCGCCTACCAGCTCTCCAAGGACTGGTACGAGGCCGACGACCTGGTCCAGCGCACGCTGATCGCGCTGCACAAGCACTGGGACACGCTCGACGGCCACGACAGGATCGGCGCCTACGCGCGGCGCGTCATGCGACGGCTGTTCCTCAGCGACCGCAGGACCATGCGCTGGACACGCGAGGTCCTCATCGGCGCGGTGCCCGACACCCCCACCACCTCCGACCCGTACCTCCTGGTGAGCGAGCGCCTGGCACTGATGGACGCCCTCGCCGGGCTCGGCCCGCGCCAGCGGGCCACCCTCCTGCTGCGCTTCTGGGAGGACCGCAGCGTCGAGGACACCGCGCGCGTCCTGGGCAACGAGTCCTCCACCGTGCGCAGCCAGACCACCCGCGCGCTGAACGCCCTGCGAGTGGCGCTCGACGGCGCCTCTGATCAAGACCCGAACCGCCTCTAGACAGGGAACGCCCATGGCCTCACGGAAACCGGACGACCACCAGGACAGGACGACGACGCTGGAGGCGTTCGCCGACACGATCATCCCGGGCGAGAAGCGGTACGCCGGCGACCTGGCCGTCGCGGGCGTCAGCCGGGGAGGCGGCGCCGTCCAGGCCGGCGCCATCGAACTGCTCGAATGGGACGCCACCGGCCTGACCGGCGGGCTCGACGACTTCGCCGCCGCGCTCAACCGCCACGCCGCCGCCTACGCCGCCGAGCACGGCCTGGCCGCCGAGGACGGCGTCCCGCCGTTCGTGTCGCTCACGTACGACGACCGCGCCGCCGTCGTGCGATGGCTCACCGCGCCCGGCCACCCCGAGAAGGCCCTGTGGGTCAGCCTCGCCCTCTTCTGCAACATGGCCTACGACTCGGCCGCGCACCTGAGCACCGCCGAAGCCCTGGCCGCCGGGCACCCCGGGCTCACCGCCATGGGCATCACCCGGCCCGACCCCGACGGCCTGTGGAGGTTCCGCGCCTGGTCCTACGGCAGGCCGCTGGCCGACGTCCACCCCGCAACCACGCCCTCCGGGAGCCCCGCATGAACAGCGTCGAACGCACCGACGTGCTCGTCGTCGGAACCGGGTTCGGTGGCGCCATCGCCGCCTACCACCTCGCCGCGGGCGGCGCCAAGGTCGTCATGCTCGAACGCGGCCCCTGGCTGACCAGCGGTGACTTCGAGCACGACTACAAGCTCGGCTCCTCCTACACGCGCATCTTCGACTTCGTCGTCGGCGACGGCATGAGCGTGCTCGGCGGCAACTGCGTCGGCGGCGGCAGCGTCGTCTACTTCGCCGCCATGCCCCGCGCCCCCCGCTTCGTCTTCGAACGCCGCGGCAGCATCCGCCGCCGCATGTGGCCGCGCGCCATCGACCGCGACAGCCTCGACCCCTGGTACGACCGCGTCGAGGAGTCCATCCCGATCACCCAGCAGGGCTGGGACGACGTCTCGTACGCGGGCGGGCTGTGGGCCGCCGCCTGCCGCCACTCCGGCCGTACCGCCAACCCGGTGCCCGCCGCCGTCGACACCTCCACCTGCGTCAACTGCAACTGGATGATGGCCGGCTGCCGCTTCGACGCCAAACAGTCGCTGCTGCTCAACTACCTGCCTGCCGCCCTCGCCCACGGCGCCGAGATCCGGCCGCTGCACGAGGTGCAGAGCATCTCCAGGACCGACGACGGCGGCTACCGCGTCCACTACGCGCACGTCCACGACGAGGACTACCGCCTGACCGAAGGCGCCGGGACCATCGACGCCAAGATCGTCATCCTCGCCGCCGGAGCCGCCGCCACCCCCGTCATCCTCCAGCGCAGCGAACCCGCGCTCGGCCCCATGCCGCACGGCGTCGGCCGCTACTTCTCCGGCAACGGCGAACGCCTGAACACCGCCGTGCTCAACGAGGACCGCGTCCGCGACGTCCTCGGCCTGGAGCGCGGCGACGGCCTCGGCTACGCCGCCAACCAGATCGGCAAGGGCCCCACCGTCGCCAACTGGGACCGGCTCGACGCCTCGCTGCCCGAATACTCCCGGTACTCGCTGGAGCAGCTCTACTTCCCGCCCGGCCTCGGCACCATCCTCGCCCTGGCCGAGGACGGCTCCTGGTTCGGCCCGCGCAAGAAGGAGATGCTCGAACGCTGGCAGTCCTGGCTGATCATCTTCCAGATGATCGAGGACGACAACGAAGGCGTCTTCGGGCCGCCGCCCCAGCGCGGCAACTCCGACCGGCTCTCCCAGCAGATGCTCGGCGTCGGCCGCCTCACCTACAAGCCGACCGCCAACACGGTCGCCGCCTGGGCCATGGCCGACGCCGAATGCAAGGAGATCCTCGAACGCGACGGCCTCGCCACCGTCACCCCGTGGACCAACGACCTCGTCGGCGCCTACACCGTGCACCCCCTCGCCTCCTGCCGCATCGGCGACGACCCGCACACCTCCGCGCTCGACGACCGCCACGAGGTACGCGGCCACCCCGGCATCTTCGTCACCGACGGCTCCGCCGTGCCCGGCGCCCTCACCGTCAACCCCGCCATGACCATCTCCGCCCTCGCCGAACGGGCGATCCCCGGCATCGTCGCCGCCGCCCGCGAACGCGGCGTCGACGTCACCTACGGCGCCCCCGCCCCCGACGGCTCCACCAGCGGCCGGCGCGGCGCCGCCCACCTGGTCCCCGACCTGATGCGGAGATAGCCGTGGGCGCACTCCTCAGCAGGATGACCGCGCCCGGCACCCTCGCCCAGGTCCGCCACGTCACCCCGGTACGGCCCGGCGCCGCCCGCGGCCTCGTCGCAGGGGTGTACGCCCAGGTCGAACGCGACTTCGGCATGCTCGCCCCGCCCGTGATCCTGCACTCGCCCGCGCCGGAGACGATGGCGGCCTGCTGGCTGCTCCTGCGCGAATCGCTGCTCGCCTCCGGCACGGTCAGCCGCGTGCTCAAGGAGGTGGTCGCCACCGAGGTGTCGGCCGCCAACACCTGCCCGTACTGCGTGGACGTGCACCGCGCCACCCTGCGCGCCATCTCACGCCACGAGGACCCCGGCACCCGGCGCACCGCCTCCTGGGCCCGCGCCTGCGGCCTCAAACAGACCGCGGAACGGCACGAACCGCCGCTCCTCGTCGGCCACAGCCGCGAACTCCTCGCCGTCGCCGTCACCTTCCACTACCTCAACCGCATGGTCAACGTCTTCCTCGGCGACTCACCCCTGCCCCCCGAGCTGCCCCGAGGCGCCCGAGGAGCCGCGCTGCGCCTGTTCGGCGCCGTCATGCGGCCCGCCGCCCGCCGCTCCCGCCGCAAGGGCGACTCCCTCACCCTGCTCCCCGCCGCCCCCGTGCCCGCCGACCTCGCCTGGACCAGAGGCACCCGGCACATCGAAGGCGCCTTCGCCCGAGCCGCCGCCGCCGTCGAGACGGCCGGCGCCCGGCGGCTCCCCGAACCCGTACGCGACCTCGTCACCACCCACGTCACCACCTGGGAAGGCCACCCGCCCGGCCTCGGCCGGAGCTGGGCCGACGAGGCCGCCGCCACCCTCCCCCCGGCGCAGCGGCCCGCCGCCCGCCTCGCCCTCCTCACCGCCCTCGCCTCCTACCAGGTGGACGCCGGCGTCGTCGCCGCCTACCGCGCCGGCGACCCCGACCCGCAGGCGCTCGTCGAGACCACCGCCTGGGCCGCGCTCACCGCCGCCCGCCGCGTCGCCGCCTGGCAGCCCCTCCAGCGAGACCCGATCAACACCGCAACCGACGAGAGGACACTCCCATGACCGAGCTCGAGGTCGTGCTCGACGACCTGACCGCGGACGGCGAACAACTCGACCGCCTGGTGTCCGGCCTCGACCCGGACCAGTGGAACCTGCCCACCCCCGCGCCCGGCTGGACCATCCACAACCAGGTCGCCCACCTGACCTTCATCTTCCGCCTGGCCACCGCCGCCGCCACCGACGCCGCCCGGTTCGAGGCCATGACCGCCGGGGCGCAGCAGAACTTCGACGGCGCCGTCAACGCCGCGCTCAAGGACTACGACGACGACACCCCCGACACCCTCCTCGCCCGCTGGCGGGCCGAACGCGCCGCCGTCGTCAAGGGCCTGGCCGCCGTACCGCCAGGCAACACCGTGCCCTGGCTCGTCAACCCGCTCCCGCCCATCGTCCTGGCCTGCGCCGGCATCATGGAGCAGTTCGCGCACGGGCAGGACATCGCCGACGCCCTCGGCGTCACCCTCGAACGCACCGACCGGCTCCGGCACCTCGTCGTCTTCGCCGTCCTCACCCAGGACTTCGGCTACCTCTCCCGCGGCCTCACCCCGCCCGGCGTCCAGTTCCGCTTCGAGATCACCGGGCCGTCGGGCGAACTGTGGGCCTACGGGCCCGAGGACGCCGAGAACCGCATCGCGGGGCCGGCCACGGACTTCTGCCTCCTCGTCACCCGCCGCCGCCACCGCGACGACGTCGCCGTCACGGCCACGGGCGCCGAGGCGGACCGCTGGCTCGACATCGCCCAGTGCTACCGCGGCCCCGCCGGCGCCGGCCGCCAACCGGGCCAGTTCCTCCCGGTGTCCCACTAACCCTCCCCCCAGGCCCCCGCCCACCCGACCGGACGGGGGCACCCACCCGGGGCCTCCACCCGCCCCCGGGCCTTCACCCACCCCGGGGCCTCCACCCACCCCGGGGGCCCGAGGAGTTCGGCCTGGTCATGGAGAAGGGCAGCGCGATCAAGTCGTGCGTCGACAAGGCCGTCGAGACGCTCAAGTCCAAGGGTGAGCTGG
>NZ_JBEZZG010000037.1:0-90237 GCF_040639085.1 Nonomuraea sp. NPDC023979
GCAGGCCGCGTACCGTCGCGGGGACCCGCCGGCGCGCCGCAGCACGCGCGCCCGCCGGGAACCGCGCGCCGCCAGGGCGGTGGCGGCCAGCCCGCCGCCGAGGGCGAGCAGGATGAGCGCCCCGGCGACCGGGATCCAGCCGGTCGCCGGTTCGTACCCCCGCTCGACGTGGACCTCGGCGAGGTCGCTGAGCCGGTCGGTGAGCCGCTCCTGCTCGGCGCGGGTGGTGCGATGGGCGGCGGGGTCGACGAGGAACCTGCCCGCCTCCAGGTCGAAGCCCAGCCCGCGGACGACCTTCGCGGGGACGAAGAGCGCGCTCAGGCGCGGGTCGGCCGGTCTGACCGTGATCGCGGGAATGGTCTTGGTCAGGTACTCGCCGGGAGGCGTGGTCATGCTGTAGTGGAGGTCGATCGTGGGGTCGGCGCCCGGTTCCGCGGTGACGAGGACGGCCGTGTCCTCGTCGTAGGGCGTGGCCGGGTCCCCGGTCAGGTAGCGGAGCAGCGTCTCGTCACCGACGAAGGCGTCGAACCCCGACCAGCCGTCGCCGGCGTAGGTCACGTGGCCGCTCCCGGCCGTTTCCTCGCTCCGCAGCACGGGGACGCCGGGCGGGAGCTCCTCCCGGACGGCGGCGCCCACGGCGTCGGGGTCGTCGGTGTAGAACGTGTCCACCTGGAGGGCGCCGGGCCGGGCCTGCGGGAGGTAGTGGGCGCGGTTCTGGGTGGTGACGGCGGCGGCCGAGATCATCAGGGTGACCGCCAGGCCGGTGGCGAGCATCACCGCCGCCGTTAAGGCCGCCGTGCCACGGGAGGCGCCGGCCGCCTCGCGCGCCGCCAGCCGGACCGTGACGGGCAGGCGGGCGGCGTGCCGGGCCGGAAGTTTCAGCGCCCACGCGACGAACGGCCCCAGGCCGAGGAACAGCAGGGCGGCGCCGAGCATGCTCGCGTAGAGCTGCACGGCGGAGCCGAAGTCGTCGTAGTGGACGTCCTCGCGCGTGGCCCAGGCGATTCCCGCGAGGAAGGCGAGGCCGAGCGTCGCCAGGACCGCCCCGTGGGCGAGGGCGAGCCGGCTCACCGGGCGGTGGCGTTCGCGCGGTGTCGACCGGGCGGCCAGCACCGCCGCGCCGCCCGCCAGTCCCAGGGGGATGGCGAGCACGACGGCGAAGAACGCGATCAGGTCCACGCGGGCGATCGTACGCAGCCATACCCGGAATTCGCCGCGAAAAGATCAAACCGGGACACCGCCCCGGCCGCTCACCAGCGCGACGGCCAGGGCGGACAGGCCCATCGCCGCCGCGAGGGCGTACAGGAGCGGGGTGAAGCCGCTGAAGAGGGCGGCGACCTGCGGGCCGGCGCTGCCGCCGACGGCGAGCGAGAAGGAGAACAGCGCCAGCGCCGTGCCGCGCGAGCGGCCGGCGCGGGCGGAGATGGACTCGTTCAGGCTGGGCAGGCCGGCGGTGATGGCGACGGCGTACGCGGCGAGCAGGAGCACCAGGCCGGGCCCGGCGGCGCCGGTCAGGGCGGCGGCGGCGAGCACCAGCGCGCCGCCGGCCAGCATCACGGCGGCCCGGGTGACGGGCGCGACGCGGCCGAACCAGGGCATGAGCAGCGGCACCGCGATCATGGCGGGCAGCCCGGCGGCGCGCAGCGCGAGGAGTTCGCCGGACGACGGGGTGACGCCGTAGAGCTGCAGGCCGGTGTAGACGGCCACGAACCCGGTCAGCACCACGACCGAGGCCGCGTACCGGGCCAGCAGCGGCCGGTCGCGCAGCAGCTCCGGCAGCGGCCGGTAGGCCGCGAGCAGCCCGCCGCCGGTCGGCGCTTGCGGGGTGCCGGGCAGCATGGTGGCGCGCAGGCCGAGGCCGGACAGGGCCAGGGCGGCGCCGGAGATCAGGAACAGCCCGCGCCACCCGGCGGTGTCCACCAGGAGCTGGGCGAGCACCTGAAGGAGCACGGCGGAGGCGAGGAACGCGCCGGTCACCGCGGAGATCGCGACCGCGCGCCGGCGCGGCTCGATCCGCTCGGCCAGGTACGCCAGCCCGGCGGGCGGGAACGTGGCCACGGCCAGCCCCTGGACGGCACGCAGCACGAGGGCGGCCTCCGGCGAGGGCGCGGCGGCGACCAGTGCGGTGGCGAGGGCGGCCAGGGGCAGTCCGGCGAGCACCAGCCGCCTGCGCCCGAACCGGTCGGAAAGCGGGCCGAAGATCAGGAATCCCACCCCGTATCCGGCGCCGAACGCGGTCACCAGCCAGGTCAGCTCGCCCGGGACGGTCCCCCAGGTCGCGGCCATGTCGGGCAGCAGCGGGATCACGATGTAGAGCTGGCCGCTGACCAGCACGGCGGTGAGCACGAAGGACAGCAGCGTGGACCCGAACGGCGCCGTGGCGGGCGGCGCGGGGCGGAGGGAAGTGGTCGTCATGTGCCGGGACGCTACACCAACCAACTAGTTGGATGTCAACCAACTAGTTGGTCGAGGTAGGATGGCCGCATGCCAGCCAAGGTCTCGACCACCGCCACCAGGGCCGCCCTGCTCGCCGCCGCCCGCGAGGAGTTCGCCGCGTACGGCGTCGCGGGAGCGCGCGTGGACCGGATCGCCGAGCGCGCCGGAGTCAACAAGGAGCGCATCTACGGCCATTTCGGCAGCAAGGAGAAGCTGTTCGACGCGGTCATCACCGAGGCGATCGACGACCTGACCGCGCAGATCGCGCTGCCCGGCAGCGACCCGGTCGACTACGTGGCCAAGCTGTCGGCCTACTACCAGGCCCATCCGGAGCTGGTGCGGCTGCTGATGTGGGAGGCGCTCAACTACCGGGGCCAGGAGCTGCTGCCCGGCCAGGAGGCGCGGGTCGAGCGGTGCGCGCGCAAGACCGCGTCGATGAGCGAGCGGCCCACGGAGGCGACGGCGCGCACGGTGTTCCTGCTGACCGGGCTGGCGCTGTTCCCGGCGATGATGCCGCAGCTCGCGCGCATCCTCCTGGGCGAGGCGGCGGGCGACCAGGAGGCGATGCGCGAGCACGCCGCGGCCTTCGCCGCCGCGGCGCTGCGCGACGGCCTGCCCGGGGAGGGCCCGTCAGGCGGCTGACGCGGGCACGGTGACCATCGGCGGGCGTTCGGCGACCGAGATGTCGCTGGTCAGGACCTCGTGCCCGGCGCTGACGCGGCGGAACTGGTCGAGGCGGCACGACGGGTCGTGGCAGGTCTGGATCTTGCCCTGGCGGCACAGGCGGGACCAGGCGGCGAGCATGATCTGCCCCGCCATGCCGCCCAGGGCCTCGGTCGACTGCGGGGCGTGCTCGCGCGTGCCGAGGTCCACCTGGGCGAACGCGTCGAGCCCGGCCAGCTCCAGCAGGTCGATGAGCAGCCCGATCTCGACCCCGTAGCGGGTCAGGAACGGCACCCGTTCCAGCGCGGCGCGGCGGCCGGCGTACTCGCCGGCGAGCGGCTGGACGAAACCGGCCAGCTCGGGCCAGTGCAGGTTGATGAGCGGGCGGGCGACGAGCTCGGTGACCCGGCCGCCGCCGGTGGGCGCGCCGTCGAGCGGGCGGTCGTAGCAGCCCTTGACGTACGCGACGGAGGAGTCGCTGAGGAGCGGGCCGAGCAATCCGCTCACCAAGGTGGAGCGAAATTTCCGGATATCGGCGTCGACGAAGGCGACGATGTCGCCGCTGGTGACCGCCAGGGACTTCCACAGCGCCTCGCCCTTGCCGTCGAGCGGCGCGAGGCCCGGCAGGATGGTGTCCTGGGCGTGCACGACGGCGCCCGCCCGCGCCGCCACCTCCGCCGTGTCGTCGGTGGAGCGCGAATCGATGACCACGACCTCGTCGACGACCGCGCCGAGCTCCCCCATGATGACGGCGACGATCTCCCCCACGGTCTCCCGCTCGTCACGCGCCGGGAGCACCACGCTGACCGTCGCGCCGCCCTTGGCCTCGGCCAGCGCCGCGACCGGCCAGTCCGCGGCCCGCGAGCTGCGGCGCCGCATCCAGCTCTGAACTTCAGGCAGCATGCGAACCACCCCCGTTCATCCCCGCCCCCAGGATAGGCGAAGGTCAGCCGGCCTCCGCGTGGCGCTCCAGGAACGTGTAGACATCGGCCTCGTCGACCCCCGGGAACGACCCCGGCGGCAGCGCGGCCAGCACGTGGGAGTTGGCGCGGGCCGACGGCCAGGCGTAGCCCTCCCAGCGCTCGGCCAGATCGGTCGGCGGGCGGCGGCAGCAGTCGCCGTTGGGGCAGAGCGACCGGGTCCGGTTGGTGGTCTCCCGGCCCCGGAACCAGCGCGACTCCCGGAACGGCACGCCGAGCGTGATGGCGAAGTCGCGCTCGCGTGACGGGTCGACGTGCGCGACGCAGAAGTAGGTGCCGGTCGGCGAGTCGGAGTACTGGTAGAAGACGGAGAAGCGGTCGGGCGAGGTGAAGACCTGGCGGCCCGACCACTGCAGGCACATCCGCTGGCCCTCGATCGCGCCCTGCTCGTCGGCCGGGAAGACGATGCCGTCGTTCTCGTACGCCTTGTAGATGATGCCCCCGGCGTCGTTGCGCACGAAGTGGCAGACGAGGCCCAGGTGGTGGGTGGCGAGGTTGGTGAAGCGGTGGGCGGCCATCTCGTAGGAGACGGCGAACACGTCGCGCAGGTCCTCCACCGACAGCGCCCGGTCGGCCTTGGCCTCGCGCAGGTAGACGGCCGCGGCCTTCTCCGGCACGAGCACCGCGGCGGCGAAGTAGTTGGCCTCGGTGCGCTGGCGCAGGAAGTCGGCGAAGTCGCGCGGCTTGTCGTGGCCGAGCGCCAGGTGGCCGAGCGTCTGGAGCAGGATCGTGCGCGGGGTGTGCATGCCGAGCTGCTCGTGCTTGACGTAGATGCGGCGGTTGCGCAGGTCGGTGATGGAACGCACCGAGCGGGGCAGGTCCTGGGCGGTGTGCACGGTGTAGCCGAAGTGCGTCACCAGACTCTGGATCATGCTCTGGGACAGGGCCCCGGTGCGGTAGCCGACCGCGGCCAGCGCCTCGGCGGCGGCCTTCTCGATGTCGGGGAAGTAGTTGCCGAGCTCGCGCTGCCTGCGCCGGAGCTCTGCGTTGGCGGCCCTGGCCTCCTCCGGGGTGGCGGTGCCCCTGGCCTGCCGCGCGCGCAACTCGCCGTAGAGGCCGAGCAGGTGCTCCAGCACGTCGTTGGGCACCCGCGCGGAGACCTTGAGCCTGGGCAGGCCGAGCCCCGCGTACAGGGGGTCGCGCTGCGCCTCCTCCAGGGCGATCTCCAGCTGGGCGCGCCGGTTGGGCGGCTGGCGGCGCAGCAGCTCCTCCACCGGGACGCCGAGCGCGGCGGCGAGCGACTTGAGCAGCGACAGCTTCGGCTCGCGTTTGCCGTTCTCCAGCAGGGAGAGCTGACTGGGGGCGCGGCTGACGCGCGAGCCCAGGTCGGACAGGGTGAGGCCACGCTGTTTGCGCAGGTGGCGCAGGCGCTGCCCGAACGCGATGAGATCGAGCTCTTGCGTCAAAGACAGCGGTTCTTCGCCTAGCAAGGACGCCATGCAGGCATCTTAGACGGAAAATCCGCCCATCTTCTAGTCACAGCAGGTTGAGGGTGATTGGTCTAGGCCAACAGGAAAAGTTGCGATTTCTTCTGCAGCGAACAGGCGGCAAGAGTTGCGATTTATGCTAAATTTCGTCGTTCTTCTCTGAATCGGCCCCTATGGCGGTGGGGTGGTCAGGGCACAGACTCGGCATGAGCCCCAGGGGACGACTAAGGAGACAACGATGAACGATCGCCTCAAGGGAGCTGCCGAGCAGCTGCGTGAAGAGTGGGACAACGACCCTCGCTGGGCCGGCATCGAGCGCACCTACAGCGCCGAGGACGTGGTCCGGTTGCGTGGAAGCGTCCAGGAGGAGCACACGCTGGCCCGCCTCGGCGCCCAGCGGCTGTGGGACCTGCTGCACACCGAGGACTACGTCCACTCCCTCGGGGCGCTGACCGGCAACCAGGCCGTGCAGCAGGTGCGGGCCGGGCTGAAGGCCATCTACCTGTCCGGCTGGCAGGTGGCCGCCGACGCGAACCTCGGCGGGCACACGTACCCCGACCAGAGCCTCTACCCGGCCAACTCGGTGCCGGCCGTCGTGCGCCGCATCAACAACGCGCTGCTGCGCGCCGACCAGATCACCTGGTCGGAAGGCGCCGAGAACGCGCCGTACTGGCTCGCGCCCATCGTGGCCGACGCCGAGGCCGGGTTCGGCGGCGTGCTCAACGCCTTCGAGCTCATGAAGGGCATGATCGCCGCGGGCGCCGCCGGAGTGCACTGGGAGGACCAGCTCGCCTCCGAGAAGAAGTGCGGCCACCTCGGCGGCAAGGTGCTCATCCCCACCGGCCAGCACATCAAGACGCTCAACGCCGCCCGCCTCGCCGCGGACGTCTGCGGAGTCCCCAGCCTGATCATCGCGCGGACCGACGCCCAGGCCGCGACGCTCCTGACCAGCGACGTGGACCCCCGCGACCAGCGCTTCACCACCGGCGAGCGCACCGCCGAAGGCTTCTACCGGGTCCGCAACGGCATCGAGGCGTGCATCGCGCGCGGCCTGGCCTACGCGCCGCACTCCGACCTGCTCTGGATGGAGACCGGCACGCCCGACCTGGACGTGGCCCGCGAGTTCGCCGAGGCGATCAAGGCCGAGTATCCCGACCAGATGCTCGCCTACAACTGCTCGCCGTCCTTCAACTGGAAGAAGCACCTCGACGACTCCACCATCGCCAAGTTCCAGCGGGAACTCGGGCACATGGGGTACAAGTTCCAGTTCATCACGCTCGCCGGGTTCCACTCGCTGAACCACTCCATGTTCGCCCTCGCCCAGGGGTACGCGACCGACGGCATGACCGCGTACGTGGACCTCCAGGAGGCCGAGTTCGCCGCCGAGGCGCGCGGCTACACCGCCACCCGCCACCAGCGCGAGGTCGGCACCGGCTACTTCGACCTGGTCAGCACGGCCGTCGCGCCCGACTCCTCGACGACCGCGCTCAAGGGCTCCACCGAAGAGGAGCAGTTCACCCACTGATGTCCCGAACTCGCCGGCCACCTCCAGGGCATGGGACGGTTCCCCCGGCGAAACGGCCGCGCCAGACACCCCCCGGCCTGGCGCGGCCACTTTTTCGTGCAACAGATTCCCCGCGATCCCTCTCTCGGAGGTGACAGATAACGACGAGAGGCAGAGGCAGCGTGGATGAGGAGTCCAAGTTCGCGGAGTTCGTCGCCCGGCGGGGTGACGCGCTGATGCGGTACGGATACGTGCTGACCGGCAATCCGCACGACGCGGCGGACCTGGTGCAGGAGGCGCTGCTCAAGATGCGGGCGGCCTGGCCGGGGCTGCGGTCGAAGGACAACCCGGAGAGCTACGCGCGCACCACGATGGCCCGGCTGCACATCGCCGCCTGGCGGCTGCGCCGGCGCGAGCAGGTGATGCGGCAGCCGCCCGACCGCGAGCACCACGACACGCTGCCCGGCGGCGACGAGCAGGCGATGTGGCAGGCGCTGGCCGGGCTCCCCCGCAAGCAGCGGGCCGTGCTCGTGCTGCGCTACTACGAGCAGCTCAGCGACGCGGAGATCGCCGAGACGCTCGGCGTGTCCCGGGTCACCGTGCGCAGCCAGGCGCACCGCGCGCTCACCAAGCTGCGCGCCACCGTCCCCGCCCACCTGATCCCCGGAGGCGCACGATGACCGGACCGACGACCGGACCGAACGAGCACAATCGGGACGAGGCCGGCGCCACCGTCCTGGAGGAGACCCTGCGCAGGACGCTGGAGCGCGCCGCCGATCGGGCGCCCGCGCTGCCCGCCGCGGTCGCCGCCCGCCTGGCCGGGCCTTCTCCCCGGCGCGCGCCCCGCGCGCAGGCGCTGCTCGCCGCCGCGGCGGTCGTCGTGGTGGCCGCCGGGGTGAGCGTGGCAGTGACGGCCGGCCTCGGGGGCCCGGCCGAGCCCCGCCCCGCCGGCCCGGCGGCCACCGTCTCGGCCACCGCCTCGGCCGGCGTGTCCACCAGCGGATCCACTGGCGGGCCCACCGGCGAGCCCACGGGTGAGCTCACTGACCTCCAGGCGCCGCCGCCGATCGAGGAGGTGTGGCCGCAGGCCGTCCACAAGCTCCCCGGCACCCGGCGCGATCGGCTGCGCCCGATCCAGTTCCTCGACGACCGGACGCTGCTCGTCGAGACCTGGTCGAGCTTCGAGAAGGCCAACGCCCTGTACGCCTACGACCTCGGCACCCGGGAACGACGCGAGATCACGAAGGTACCGACGCCCAAGGGCACGGTGGCGTTCGCCGCCGACTTCCGCGCCGGCGGCGACCGGGTCGTCTGGTGGAACCGGCTCAAGGACGGCACCACCCAGATCTGGTCGGCCCCGCTGTCCGGCGGCGAGGCCGCGCTCGTCACCACCGTGCGGACCGACGAGAGCGGCCTGGACGGCGTGCAGATCGCCGGCGACCGCGTCGTCTTCTCCGCCCGCTCCGGCGGCGTCCACACCGCCCCCCTGGCGGGCGGCCCGGCCACCCCGGTCGAGGGCGGCGCGTCGATGCACGTGCTGAACTGGCCGTGGATCGGCGAGCCCGGCCCGTACGGCGAGCATGTGGGACCGAGGTTCGGCCGGATCCGCAACGCGGAGACGGGCGAGACGCGCACCGCCACCACCCGGCCGGGCGACGAGCTGCTCGGATGCTCGGTCACCCACTGCATCGGGCAGCGTCAGGACGGCATGTTCCTGCGCCTGCGCGACGGCTCGGGCGAGCAGCCGCTGCCGGGCTCCATGGGGCGGACGGACCGGCTGCCCCAGGACCGCTTTCACGTGGCCATGCTGAAGGACCGCACCGGGTTCGTCGCGTTCGCCCTGTACGACCTCGCCGGCGGCCGCTCGGCCGACCTGGGCATCAAGGCGGAGCAGCGGGAGAACGGCTTCTCCGCCCAGCCGCCCGGCCACGACGCCGAGGGCAGGCTCCTGTACTACGACGTCGGGGACACGCTGTACGTGATCGACGTGACCAAGATCTGACCCGGGTCGCGGCCGGGGCGGGCTCAGCCGAGTTCGGCGGCCTCCTCGGTCTCGACCTGGCGGTTCCAGTCCTTCTTGACCGCGCGCCACCCCTCGTCGTCCACGCCTGCCCGCCAGTAGCCGGAGATCGACAGCCGCTCCAGCGGCACGCTCTTCTCCACCCGCAGGTAGCGGCGCAGCCGCTTGACGAAGCCGGCCTCGCCGTGGACGAACGCGCACACGTCGCCGGGCGGGAAGCCGAACGCGAGCACCGCCTCGACCAGCGCCTCGCCGACGGGCCCGCCGTCGCGGTAGAGCCAAGTCACGCGGGCGTCGGCGAGCGTGCTCAGCTTGAGCTCGTCCTCGGGCGACTCGACCTCGACGAACACGTACGCGAGCGCGTCCTCCGGCAGCGCCTCCAGGGAGGCGGCGATGGCGGGCAGCGCGCTCTCGTCCCCGGCGAACAGGTGCCAGTCGGCCTCCAGGGCCGGCGAGTAGCTGCCGCCGGGGCCGAGCATGAGCACCTCGTCGCCGGGCCTGGCCCGCGCGGCCCACGGCCCGGCCAGCCCCTCGTCGCCGTGGTGGACGAAGTCGAGCGTCAGCTCCCGGGTGTCGGGGTCCCAGGCGCGCACGGTGTAGGTGCGCAGGCGGGGCCAGAACTCCCGCGGCATGGTCTCGCGCACCTGCCGCACGTCGAACGGCTGCGGGTAGTCCACGCCCTCGTGCGGGAAGACGACCTTGACGTAGCTGTCGGTGGCTCCGGAGAGGGCGAAGTCACGCAGGCCGTCACCGCCGACGACGACACGGATCATGTGCGGCGAGATGCGTTCGGTGCGCAGGACGACACCGCGGTGATCGGTCATTCCAACGACCCCCTCCAGAAGTTAGGCATACCTAACCTACACCCTGCCCGGGGGAAGACCGTCAGGCCGCGTCCTCCATCGGCGGCCGCTCCCCCGCCGCGGCCAGGAACCCCGCCATGTGCCGGAAGGCCAGCCGCGCCTCCGGCAGCACGTCCGCGAGCAGCGGGAACACGTGCGGCATCCGCGGCCACTCCTCGTACGTCACCGGCACCCCGGCCCGCCGGGCGCGCAGGGCGACGCGGCGCGCCTCGTCCCTGAGCACCTCGGTGGACCCGGTGACGATCATCAGGGGCGGCAGCCCGGTGAAGTCGCCCAGCACCGGCGACACCAGCGGGTCGCGAGGGTCGAGCCCGTCGGTCCAGCGGCGGGCCAGCCAGCGCACCCGCCCGGCCGGCAGGATCGGGTCCTGCCAGCGGTTGGCCCGGCGCGGGGAGTCGGTCAGGTCGGCCCACGGCGACAGGCAGATGCCCGCCGACGGCAGCGGCAGCCCCCGGTCACGCAGCGCCAGCAGCGTCGCCAGCGTCAGATGGCCGCCCGCCGAGTCGCCTGCCACGATCACGTCGGCCGCGTCGTACCCGCGTTCGAGCAGGCACCCGTACGCCTCCAGGGCGTCGCTCAGCGAGTCGGCGAGCTTGTGCACGGGCCCCTGCCGGTAGTCCAGGGCCAGCACCGGGCGGCGGGCCGCCGCCGACAGCCGCCAGGTGATCGGCCGGTGGGTGCGCGGCGAGCACCAGAAGTAGCCGCCGCCGTGCAGGTAGAGCAGCACCTTGCCCTCGTCCAGCTCCTGTCCGGCGCGCACCCACTCGCCGCCGCACGCGGCGAAGGCCGCCGGGGTCACGGTGACGTGCTCCGGCACCGGCACGGCCCCCGCGAGGCCGCCGAGCCGCGAGGCGCAGTCGAGCGCGAGCGGGTGGCGCAGCAGCAGGTGCGAGGCGGGCTTGAGGGTGCCCCGCATCAGGCCGGTGAGCGCGCGGGCCTGCCAGCTCAGCGGGTAGTCAGGCGTGACGTCGCGGTCCAGGCTCATGACGAGTCCTCCGTGACCTGTACATACCCGCACTACTCACCGGTAACCAGGAGGCTTCCGGGCCGCCGCCTTTACAATGTAGATCGCAGCGGGGTCAGTAGTAGCCGCCCTCCTGCGTGCTCTCGTACTCGTCGTCGTCCTCGTCGTCGTCGCGCGCCCAGCGCGAGGGCATCAGGACGGGGATGAACAGCGCCACGCCGAGCAGGGCGAAGGCGCCGGAGGTCAGCAGCAGCCGGTCGCCGGCGGCGGCCTCCCGGACGAGCTGGTGCACCGACGGCTCGTCCGGGAGGAGGCTGAGCGCGCGGTTCATGTCGAGGGCGTAGACGACGGTCCAGGCGAGCAGGACCAGCGACGGCGTGAAGGTGGCCAGCGGCGAGACCCGCCCCGCCACGACGAGCCCGACGACGAGGCCGACGGCGGCCATCGAGCCGAGCGCGATCCACAACTGCTGCCCGCCGGTAGGGGCGGCCTGCGCGGCGAGCATCGCCTGCTGCACGGCCCATCCGCCGCCGGCCAGGACCGCCGCGGTCACCACCAGCCCCAGGAGCAAACCACCTAAGTGCCGCAACGTACTCACCCCTATGTCAACGTGGTGAGCCCGACCCTAGCGACAAACATCGCGAATCAACCAGGCATTGCCGAGCTTGAAGAAGAACTCGTCGCCGCCCCCTCCCCGTGAGACCATGTGGCACACCCATGCGCGCGCACCCGCCCCTCCGGCTCGTCAGGGCGGCCGTCTTCACGGCCGTCTGCGTGACGCTGGCCGCGATCGCGCACACGCTGGGCGGCGGCACCGGCCCCGCGGCGTGGGCCGCCGGGCTCGGCGCGGCCTCGGTGTTCGCGCTCGCGCTCGCCCTGTCCGGCCGGGAGCGCCCGGCCGCCACCGTCAACACCGCGCTGATCGTCGCGCAGGCCGGGCTGCACGAGCTGTTCGGCGGCGGCGACGGCACCGCCTACGTCGCCCTCCACCTGCACGGGCAGGGGCTCGGCGACGCGCTCGGCATGCTGGTCGCGCACCTGACGGCCACGCTGCTCACCGGCTGGTGGCTGGCCCGCGGCGAGGCCGCGCTGTGGGCGACACTGCGCCGGCTGCTGCGCCGCCTGACGCCGCTGCGCCCGGTCCGCTCCCCCGTCCTCCGCCCCGCCGCGCCGATCGTGCGCGCGCGGGCCGTGCCGCCCGATCCCGGGCTGCGTCACTCCGTGGCCAGGCGTGGTCCTCCACTGCCCGCCTGACTGCTGACACCCCCGTAACCCCCATCACGACAAGTGGAGATCCGCCATGTCCTTCGTCCGCCGTGCCGCGACCGTGCTCGCGGCCACCACCGCCCTGACCGCCGGGCTCGCCCTGCCCGCGCTCGCCCACGTCACGATCAACCCGGGCACCGCCGAGCAGGGCGGGTTCACCAAGGTCGCCTTCCGCGTGCCGAACGAGCGCGACGACGCCTCGACGGTCAAGGTCGAGGTGTCCTTCCCCACCGACCACCCGCTGGCGTTCGTGTCGGTCAAGCCCGTGCCCGGCTGGAGCGTCAAGGTCACCGAGGGCAAGCTGCCCAAGCCCGTCACCACCGAGTTCGGCGAGCTCACCGAGGCCGTCACCACCGTCGTCTGGTCCGGCGGGAAGATCGGCAAGGGCGAGTTCCAGGAGTTCGAGGTGTCGATGGGCCGCCTGCCCGAGGGCGTCGGCCAGATCGTGTTCCCGACGAAGCAGACCTACTCCGGCGGCGAGGTCGTCGACTGGGCCGACGCGCCCGCGGCCGACGGCTCCGAGCCGGAGCACCCCGCGCCGGTGCTCAAGCTGACCCCGGCGACCGGCGGCGACGCGCACGGCGCGGCCACCGCCCCGGCGTCCCCCGCCGCCGGGTCCCCCGCGCCCTCGGTGACGCCGGTCGCCGCCGCCTCCGGCTCCTCCGACGGCACCGCCCGCCTGCTCGGCGGCGCGGGCCTGGCCGTGGGCGTCATCGGCCTCGTGGTCGCCTTCCTGGCGCTGCGCCGCCGCACGTCCTGACCCGCGGGCGCGTCCCGTACGCGGCCCGTTCTCGGCCCGTACGGGGCGCGCCCGTCAGGAAGTGATGTCCTTGCCGGTGAAGCGCGCCCACGCGACCGACAGCGACAGCACGGTGTACGCGCCGAACACCGCCAGCCCGTCGAGCAGCGCCCCGGTGTCGACGGGGGCGCGCAGCACGGCGTCGAAGCCGGTGAAGCGGGCCGGCAGCAGGTAGGGCTCCAGCGGCGCGAGCTCCGGGATGGCGCGCAGCACCTGGCAGACGATGACGGCCACGACCGCGCCGGCGATCGCGCCGATGGGCACCTCGGTGAACGTCGACAGGGCGAGCGCGACCGCGCCCAGGGCGGCCATGCCGGCGCCGATGTAGCCGACGCTGACGGCGATCCGCAGCAGCCCGTCGGTCACGGAGACGGTGGTGCCCGACAGCAGCGTCACGTCCCCGACGGGGAACAGCACCAGCCCGGTGAGCAGCGCCGACAGCGCCACCACGGCGGTGACCGCGTAGGCGTACACGACGACGTTCAGGAACTTGACGGCCAGCAGCCGGCCCCGGCCCGCGGGCGCGGCCAGCAGGTAGCGCAGCGTGCCCGCGCCGGCCTCGCCGGCGATCGAGTCGCCGCCGACGACGGCGACGGCGACCGGCATGAGCAGCAGCGTCAGGAACGAGAACGAGACGAACGTCAGCATGAGGCTGTTGCCCGCCACGCTGGCGATCAGCCCGCTCATCTCGTCGTCCCCGCCGCCGCCGACCATCCGCAGCGCGACGCCGACGACGACCGGCACCGTGGCGACCACCGCGAGCATGGCGAGGTTGCGCGGGCGCCGGAACGTCAGGCCCAGCTCCGAGCCGAGCAGCCGCCAGAACGCGCCCGGCCGGCGCGGCGGCGACGGCAGTCCCGGCGGCGGCGGCTCGGGGGCGTGGCGTTCGGCGCTGCCGATCGTCTCGGCCACCGGCACCAGCCCGGGGGTGCGGCGGGGCCGGTCGGTCCGCGTCGCCGCCTCCGTACCGGTGGTGGTCTCAGCCGTCGACATCGAAACCCTCTCCCGTCAGTCCCACGAACACGTCCTCCAGGCTCGGCCGCACCACGGCGAGCCCGCGCACGGCCACGCCCTCGCGGACGAGCACGGCGTTGACCTCCTCGGGCGCGTGCCCGCCCAGCTCGGCGCTCACGTGCTCGTCGGAGCGCACGTCGGCCAGGCCGAGCGCGCCCAGCACCCGGGCGGCGTCGGCGGGGTCGGGCGTCTCGACCCGGATCCGGGTGGCGCGCCCGCCGCTGAGCGAGGCGATCGTGCCCTGCGCGACGAGCCGGCCGGCCCGCATGATCGCCGCGTGCGTGCACATCTGCTCCACCTCGGCCAGCAGGTGGGAGGAGACGAAGACGGTGGTGCCGCCGGAGGCGATCTCCTTGACCAGCGCGCGCACCTCGCGGGTGCCCTGCGGGTCGAGCCCGTTGGTCGGCTCGTCCAGGATGAGCAGCTCGCGCGGGCCGAGCAGGGCGGCGGCGATGGCCAGGCGCTGGCGCATGCCCAGCGAGTAGTTGCGGAACCGCTTGCCCGCCGCGGCGCTCAGCCCCACCCGCTCCAGCGCCTCGCCGATCCGCTCCTTGGCGGTGGCGGGCGTCGCTGTCGGGTCGGCGGCGTCGAAGCGGCGCAGGTTGGCCTCACCCGACAGGTACGGGTAGAAGGCCGGTCCTTCGACGAGCGCACCGACCCGGGGCAGCGCCTGGCCGAGCGGCAGCCCGAGCAGCGCGTGCTCGCCCTCGGTGGGCGCGACCAGGCCCAGCAGCATGCGGATCGTGGTGGTCTTGCCCGAGCCGTTCGGCCCGAGGAAGCCGTAGACGGACCCGCGCGGCACGGCCAGGTCCAGCGCGTCGACGGCGACCTGGCCGCCGCGGAAGCGCTTGGTCAGGCCGCTGGTCACGATGGCGGCGTCGGAGGGCGGGGCCGCCCCGAGAGGCGCCCCCGCTTCCTGCGTGGCGGTCGTCACCTGACGCCCGCCGCCTTGGTGATCTCCTCCGGGGTGACCGCGCCGACCAGCAGACGGCCGTCGTCGGTCAGCAGGACCGTGGCGAGCTTGGTGGTGATCAGCTTGCCGGAGCCCCACGGGCCGCTCACCGGGGTGGCGGACTTCAGGACGGTCTCGAGGAGTGCGGCCGGGTCGGCGCCGCCGTCGCCGCCGAACGGCGACCCGTCCTCACCCTGCTCGCCCTGCTCGCCGGCCTGGCGGCCGTCCTGGGCCTTCAGGTCGGCCACCGAGGCGGGCAGCACGGCCACCGAGGTCCAGCCGTCACCGACGATCTTGACCTCTTCGGCGGCCTTCCTCGCCTCCTCACGGTGCTCCTCGGCCCGCTCGCCGCCCTCGCCCTCCTGGGGCGCGGTGAGCTTCTTCTCCTCGACCTTGGCCCCGGCGGGCGGGGTGAAGGTGAAGTTCTCCGGCGCGGGCGGGGTGAACGTCACCTGGGTGAAGCCGACCTGGAAGGCCGGCTCGGCCGAGCCCTTGGCGAACACCTGCACCTGGAGCGGGACGAAGTTCTCCCCGTCGAGGGCCAGGCGCACCTCCTCCACCAGGGAGCCGGCGTCCTTCGGCTTGAGCACGAGCTGGTAGGCCGGGCGGCCGGCCACCTCGGCCGTGTTGGTCACGCTGACGGCGGTGTGCTCGTCGGCCTGGGCCAGCACCTTCTCCGCCGCCGCCTGCGGGGTCAGCTCCGCCGGGGCGGTCTCGGCCGCGTCGTGCGGCCGCTTCCCGTCATAAATGATCTTGGTGGCGGTGTTGGTGGCGCTGTCGAAATACCACGCCTGGTCGCCGTTGACGATCAGGTTGGTCTCGTTCATCTGGGTCGGCATCGCGACCCTCAGCTTGTCGCCCGCCCCGTACCAGACCTTGATCTCGTGCGAGCCCGACAGCAGGCTGAGCGGCCCGGCGGAGCTGGTCGCCGGCAGCGCCGGCAGGCCGAGCGAGGCCGTCTGCTGCACGGTGCCGGACATCGGCAGCATGCCCTCGGTCTTCTGGGCGGCCGCCGCGGCGTCGGCCAGCAGCTGCTGGGCCGAGCGCTCGGGCAGCACCGGGTCGCCGCTCACCGCGGCGACGACCGGACCGGCGCCGATCGCGGCCCCGATCACGGCAGCAGCCGCGATCGGCACTCCCCACCTCACGAACGTGCCTCTTCGCATCTCACTCCTTAACGGTATGTCGATGCCGCCAGCCTGTGTGATGCATCCTTAGGCGAGCCTGAGACGAGCTGAGATCCCTCTCAGCCTTCTCAGCCGGGTCTCAGGGGGAGGACGGGAGAATCGCCGCATGAGAGTTCTGGTCGTCGAGGACGAGAGGCGGATGGCCGCCGCCCTCCAGCGGGGGCTGCAGGCCGAGGGATTCGCCGTGGACCTCGCCCACGACGGCGAGCAGGGCCTGCACCAGGCCAGGAACGGCGACTACGACGTGGTCGTGCTCGACATCATGCTGCCCCGGCTGTCCGGCTACAACGTGTGCAAGCAGTTGCGCGCGGAGGAGAACTGGGTGCCGATCCTCATGCTGTCGGCCAAGGACGGCGAGTACGACATGGCCGACGGCCTCGACCTGGGCGCCGACGACTACCTGACCAAGCCGTTCTCGTACGTGGTGCTCGTGGCCAGGCTGCGGGCGCTGCTGCGGCGCGACGCCGGGCGGCGGCCCGCCGTGCTGTCGGCCGGCGACCTGACGCTCGACCCGGCCCGCCGCCGGGTGCTGCGCGGCGAGACGCAGGTGGAGCTGACGCCGCGCGAGTTCGCGCTGCTGGAGTTCCTGCTGCGCAGGCGGGAGGAGGTCGTGTCGAAGGCGGAGATCCTGGAGCACGTGTGGGACACCTTCGACACCGACCCGAACGTGGTCGAGGTGTACGTCGGCTACCTGCGGCGCAAGATCGACGTCCCGTTCGGCAGGAACGCGCTGCAGACCGTGCGCGGCGCGGGCTACCGGCTGGCCGGCGACGGTGGCTGAGAGCCCGATGACGTGGTGGCGGCGGCAGGGGCTGCGCTTCCGCCTCACCGCCGTGGCCGCCGCGGTGCTCGCGCTGGCGCTGGCCGTGTCGGCGTCGGTGCTGCTCAGCGTGCTCGACCGGGCGCTCGTCTCCACGGTGGACGACTCGACCAGGCAGCAGGCGCAGACCGTCCGGGTGCACGCCGACGCCGGCACCCTGACCAGCCCGATCACCACCCACGACGGCACCATCGTGCAGGTGCTCGACGCGGACGAGCGCATCACGCACGTCACCTACGGCGCCGACCGGCTGGTGCCGCTGCTGGGCGCCGCCGCCCGGCGGGAGGCTCTGGCGGGCGGGCAGGCGGTGTTCGTCGACGGCCGGCCGTACGCGATCCCGGGGCCGCTGCGCGTGGTGGTGCTGCGCGCCGACCGGGGCCAGACCGTGATCGCGGCCAGGCCGGTCGCGGAGATCCAGACCAGCATCGGCACGGCCGGCCGGGTGCTGCTCGTCGGCACGCCGCTGCTCGTGGTGCTGCTGGCCGTGGCGAGCTGGATGATCATCGGCAGGACGCTGCGGCCCATCAGCGCGCTGCGGCGCGGCGCCGCCGACATCACCCACACCGCCCGGTCGCGGCGGCTGCCGGTGCCCGAGTCGCGCGACGAGGTGCACTCGCTGGCCACCACGCTCAACGACATGCTGGGGCGGCTGGAGGAGGCCGAGCAGCGGCAGCGGGCGCTGGTGTCCGACGCCGCGCACGAGCTGCGCAGCCCGCTGGCCAGCATCCGGCTGCAGCTGGAGGTGGCGCTCGGCCATCCCGAGGGCCAGGACTGGCGGGAGACGGCCGAGGGGGTGCTGGAGGACACGCTGCGGCTGCACCGGCTGGCCGAGGACCTGCTGGCGCTGGCCCGGCTGGACGAGCGCGGCGGCGTGCCCGGCCGCCGCGAGCCGGTCGACCTCGACGAGGTGGTGCGGCAGTGCGCCGAGCGCTACGGCGAGGTACGGCTGACCGCGTGCGACCCGGTCGTGGTGCGGGGCGACGCCCTCGACCTGAGCCGGGTGCTGACGAACCTCATCGACAACGCCGTGCGGCACACCGCGTCCAAGGTCGAGGTGGCGCTGACGTCCGACGGCACGCTCACCGTCACCGACGACGGGCCCGGCATCCCGGAGGAGGACCGGGAGCGGGTGTTCAACCGGTTCACCCGGCTCGACTCCGGGCGCAGCCGCGACGAGGGCGGCGCGGGGCTCGGGCTGGCGATCGTGCGCGAGACCGTGCGCGCGCACGGCGGCACCGTGCACCTGGAGGACGCCGGGCCGGGGCTGCGGGCCGTGGTGTGGCTGCCGCGCGGCTGAAACCCCGTAAAGCGCGTCGAAAGCGGCGCTCCCTAGAGTCCTCGCGACTCATCACGGAGGTGCTTCACATGCGCAGAATCGTCATCGTCGCCGCCCTGGCGGCCGCCGTCGCCGCGGGCCTCGCCACGCCGGCCCAGGCCGTCCGCTCCGACGGGCCGTGCCAGCCCGAGATCCCCAGCTCGTGCGACATGACGTGGACCGGCGACCCGGCCAAGCCGGGCGTCTGACCGGGGGTGATCAGCGGGCGAGGGCCTGGGCGGCTCTCGCCCGCCAGCGCTCGGCGCCCATGCCGGCGAACAGCTCGTGCGCCGTACGCAGGTGCTCGGCCGCCTCCGGGTCGCCCCGCCCGCCCAGCAGCAGCCCCAGCGAGAGACCGGCCCGGCCCTGGATGTGCCGCTCGCCCAGCCGGACCGCCAGGGCCAGCGCCTGGCGCAGCGTCGCCTCCGCCTGCTCGGACTCGCCCAGCGCCGCCTGCGCCTCCCCCAGCCCGTGCAGCACGTACACCTCGCCGATCCGGTCGTGCACGGCGCCCACGATCGCCGCCGCCCGGGCGAACGACTCCTTCGCCGCCGCCGCGTCGCCCCGGCGCAGCGCCAGCTCGGCGATCCTGGTCAGCGTCTGCGCCTCGCCGCGCGGCACGCCCTCCGCCCGGAACGTCGCCAGGGCCCGCTCCAGCAGCGGCTCCGCCTCGCCCGGGCGGTCGCCCTCCAGGTGCACGGCGGCCACGTTCACCAGCACGTGCGCCTCGGCGGCCCGGTCGCCGACGGCCCGCAGCAGCGGCAGCGCCTCGGCGTAGCGGGCCAGCGCCACCTCCCCCCGGCCGCCCACCCGCTCGACCAGCGCCAGGTTGCGCAGCGCCAGCGCGCGGCCCTGGATCTCCCCGATGTCGCCGAACAGCCGGATGGCGTCACGCAGCAGCGGCCCGGCCTCGGTGTAGCGCTGCTCGAACAGCAGCAGCGAGCTCAGCGAGTAGACCATGGCGGCCTCGCCCCTGGCGTTGCCCGCCGCCACGCACGCCCGCCTGGCGTGCTCGGTGACCGACCGCCAGTCGTCGAAGTGCCCGTACGCCTCGAACAGGGTGACGGCGGTCATGGCCAGGTTCCAGCACAGCTCGTCCAGGCCGTGGGCGCCCGCCTGGCGCACCGCCGCCAGCAGGACGGCGCGCTCCTCGTCCAGCCAAGGCAGCGGCTGCTCGCCGATCAGCTCGTCGGCCAGCTCGGCGGTGACGGCGGAGGTGGCGGTGCCCTTGCCGCGCAGCATCGTGAAGAAGCCGCCGTAGTGGCGCTCGTGCACCCGCTCGGCGAGGGCCAGCAGGGCGGTGCAGGCCCGCTCGACCGTCATGGCCCGCTGCTCGCGGGTCTCCTCCGCGTGGGCGCGTTCCTCGGCGAAGGCGCGTACGAGATCGTGCATGCCGTAGCGGCCCCCGGCGGTCCGGCGCAGCAGCGAGGCGTCGGTCAGCTCCGCCAGCGGGCCCGACACCCCGTCGGCCGGGTCGGCGTCGCACAGCGCGGCGGCCAGCCACGGCGCGACCTGGGGGCAGCCCAGCAGGCCGATCCGGCGGAACAGCAGGCGGGCGCGCGGCGACAGGGCGGCGTAGCTGACGTCGAGGCTGGCGCGGACCTCCACGTCGCCGTGCGTGAGCGCGTCGAGCGCGGTGCGCGAGTCGGCGAGCTGCGCGACCAGCGTCTCCACCCGCCAGCGGGGGCGGGCGGCGAGCCGGGCGCCCGCGATGCGCAGCGCCAGCGGCAGGCCGCCGCACTGCTGCGCCAGCGTGCGGACCGCGTCCGGCTCGCGGGCGGCGCGGGCGGGGCCGATGTCCTGGACGATCAGGTCGGCCGCGTGCCGCTCGCCCAGCACGTCCAGCCGCAGCACCTGTCTGCCGGGCAGGCCGACCGGCCGCTCCCGCG
This sequence comes from Nonomuraea sp. NPDC023979, assembly GCF_040639085.1. Classification (NCBI taxonomy): domain Bacteria; kingdom Bacillati; phylum Actinomycetota; class Actinomycetes; order Streptosporangiales; family Streptosporangiaceae; genus Nonomuraea; species Nonomuraea sp. NPDC023979. The sequence goes on from NZ_JBEZZG010000037.1 coordinate 20,100, forward strand.
TCGTCACCAGGGCGGCGCACGGGGCCGCGCCCGGCAGCAGCGGCCACACCCCCGGGCTGGGGCCGGCGTTGTCGAGCACGACCAGCAGCCTGCTGCCCGCCACCGTCGAGCGGAACAGCGCGCTGCGCTCCTCCAGTCCCCGGGGCAGCGACGTCAGCCCGAGCGCCCGCAGGAACCGGCCCAGCACGTCGGCCGGCTGCAGTTCCCCGGCGCGCAGGTCGATGTAGAGCTGGCCGTCGGGGAAGTCGGCGGCGGCCCGGTGCGCGGCGTGCAGCGCCAGCTCGCTCTTGCCGACGCCGGCCCGGCCGACGATCGCGGCCAGCGGCAGCGCGCTCCCGCCGGGGCGCAGCATCGCGGCGACGCGCTCCAGCTCGGCGTCCCTGCCGGACAGCGGCGAGAACACGGGCGGCAGCTGCCTCGGCACCGGCGGCAGCCCGCGCCCGCCCGCCGCCTCGTCGCCGGGCTCGTACTCCTCGCGGGACTCCTCATCGGGCTGCTCGGGCGCGCCGTCGTCCGGGGGTACGGGCGCGTCGCCGGGGCGGGGGGCGCCGGGGAGGCGGACGGCGGGGCGGCCCGGCGCGGTGTCGTAGCCGAGCGCGAGAGAGGCGTCCTGGTTGAGGATCGCCAGCTCCAGTCGGCGCAGCTCGTCGCCGGGTTCGAGGCCGAGCGTGTCGAGGAGCATGCCGCGGTAGTCGCGGAAGGCGTCGAGCGCCTCGGCCTGGCGTCCGGACCGGTAGAGGGCGAGCATGAGCTGGCCGTGCGGCCGCTCGCGCAGCGGGTGGTCCTGGACCATCCGCCGCAGCTCCCCCACGAGCTGCTGGTGGCGGCCCAGCTCCAGGTCGAGGTCGGCCAGCCGCTCGCGGGCCAGCAGCCGCCGCTCCTCCAGGTCGTGCGCGACCGGCAGGAGCAGGTCGCTCTCGACGTCGGCGAGCGCGGGCCCGCGCCACAGGGCGAGCGCCTCGCGCAGCGTCGCGGCGGCCCGCTCGGCGTCCTCCTCCTGCGCCCGCGCCACGAGCGCGTCGAAGTCGGCCAGGTCGAGGCTGCCCGGCCCGACCTTCAGCAGGTAGCCGGGCGGCCGGGTCAGCAGCACCTGGAAGGGCTGGACGGTGTCGTCCAGAGCCCTGCGGAGCTGGAACACCCGGATCTGGATCTGGTTGCGCGCGGTGCCGGGCGGCGCGTGCCCCCAGGCCGCCTCGATCAGCCGGTCGAGCGGCACGATCCGGTTGGCCTCCAGCAGGAGCAGCGCCATGACGACGCGTTGCAGGCCTCCCCCGAGGTGCAGCTCGCCCCCATCGCGTTCGATGACGAGCGGGCCGAGAATCCTGAAGCGCATGTATCCCTCCGCTGAGATGCTCTCAGCCGGGGTTTGCACTTTTCTTGCCGATCGCCAACAGCCCGGGGCCGGGGCGCCGTCAGGCGGCGGTGCCCTTCTCCGCCGTCATCAGGAAGTCCTGGGCGATCAGCGGCAGGCGGCGCCGGGCGTGCACGACGGCGATGACGCGGCGCACGGCGGGCTCCAGGGAGCGGACCACGAGGCCGGCTCTGCTGGCCTGCTCGGCCATCCCGCGATACCACAGCAGGGACGCCTGACCGGCGCGTACGGCGTTGAGCCAGCCGTTGCGCTCGTCGGTCTCCAGGACGACGCGGGGGCTGACCGCGTACTTGCCGAACATGGCGTCGAGCTCGCGGCGGCGGACGCTGCCGCGGGCGGGCAGGGCCAGGCGCATGCCGTCGAGCCGGCGCATGGGCACGGGGTTGGGCAGTTCGAGGCCGGGCGGGGAGATCAGCACGATCTCCTGGCGTTCGAGGGGGTGGGTGACGAGGTCGCCGGGCACCGGCAGGTCCGTCAGGCCGAGGTCGGCCCGCTGGTCCCTGATGGCGCTCACCACGGCGTCGCGGCCGTCGCAGCGGACGATGTGCACGCGGACGCCGGGATGCTCGGCGGCGTAGGCGGGCAGCAGCCGCCCCGCGAGGCCCGGCTCCAGGCTCGGGGTGGAGGCGATGCGCAGCTCCGCCTCCCCGCCGCCGCCGTGGCCGGCGAGGCCCTCGATCTCGCGGACGGCGTCGAGCGCCTCCCGCGCCAGTTTCACCACCCGGCGGCCCTGCGCCGTGACCACCACGCCGCGCCCGGAGCGGGCGAAGAGCGTCAGGCCGAGCTCCCGCTCAAGATCCCGGATCGCACGGGAAAGCGCAGGTTGTGCGATGTAAAGCGACTTGGCCGCATCGGTCATGGTGCGGTGCTCCGCAGTCGCGACCACATAGCGGAGCTGCTGGAGGTTCATGGCAAAGAAGCTAGGACAACGGCCGCCGCGGGGTGCGGGACATAGCGGAGATCACCTCGAATGATTTCGGACTGTAACCGAGTGCTGCTACATCCGTGACGGGTGATAAATCAGTATGCTTCTGCCCCAAATTTGGCAAAGCCCCGGGACGTGACCCAGCAAGTCACGCATTCCGGACAAGCGACTCAAGGGGCAACACGGTGACAGGCAACGGGCAGTACCCTCCCCCGCCCCAGGGGCCAGGACAGCCCCAGCGGCCACCCTCGCGCCCGTGGCCCCCGCCGGGCTACGGGCAGCCGCCGCAGCGGCCCCCGCAGGAGCCGCCGTACCCGCCCCAGGGGCAGCCGCCCGCGCACCCGTACCCGGGCGCGCCGGGGCCCGGCACCCCGTATCCCCAGCCGCCCCATCCGGGGCAGCCGCCGCATCCCGGGCCGCCGCCCGGGAGCCCGTACCCGGGACAGCAGGGCAGCCCGTACCCGCAGCAGGCCCCTCCCCAGGGCCCGCCGCACGGGATGCCCCAGGGCCCGCCGCACGGGATGCCGCAGGGGCAGCCGCCGGGGCACGGGTTTCCGCCGCCGCCTCCGCAGGGGGCGCCCTGGCAGCAGCCGCCACCGCCACCGCCGCCCCCGCCGGGGCACGGGCCGTACGGGAACTGGCAGCCGCCGCGCCGCAAGTCCGGCATCGGCGTGGCCGGGGTCGTCGGGGGCGTGTTCGGCGCGGTGGCGGGGCTGTTCCTGCTGATCGTCATCGGGGCGGCGCTGTTCGGCGGGTCGGGCTCGCGTTCGGAGTCGACGACGCCGGTCGCGATCCCGACGGCGTCCCCGTACGAGCCCCGCGAGAACCGGACACGGGAGCCGTCCCGGGAGCCCACCGAGCAGCCCACCGAGCAGCCCACCCGCAGGCCGACGGAGACGCCGACGCGGGGCGACGAGCCGGACACCACGGTCGAGCCGCCCCGCCAGGTCACGCTGAACCGGAGCCTGAAGAACAACACCATGTACCGGGCGGGCGCGCTGCCGAGGATGACGTGCCGGGCGGGCAACGTGAGCATCTTCAGCCACAGCCAGCTCAAGTCGCTGATCCTCAGGACCAGCAAGTGCATGGACCGGGCGTGGGGCCAGATCCTCAGCAAGCAGGGCATCCCGTTCCGGCCGCCGAACTACGCGATCGCGTCAGGGCGCGGCAGGGGCGCGTGCGGGGACTATCCGCAGCCGGGGAGCATGGTGCCGTACTACTGCCCGCGCAACAGCACCATCTACGCCTCGACCTCGGCCATGGCCAAGGGGAACGGCAACGCGCGCGGCTACGGCCAGATCATCTCCTGGCATGGCGGGATCATCAGCATGATGGCCCACGAGTACGGACATCACGTGCAGAACATCACCGGCCTGATGGACTCGTGGTGGGCGCAGACGCTGGACTCGTCGAGCAACAGCGGCAAGCTCGCGCTCAGCCGGCGCCTGGAGCTCCAGGCAACGTGTTTCGGCGGGATGTGGATGCGTTCGGTGGCGGCCAGCTACCCGATCAACACGGCCCGCCGGGGGGAGCTGTTCTGGTTCTACGGCCAAGTGGGCGACTATCCCGGCTACCCGCGTGACCACGGCTCCCGGGCCAACAACCAGCGGTGGTTCCGGCAGGGCTGGGAGAAGAGCCAGGCGTACCAGTGCAACACCTGGGTGATGCCTTCCTCGGCGACGTCATGAGGTCACATGGCGTTCATCTCAGCTTGGGCACATGTCTTTGATGTCCATATATGGCAGCTAGAATCCTGGCAATCTTGTGCCAATGGGGGGCAAACCCACGGGTTCTGCCTGGTAGGCGTGTGAAGGAGCCGGTGTGAGCAATCGGGATGGGTCAGGCGCCGCGCCCGGGGGTGGCAGGAAACGGCGTACCCCTCGCCGCTCCCGTCCCGCCGCCGGCCAGTCGCCCGACGCCCCCCAAGACCCGGCCCGCCCTCCCCTGAACCCCGCCGGAGACGCGAACGCCGCCGCCGAGGGCCGCACGGGCCGCGCCAGAGCCCCCCGCGGCGGCGACACGCCGCCCCCGGCCCGGCGAGCCCCCCAAAGCCCCACCGGCCCCGGGAACCCTCCCACAGGGCCCGGGACGCCTCCCGCTGGGCCCGGCAACCCGCACCCCGGCCCCGGCCCGGGCGGTCCGGCTGCGGGACGGGACGACACCCCACGCGGCGACACCCCACGCGGCCGGGGCGACACGCCCCAAGGCCGGGACGACGCCGCCCGCAGCCGGAACGACGCGGCCCCCAGCCGGAGTGAGGCGCCGCCCGAGCAGGGTGAGACGCCCGCCAGGCGGGGCAGGACGCCTTCCGGGAGGACCGGATCTGCCTCCGGAAGAGGCGGAGCGGCCTCCGGCAGGGCCGGGACCCGTCCCGGACGCGGCAGGGGCCAGGCAGGCCGCGGCAGAGGCGGCGCCGGCGACCCGAACGCGGACCCGGCCGGCCCGGACGGGACCGGCCGGCACGGCCAGGACGAGGCCGCGGGCCGGGGCGGCGCGGGTGCGCGGCAGGGCGCGGCGGGCGCGTTCTCGCGGATCGGCGGCGGCCTGCGCGGTGGCTCACGCGGTGGCTCACGGGGAGGCTCGCGGACGGGCGGCGGCGGGAGCGCGCCGCAGTTCGCCAAGCCGCTCTCGCTGGGCGGCGTGCTCGGCTGGACGCTGCTGTCGGCCGTCCTGCCCGGCGCCGCCCACCTGCGCACCGGGCGCCGCCGCACCGGCCTGATCCTGGTCTCCTCGTACGCGGTGCTGCTGCTGGCCCTGCTGGCCTTCGGCCTGGTGGTGTGGAACGACCCCACCGCGGCCACCAGGTTCGCCTCCCCCGGCTGGCTCCTCACGCTGACGATCGTCTCCGGCGCGTGCGCGCTCGCGTGGTTCGCCCTCGTCGCCTTCTCGTACGCCGCCCTGCGCCCCGCCAGGCTGGACCGGCAGGGTCAGATCATCTCCGGCATCCTGGTCGGCGTGCTGTGCGTGGCGGTCATGGTGCCGTTCGGGTACGGGGCCAACGGGGTCCAGGAGACGAAGAACACGATCACGCACATCTTCCGCCCCGCCTCCAGCGACCCGGACGGGCAGCCGGTCAAGGAGGAGGACCCGTGGAACGGCAAGGACCGGGTCAACTTCCTGCTCATCGGCGGTGACGCGGCCGGCAACCGGACCGGCATGCGTACCGACAGCATGAACGTCGCCAGCGTGCACATCCCGACGGGCAACACGGTGCTGTTCAGCCTGCCGCGCAACCTGCAGCACGTGCGTTTCCCCCCGACGTCGCCGCTGCGCAAGGTGTTCCCCAACGGCTACATGGCCGAGCTGCGCGGCGGCGGCCTGCTCAACGAGGTCTGGCAGTACGCCAACGACCACCCGGAGCAGGCCGGGGGCAAGAACAAGGGTCCGCGCGCGCTGATGGACGCCATCGGCTACACGCTCGGCCTGAAGATCGACTACTACGCGCTGATGAACATGTACGGCTTCGCCGACCTGGTGGACGCCATCGGCGGCCTGAAGATCCGCGTCGAGCACGACGTGCCGTGGGGCGGCACGTTCGGCACGGCGGGCACGATCAAGGCGGGCTACCGGACGCTGACGGGCGAGCAGGCGCTGTGGTACGGCCGGTCCCGGGTGGGCAGCGACGACTTCTCCCGCATGGGCCGCCAGCGCTGCGTCATCGGCGCGTTCGCCCAGCAGGCGACGCCGGACAAGATCCTGGCCAACTTCACCAAGATCGCCGGTGCGGCCCGGCGGATGGCGGAGACGAACATCCCGCAGGAGCTGCTGCCGCCGCTGCTGAACCTGGGGCTCAAGGTCAAGGACGCGCGGATCAGCAGCCTGCAGTTCGTGCCGCCGGGGTACTGGCCGGGCAGCCCGGACTGGGCGAAGATCCGCAAGGCGACGGACCGGGCGATCAAGGCGTCGACGCGGCCGGCCCGCCGCGCCCAGGCCGCGGACGTGGCCGCCTCCCCCGGCGCCCCGGCGGTCACTCCGACCCCGTCGCAGTCGGTCACGGCCAAGCCGTCGCAGACGCCCACGCGCAACAACCAGAAGGCGGAGGCGCAATCCCTGGAGGAGCTGTGCGGCTTCTAGCACCGAACCGGCCCCCGGCCTGACACCGGGGGCCGCGCGGCCTGCCACCGGGGCCCAGACTCAGGCTCGCGGCCTGACGGCGAGGCCCGGGCCGGCACCGGGGCTCAGGGCCGGTCGTCGCGTCAGGCGGCGGACGCGACGCGGAGTCCGGCCGTTACAAGAGACGCCTGGCGGGCGACACGGGCGCCGAGATGCTCGGCGGTGGCGACATCAGCGGGGTGAACGGTGTCGACACCGCCGTCCAGCGGGGTCTGAGCTCCGGCACCGCCCCAGAAGCCAAGGCGGTTGAGGTCGTTCTCGGAGGCGGTGGTGGAGTTCCAGCCGGGGGCAAGGCCGAGACTGATCCACAGCATGCGGTGCTGGGCGGCGAAAGTGGCAAAGAAGGCGAGCGTGCCGGCCTTGTCGCCGTAGATGGAGGCGGAGTTGGTGAAGCCGGCGGCGAGCTTGTCAGCCCAGCGGCCTTCCGAGAAGCGGCGGCTGGTGGCTTCGGCGAACGCGTGGAACTTGGCAGACGCGCTGCCCATGTAGGTGGGTGAGCCGAAGACGATCGCGTCGGCATCGTCCAATTGCTGCCACTGTTCGTCTCGAATGGTGTCCACCGGGATGAGGCTGACGTCGGCGCCGGCGTCTGCCGCGCCCCGCCGGACGGCCTCGGCGAGGACGGCGGTGTGCCCGTATCCGGAGTGGAAGGCGACGGCAACCGAGGGAGCCGGGGCAATGAACTCAGGCAAGTCAACTCCAGTGGTGTGGATGTGGGCCGGATGCTGTGGTGGACAGATGACGGGTGATGTTCCCGGCCTGCGGAGGGACCGTGGCCGATCGCTTCGGGCCCCGTCCTCTGCCCACGTGCTGCCCGTGTGCTGTTCACGCTACGGCGGCTGGTCAGGACGGAGGAACGTTAATCGTCTTGCTTTTATGACTGAACGTCTAGGATTGCGAGATGGATGCCCTCGATGATGTCCTGACGGCGGGAGCTGTCGAGGACTCGCGGTTCGTGAGCGTGGAGGCCCGTGGAGCCTGGGGGATCTCCTTCAAGTCGCCCGGCGCCTCGTACGTGATGATGATCAAAAGCGGGCGCTGCTGGTGGCAGCCGGACACGGGCGCCGCCCCGGAGCTGCTCGCCCCTGGCATCTGCTTTCTGGTCCGGGCCGGCTCCGAGTTCATCCTCGCGGACGAGCCGGGGCGATCTCTGGTCAGCTGCGAGAGCCTTCTGGCGGCCGGACGGGGACCTTCCGTGCGTCACGGCACAACGGGACCGGCGACGGAGATCGTCTCGGCCCGGTTGTCCTTCAACACGAGTGTCGCCGAACCGCTACTGGAAGTGCTGCCTCCTGTGCTGCGGCTCGATCCCGACAACTCGGCCGGTGACGCATTGCGCTCCACCTTCAAGCTGCTGGAACAGGAGCGGATTCTCTCCGGTTTCGGTGCCGAGTTTCTCATGAGCCGCCTGGCGGATGCCCTCTTCGTGTACGCCCTTCGCACCTATGTCTCGTCGCCCGCCAAGAGCTCATCCGGATGGCTGTCCGCTCTCAGCGACCCGCAGCTCGAGCCGGCACTGCGGGACCTGCACTCCGATCTTGCGCATCCGTGGACGGTGGGGGCACTCGCGTGCAGAGCCGGGATGTCGCGGGCGGCGTTCGCCGTAGCGTTCAAACGAAAGACAGGCGAATCACCCATCAGCTACCTCACCTACTGGCGCATGCACCGGGCCAAAACGCTGTTGCGTGACACCGAGGCGAGTCTGCAGCAGATCGCCCATGCGATCGGATATGACACCGACGCCGCTTTCAGCCGGGCGTTCCGCCGGCACGAGGGCATGGCACCCGGCACATGGCGACGCCGCCGGGCCGGTAACTAGGGACGGTTCGGGAGGTGGATCAGGTGAGTGATCCACCTCTGGGATGATCTTTGCCTGGACCGCGACCGGAAGGCCGCGGACGCCGAAGAGCGGCCGCGCGTCGCGCGGCCGCTCTCTCAGGGGGCGGGTGGTTCGGGTCCCGGCCCGGGGGTCACTTCGCCGGGCGGCCCAGGGCGCGGAGCTGGTCGACGGTCAGCGCCGAGACGTTCTGGTCCACCGGGTCGTCGGAGTACTGGTGGATGGCCCAGGACTTCCAGTCGGCGGGCGGCGTGACGGTGCCCTTGGCCTTGCCGTAGTTGGCGACCCAGAGCGGGTACGCGCCCAGCCCGGCGCCGTGCTCCTCGGCGAAGGACTGGCTGCTGTAGAACAGCGGCGTGACGCCGGTCTTGGCCTTCACGTGCGCCAGCCACTTCTTGGCCCAGGCGTTGACGTGCGCGGACGGCATGTCGTCGGTGACCTCGAGGTCGAGGGCGAGCAGGTCGCCGGCCTTGGCGGGCTGGCTGTCGACCGCCGCGAGGAAGAAGTCCGCCTCGGCGATGGGGTCGTTGGCGGGGTGCCCGAAGTGGTAGGCGCCGCGGACAAGCTTGTTCTTGTCCATTTCCTTCCAGTGGCGGGCGAAGGTCGGGTCCTTGAAGTCGACGCCCTCGGTGGCCTTCACGATGCCGAAGTCGGCGCCGCTGGCGGCCCAGTCGTGCGCGGGCTGGTAGTTGGAGACGTCCTGCCCGTAGGGGAGGTCGGCGGGGACGGCCATGGCGGGGCCGGCGATGCCCACGGCCGTCACGGCGGTGGCCATGGCCAGCAGCGCGCTCTTGCGGAACTTGCGCAGGTTGCTGGTGATGGTCATGCGGTATTTCCTCCTGGATGTGGACAGCATGCGTCCGCGTGGACACGCGGAGCTACTGCGGGACACCTCGACGGGGCGCGTGGGCCACTGCGGAAGAAGAGGTGCTGGATGATCGAGCCGCCGGGGTCGCTCGGTCACCGGGGACATCGCCGCGCGGAGCCGGACTCATGGGCGCTCAGGTGGTTACAACCACGAGGCTACCCCAAACATTCCCAAAAGCCCAGGTCAAGCCATAAGTGCCCCGGCAAACCCGGCCCCGTGGGGGTTTCAGGCCAGTGCCCGGCGGGGCAACAGGGCGAACGCGCCGAGGTAAAGGACGGCGGCCACGATGAGCAGCCCCTGATAACCGATGACGAGCGCGAGGTATTCCAGGCAGCCGCCCACCATGGCGCCCAGGAGGTTGGCGCCGAAGGAGGTGGTGGCGTCGGCGGAGTCGGCGAACCGCTTGGCGAACACCACGTTGGCCGCGAAGATCGGCAGGAACGCGACGGTCACGGCGACGAGGGCGCGCAGCGGCAGCGGGAGCGACAGCAGCCACTGGTTGGGCACGAGCCAGGCGAGCACGAGCCCGCCGAGCAGCACCGCGTACATGACCGGCAGGGGTGGGGTGCGGAAGCGGCGGGTCACCTCGACGGCGGCGAGCACGGCGACGAGCACGCCGGCGAAGACGATGGCGTTGACCACCCAGGTGGTGCCGAACAGCAGCGCGAACCCGGTCACGCTCTTGGTCTCCAGCAGCAGGAACGCCACGCCGAGCAGGAACAGGTCGGCGTACGGGCGCATCCGGCGGTAGGGGCCGGCGACGAGGCGGACGGCGAGCAGGCTGACGATGAGGATGAGGCAGAGGGTGATGATGTAGATCGGCGGGATCGTGCGGTCCTTCAGGTAGAGGAAGGGCCGGTCGTCGTCGGCGGGCGGCGGGCTGGTGGCGGCGGCGCCGGGCCATTCGACGCCGCAGCGCTGGGCGGCGGGGGTGTCGCCGGCGGTGATGACGGCCTGCTGGCCGCGGATGCTGACCACGTCGACGCAGGGCTTGTGGCCGAAGGCGCTCTGCACGGTGCTGGCGAGCCGGTCGACGAGCCAGGTCTCGCGGTAGAAGTTGTACATGGAGAAGGCGCCGCCGGGCTTGAGGTGCTCGCGGGCGGCCCGCATGGCCTCCACGGTGAACAGGTAGCTCTCCAGCCGCAGCGAGCTGGCCCCCGACACGAGCGTGAGGGAGTCGGGCAGCGCGAACAGGATGAGGTCGTACTTCTTGCTCGTGTGCTCCAGGAAGGCGCGCCCGTCGGTGACGTGGGTGGTGACGCGCGGGTCGGAGTAGGGGCGGTCGGGGTGCACGGAGCCGCCGAGCTCGCGCAGCTTGGGGTCGATCTCGACGGCGTCGACGTGCTTGGCGCCCTTGAGCAGCGCGATGGCGACGTCGGTGCCGCTGCCCGCGCCCACGATGAGCACGTCGTCGGGCGCGGCGGCGGCCCGCTGGTAGGGCAGCCCGTACTGGCCCTCCCACTGCAGGCGGGCGACGGCGGGCGAGGCGAGCTGGTGCGGGATGCCGTTGACGGCGATGTCGGTGGCGGGGACGCCGAGCACCTGCATCGCCCGGGTGGTGACCTTGTAGTAGGGCGACCAGACGGCGCCGGCGGTGAGCGTCTCGGCGAGCAGCAGGCCGACGACGGCCAACGAGGGGACGACGACGAGGGCCGCGTAGGGCAGGCGGGGGCGGGGCACGAGCAGGATCGCGTAGCAGACGGCGGCGATCAGGCCCCAGAACACCGGCGGCGCGCTGAGGAACGACAACGCGGTGAAGGCGGCGATGCCGGTGAGGCTGCCGATCAGGTCGTAGCGGTAGGCCTCCAGCCGGGGCAGCTCGGGGAAGCAGCGGCCGACCAGCTCGGCGGGGCCCATGAGGATGACGGCGGCGGCGCAGAAGATGACCGGGAGGATGGCCCAGGCGGGCGGGCCGGTGGTGCCGAGGCTGGTCCAGTAGAGGACGCCCTCGGTCTGCCGGTCGACGGTGACCGGGAAGGTGAGGACGACGAGCACCAGGCCGAACAGCACGAGCGGCGAGTAGTAGGGCTGGCGGCGGGAGCGGCCGACGCGCAGGAAGCCCAGGCCGATGCCGAGGAACGAGCCGAGCAGCACGAAGTTGGTGAAGTAGCTCAGGTGGACGATGTTGGAGCCGGTCCACCGGATCAGGGCCAGCTCCAGGAAGAGCATGAAGGCGCTGGCGAGGACGAGCCTCGGGCGCACCGCCAGCCAGTGGTCGCTGGTGCCGCCGCCGTCGACCGCCTTCTGCGCCTGGAGCGTCATGCTGACTCACGGTAGTGAACGATCGTCCCGGACGGAAGCCTGAAAGGCCGAGAACAATCTTCGTGTACTAAGCGGCTTTTACGGCGTTTTAGCAGGTCAAGTCACGGTGGACGTGGCGCGGCGGATGCAGGAATGTGGAAAGGTTCGCTTCGTCAGACCCCCCGGTGGTGACTCTCATGCGTGTGCTCATCCAGCTTCGCCCCTCACCCGATCTGGTCGCGGCCGTCGCCGATCCCGGTCGGCGCGCCACGACCGCCGACGTCGCCGACGGCCTGCCCGGTGTCGAGCTCGACACCGAGTTCACCCCCGTGGCGCTGCCTCGGCCCGTGCCCGCCACGGGCGGCGACCCGCTCTCGCTCAACCAGCCGCTGCGCTTCTCGCTGGCCGCCGAGGACGCCTCGGTGCTGGTGCGCGGCACGATCTCCGACGACGAGCGCGCCACCCGGATGGCGCTGCTGCCCACGCTGCGGCCCGACGTCGTCGGGGTGTTCGCCGACCCGGTCATCGAGTCCTCGCCGCTGTGCGGCGGCGACCGCCCCTCCGGCACCTGGCACGACGTGGAGCGGCTGCTCAACGTGCCGAGCCTGCACGCCGAGGGCCTCGACGGCTCGAACGTGCCCCTGGCCGTGCTCGACACGGGCATCAACCTCGCCCACCTCACCCGGCGGCTCGGCCGCCCGGTCGCGCTCGACGCCGAGCGGAGCTGGCGCCCGGCGGGGGTGCCCGACAGGCCGGGCGAGTCGGAGGTCGACCACGGCACCATGTGCGCGTTCGACGCGCTCCTCGGGGCGCCGCAGGCGCGGCTGCTCGACCTCCCGCTGCTGCGCTCCACCCGGCCGGGCGGCTCGGCGCTCGACGGGCTGCTGTCCGACGCGGTGGCGGCGTTCGCGCACCTGCGCACGGTGATCGACGCGCAGCCCGCCGGGTCCAAGGCGCTGGTGGTGAACAACTCGTGGGGGTCGTTCTCCCCCGAGTGGGACTTCCCCGTGGGGCATCCGGGCAACTACTCCGACAACGGGGCGCACCCGTTCAACCTGATGATCGCGAGCCTCGACGCGGCGGGCGCCGACGTGGTGTTCGCGGCGGGCAACTGCGGGCGCGAGTGCCCCGACAGCCGGTGCGCCTACACCGAGCGGCCGATCTCGGGCGGCAACTCCCACCCGAAGGCGCTGTCGGTCGGCGGCGTCGACGTCAACGGCGTCCGGGTCGGCTACTCCTCCCAGGGGCCGGGGCGGCTGACCGCGCGCAAGCCCGACGTGTGCGCCTACACGCACTTCGACGGGTCCGCCGCGTTCGGCGACGGCACCCCCGACTCGGGCACGTCGGCGGCGGCGCCGGTGGCTGCGGGCCTGGTCGCGGCGGTGCGCACCCTGTGGCCCGCCACCCGGCTGTCGCCGTCGCAGCTGCGCGCGCTGCTGCGGCGCACCGCCGAGGACCGCAGCGAGGTGGGGTTCGACTACGGCTACGGCTACGGGATCGTCGACCCGGCGGGCGTGCTCGCCTCGCTGCGCCGCCGGGCCAGGAGCGCGGCCTGATCCCCCGTCAGGCGGCCCGCTCGCCGAAGACCCGCGTGCCCACCAGCAGGCCGATCGCGGCGAACGCGACCGCCACGGCCACGCCGGTGACCACCGTGGCGGAGGCGTAGCGGCCGGCGAACAGCTCGCGCAGGGCCTCCAGCACGTAACGGAACGGGCTGGCGTGCGACAGGGCGTCCAGCCAGCCCGGCGCCATCGACATGGGCAGGAACGAGCCCGACAGCAGCACGAGCGGCACCACGGCCGTGCTCATCACGGGCGCGAACAGGTGCTCGTCCATCGTGAGCGCGATCGCGTACGACAGCGCGGCCAGCCCGGTCCCGAGCACGACGACGAGCGCGAGGCCCGCCGCCAGCCCGGCGAGCGGGGCGCGCATGCCGAAGGCGTAGCCGGCGGCGACCAGCAGCAGCGTCTGCGCGACGAGCGTGACCGCGTTGCCGAGCACCCGGCCGAGCAGCAGCGACAGGCGGCTCGCCGGGGTGACGCGCAGCCGCTCCAGCACGCCCGAGCGCCGGTCGAAGACCACGCCGAAGCCGGCCAGGCCGGTGCTCGTCAGCCCGAGCTGCACGATCAGCCCGGGGACGAGCGTCTCCCAGGTGCCGATCGTGACGAAGATCGGCCCGAACAGCAGGAGGAACAGCAGCGGCTGGACGGCGCCGAACAGCACCCCGGCCTTCTGCCGCAGGCTCGCCCGCACGCTGTGGCGGAACAGGATCCAGGTGTCGCGCATCAGACGCCCGCCTCCTCGGCCGGCGGCCTGCCGGTGACGTCCAGGAACACCTCGTCCAGCGTGCGCCCGCCGGTCTTGAGCGCGGCCGGGGCGCCCTCGGCGACGACGCGGCCGTGGTCCATGATCAGCAGCCGGTCGCAGAGGGCGTCGGCCTCGTCGAGGTAGTGGGTGGTGAGGAAGACCGTGACGCCGCGCTCGGCGCGCAGCGTGCGGACGTGGTCCCACAGCGCGGCCCGGCTCCGCGGGTCGAGCCCGGTCGTCGGCTCGTCCAGGAACAGCAGCACGGGCCGGTGCGCCAGCGCGAACGCGATGTCGAAGCGGCGCCGCTGCCCGCCGGACAGCGCGCCGCCCGGCCTGTCCTCCAGCCCGGTCAGGCCGAGCAGCGCCAGCGACTCGGCGGTCCCGGCCGCCGCCTCGGCCCGGCTGAGCCCGTACAGCATGGCCTGGAGCAGCAGTTCCTCGCGCAGGGGGGCGGCGGGGTCGACGCCGCCGGTCTGCGAGACGTAGCCGACGCGGCGGCGCACCTCGCGCGGGTCGGCCAGCAGGTCGTGGCCGGCCACGACGGCGGTGCCCGAGGTGGGCCCGAGCAGGGTGGTGAGCATGCGCATGGCCGTGGTCTTGCCGGCGCCGTTGGGGCCGAGGAAGCCGACGATCTCGCCGGGTTCCACGGACATGGTCAGGTCGGCGACGGCTGTCGCGCCGCCGTCGAAGGTCTTCGTCAGACCGATCGTGTTGATCACTTCATCGCCTCCAAAATTAGAGTAACCACAAATTTGGAGTCACTGCAATTTGGGTACGATGGCGGGCATGGGGTTGCGGGAGCGGAAGAAGCGCGAGACCCGGCAGCGCATCGCGGACGTGGCGATGGGGCTGTTCGCGGCGCGCGGGTTCGACAGCGTGACCGTGGCCGAGGTGGCGCGGGCCGCCGACGTGTCGGTCAACACGGTGTTCAACTACTTCCCGGCCAAGGAGGACCTGTTCCTCGACCGGCGCGACTGGACCGAGGGCAGGCCGGAGGAGGTCGCGCGGCGGCGCGAGCCGGGCGAGAGCGTGGTGCGGGCGTTCCGGCGCGACGTGCTCGACGCGATCGCCACGCGGAGCTGGCGCTACGGCTTCAACGAGGGGGCCGAGGTGTTCGACGCGCTGGTGCGCGCCAGCCCGTCGCTGCTGGCCCGCATCCGCGAGATCCAGGACGAGCGCGAGGAGGCGCTGGCGGCGGCGCTCGATCGCGACGGGGACGACGTCACGCCGCGGGTGGTCGCCGCGCAGATCCTCGGCGCGACCCGCGCGCTGTCCGGCTACGCGGTGCGCCGGATGGCCGCCGGTGAGCCGTGGAGCGTGATCGAGCCCGCGCTGAAGGAGCAGACCGAGCGGGCGTTCGACCTGCTGGAACGGGGCCTGGGCGGTTAGAGGGAGCTGGAGACGCCGCCGAGCAGCGCCATGCCGCCGAAGAAGACGAACATGATGGCGTAGAGGCCGACGACCGCCAGCATGAGGCAGGTGCTGACGATCCCGCAGATGCGGCCCGCCTGGATCATGCCGCGGTTCTCGTAGACGTAGCCGCTGGAGTCGATCTCACGCAGCGCCTTGGTGCCCATGTTCCAGGCGAACGGGCCGAGGATCGCGCAGACCACCAGGCTCAGGATGCCCAGCACCAGGATCGTGGTGCCGTTGGGATGGGTCTGCGGCGGCGGGCCGTAATAGGAAGGGCCGTAGTTGGGATAGGACATCGGCGCTCCCCCGTCGGCTGGCGAATAGGCAGGATTTATACCACAGAGCGAGACGGCGCCGCAGGTGATCAAGCTAGACTCCGCGCATGATCAAGGCCCTCTCCCAGAAGCTCGCCGGCTCCGCCTGGTTCTCCCAGGCCGGGCCGCGGCTGATGCGCGCGTTCGACCCGGTGGCGCGCAGGCTCGCGGGCAGCCGCATGACCGAGCGCGGGCGCATCCCCGCCCTGCTGCTGACCACGACCGGGGCCAAGTCGGGGCTGCCGCGCGCCGTCCCGCTGGCCTGCCTGCCGGAGCCCGGCGGCGCGCTGCTGGTCGTCGGCAGCAACTTCGGCGGCCCCCGCCACCCGGCGTGGACGGCCAACCTGCTGGCCCGGCCGCAGGCCACGGTCCGCTTCGGCGGGCGCGAGTTCCCGGTCACCGCGTCGCTGCTGACCGGCGCGGAGCGGGCGGAGGCGTGGCCGCGGCTGGTCGCCCACCAGGCCGTGTACGCGCGCTACACCGAGCGGTCGGGGCGGGAGTTGCGGGTGTTCCGGTTGATTCCTACGGATTGATCGTTTTGCGGGAAGATGGGCGGGACCGCCGCCGTCCCCCGAGGAGCAGCACCCCGTGCGTGAACGCACCCGCGCCGTCCTGGCGCACCGGCGTTTCCAGCGCTTCATCGTCGCCGTCATCCTGATCAACGCGGCCACGCTCGGTCTGGAGACGGTGCCGTCCGTCGTGGCGGGGTACGGCGGCCTGCTCACCGCCGTCGACCACGTGGCGCTCTACATCTTCGTGGCGGAGCTCGCGGCCAAGGTGTACGTCGAGCGCGCGGACTTCCCGCGCGACCCGTGGAACATCTTCGACACCGTGATCGTCGCCATCGCCCTCGCGCCCGCCACGGGCGGCCTGTCGGTGCTGCGCTCGCTGCGCATCCTGCGCGCGCTGCGCCTGCTGTCGGTGGTGCCCAGCCTGCGGCGGGTCGTCTCGGCCCTGCTGCGCGCCATGCCCGGGATGAGCTCGATCGTGCTGCTGCTCTCCCTCGTCCTGTACGTGGCCGCCGTCCTGGCCACCAAGCTGTACGGGAACACCGCGCCGGAACGGTTCGGCACGCTGCCCACGTCGCTGTTCACGCTCTTCCAGACGATGACGGGCGACGACTGGGGCAACATCGCCCGGGAGGTGATGACCCGTCACCCCACGGCGTGGATCTTCTTCACGATCTTCATCCTGGTCTGCACGTTCGTGGTACTCAATCTTCGCTACACACAACTCCCTAGCGAGGACGAAGCCCATGCTTCCCGACATCATTCGCCGCAGCTCGCGGCCCCCCACTCCCCCTCGACATGACCCCACGGCCGCGACCAGGATGAGCGCACCGCCTCTCCTGGAGCCTGCCGTGCGAGTCCGCATCCACATCACAGACGGCCAGCGCCGCGCCCTCGCCACCGTGCTCGAACGCTCCCCCGAGCCGGGCGTGCGCGTCGCCAACTTCACCGCCAGCTTCGACCTCGCCGACCCGCGCGGGTGGCTTGAGGCCCGGATGGCTGAGTGGCCCCGTGCTGAGTTCCCGCGGGCCTCCCTGCACGGCGTAGCCCGCAAGCTCTCCGCCGCGATCCGGAGTCAGGTTCAGCCTGACCCTGGAACACCGAGCATCGAGGAGGCGGGGTCATGACCGAGATCACGCGCGCCGACTTCGGTGAGTGGGACTGGGAGACGGTGCTGGAGTCCTTCTACCCGGTGATGGCCGAGATTCAGGACATCCACCATCACCGCATGGCGGGCACCGAGTGGACCCCGTACATCGAGCGCGGCAACGTGACCGAGCTGATCGCCGAGTGCCGCGCGATCCTCGCCCAGTTAGACAAGCCGATCGCGGAGGCCCGCCGGGCGCTGGCCCGGGTCGAAGGCGGGGCCAGGCTCCGCGCCCACCGACGCGCGAAGGCTGGTGCGTGATGGCGCGCCGCGACCACGTGACCGAGCCTGCCGAGCTCGCCGCCAACCTCAGCCGCTTCTTCCGCCGCATGGAGGACCACGCCGCCGGCGACCCGGCCAACCTCGTGCTCATCGATGAGCTGATGGAGGACCTGCGCCGGACCAAGCTGCGCGCGATCGCCCGCGCGGCCCGCTCGGCGAAGGAGGGCGGCGACTACACGCTGGGCGAGATCGTCGCCATCCTCGGCATCCGGAAGCAGTCCGTGCACGAGCTGATCCAGAAGGGCCGCGCGCTCCTGGAGGCGCAGCGGATCCGGCTCGGCGTGGTGTCGCTGCGTGAGCGGCGCCGTCAGCGCCTGGTCGACGCCGGAGTAGCCGACCGGCGGGCGGGCGAGCGGCGGGTGAGCTGACCGCCCAGGAGACGCCCCGCCTGACTCCGCGCCGGGCGGAGCGTCTCACCGGCCCAGGCGTCCCCTCGAAGATAGACGCCCTCGCCGCACATGGGTAGTAAAGATCGCCCTCAGGTACAGGAATACCCCACCCAGGTAGAAGATCGCCCACCTGAACCACCCCGTAGACCGCCGGATCCCGGGTTACGGTCACGGCAGGCGAGGGCTGAAATCGCCGCACGGTCAGGCGGTCGCTCCCAGGCGTCACCGCTCTGGCCGTGCGGTCCCCGGCATAAACCCCCCAAACGCCGACACATAGGCTCGCCATGTGCTCACCTTCGCATTCGATGTCGGAGAGACCATCGTCCGCGACGACCGCTACTGGGCCTCGTGGGCCGACTGGCTCGACGTCCCCCGCCACACCCTGTCCGCACTCGTCGGCGCCGTCGTCGCCCAGGGCCGAGACAACGCCGACGCCGTCCGCCTCCTCCGCCCCGGCGTCGACCTGGCCGCCGAGTACGACGCCCGTGAGGCCGCCGGCCGCGGCGAATGCATCGAGGAGGCCGACCTCTACCCCGACGTCCGCCCGGCGCTGGCCGCGCTACGCCAGGCCGGCCACCGTGTGCTCATCGCCGGGAACCAGACGCGCCGCGTGGGCCAGCTGCTACGTGCGCTTGACCTTCCTGCCGACGGGATCGCCACGTCGGGCGAGTGGGGCGTCGCCAAGCCCGACGCAGCCTTCTTCGCCCGCCTGGTCCGCTTCGCCGAGGTGCCGCCCGACCGGATCGTGTACGTCGGCGACCACCCCGCCAACGACGTCGCGCCGGCCCAAGCCGCAGGACTTCGGACCGCGCACATCCGGCGCGGGCCGTGGGGACATCTGTGGGCCGACGACCCGGCCGCAGCAGCAGCCGACTGGCGCGTTGGCAGCCTCTCCGAGCTTGTCGACGTGGCTGGATAGCGCAAACGCCGGGCAGACCAGTCACCGGCTCGCTACAGTCCGAGCAGAGCCCACCTGGAGCCCCCATGTCCACAGCCCCCCACGGCGGGATCGGCCGGCGCATCGCCTACTACCGCAGCGTCGCCCACCTCACGCAGCGGCAACTGGCCGAAGCGGCAGACATCCACCTCGGCACGCTGTTGAAGATCGAACGCGGGGTGAGAGGAGCGAGCGACAGCGTCGTCGAGGCGCTCGCCGCCGCGATCGGCATCGACCCGTCCCTGCTCCTGGCGGATCGCGCCCAGGCGAGCTCGCGCATCGTGGCAGCGCTGCCTACGCTGTCGGCGGCCATCGCCGCCTACGACTTGCCCGACGACGGGCCCGTCCGCCCGCTATCGGAACTGAGTGCCGCAGTGGCAGACACGGTGACGTGGCGGCTCGCCTCCCAGTACGTGCAGATCACCCGTCGCCTGCCTGACCTGCTCACCGAGCTCTTCCGGGCCGGGCCCGAGCGCGACCCTGCGGTGGCCGCGCTCACCGCGTCCGCACTGCGCAGCGCCGACGCCGTCGCCTACAAGGTCGGCGCCTACGACCTGTCCGCGCGACTCATCGAACTGATGCGGTGGTCCTCCGCCCTGGCGAACGACCCGAACCTGGCCGCCACCACCGCCTACGTCCGTACCGAGACGTTTTTCGCCGCGGACGCTCACCAGCAAGGCCTCCGCGCCCTGGAACTCGCCCTCGACGCCGGGCCGGCCCCGCGCGCCGCGCCAGCTATCGCCGCCCGGGGCGCCCTGCACATGCGCGCCGCCGTCATCGCCGGTCGGGCGGGCAACGCCTCGGCGGCCGACACCCATCTCGCCGAGGCGCGGCGGTTGGGCGACCAGGTGCCCGAGGCCATCTACGGGGGCACCGCCTTCGGCCCGAGCAGCGTGCGCATCCACGAGGTGTCGGTCGCCGTCAGCCTGGGCAGCGACCACGTGCACCGCGCCCTGGACGTTGCCCGGGAGTGGGCGCCTCCGCCCGACCTGCCCGCCGAACGCCGGTCCGGCTTCTACATCGAGCTCGCCCGCGCCCAGCTCTGGTCGGGCCTGCCCGACGACGCCTTCGAGTCGCTGAAGGTCGCCCGACGGATCGCCCCCCAGCACACGCGCGATCACCGCTGGGTGCGCGAGGACGCCGCCACGCTGCGCCGGCTAAAGCGCGGCCACGCCGAGAGTCTCACCGGCTTCGCTGAGTGGTGCCACGCCACCTGATACAGGTAACCCTCGCTGGGTTACTTACGGCCTTCCCGCGCTGTCACCATCTGAGTCATGACGGAGTCAGCCGCACCACCCGCACCGATCAAGGTGCGCGACTCGGTCAGCATCGCGCGGCTGCACGGCATGGCCTGCATCGACTGCGGTGCCGTCCACGGACGGCTCTCTCCCGCCGGTGACGTCGAACTTTACGGTCGCCGCTGGCCGGTCGTCGCGTGCCGCGCGCACATCTCCCGATACATGTCGCCCCCGGACCGAACGACTGCACCGCCGGCCCGGGGACTTGATCAGGAAGGTGGTTCCTGACCCATGACCGACCATAGCGCCACCGAGGACGCCGAGCCCATCCTCTACTCATGGGCCGTACGCGACGCAAAGTCGAGCCGTGGCGCCTGTGGCGTCACCAGCCAGCCCGCGCGCGCCGTCCACCGGCTCCAGGAGGAGCTTGCCGAGCTCCCGCCCGGGGCGGCCGGCATGATCCAGGAGGTGCGGCTCGACCGGAGCGTCGGTGCCCGTCACCCCTCCTACGTGCATGGCAAGGTGCTGGCCTGCGTCGGCGCCCGCCCGTCGGCGCCCGCGGCTGGTGATCCCGGATGCTGAGCATCCCGTTCGTCCGAGCGCAGCAGCGCACGGATGAGGAACGGCTGGAGCTCCTGGCGAAGGCGTTCCCCCGTTGGGACCACGAGCGCACCCCGGCCGGATGGACATCCACCTACAAGCGCGCCGTCGGCGCGCGGATGGCGACGGCCGAGGTGCAGCAGGTGATCACCAGGGAGAGCTACCCCGAGCAGGCGGCGGCCCTAGCCGACCAGGCCGTCGCCATCCTGCTGGCGCGCCGCCCGGACCCCGGCACCTAGACGGCCCGGCCCGCCGCCTGCGAACGGCGGCGGGCCGGCAGCCTCCGCCCCGCGCCCCCTTCCACACCCTTCCGGCGCGGGTCCTAGCCCGGCGTGGTGGCTCGCCGGGCCGGGCCGGGGTCCGCCCGCCGACGGACCCCGGCCCCATCTCACGCACCTCACCCACAAGGACGAAAGGCCGACGATGACCATCGCGCCCATCGCACCCCCCAGTAGCGCACCACCCGCCCCGCCGCTCACCTTCCTGTGGCTGGAGCTCACCGGAAAGTGCCAGCTGGAGTGCGTCCACTGCTACAACCACTCCGGGCCTGCCGGCTCGGAGGGGTCGATGACCTACGACGACTGGATCGCGGTCATCGACCAGGCGGCCGCGCTCGGCGTGTCCACGGTGCAGATGATCGGCGGCGAGCCGACGCTGTACGCGGGGCTGCCGGGGCTCGTCACGCACGCGCTCGGGCGGGGTATGGAGGTCGAGGTGTACTCGAACCTCGTGCGGGTCACCCCGGCCCTGTGGGAGCTGTTCGCCCAGCCCGGCGTGCGCCTGGCCACCTCGTACTACACCGACGATCCCGCCCAGCATCTGGAGATCACCCGCCGCAACGCGCTGCCTCGCACCCGCGCCAACATCGGCCAGGCGGTGGCGATGGGCATCCCGCTCCGGGTCGGGATCGTCGACCTCGGCAACGGCCAGCGGATCGACCAGGCCAAGGCTGACCTCGCCGAGCTCGGTATCACCGACGTGGGCGTCGACCGGATGCGGATCCTCGGCCGCCCCGCCGGCGGCGGCTGCGACGCCGGAGAGTTGTGCGGCCGGTGCGGCAGCGGCATCGCCTCGATCCTGCCGGACGGCAGCATGACGGTCTGCCCGCTCGGGAGATGGCTGCGCGCCGGGGACGTGCGCGAGAAGCCCGTCGCCGACCTGTACGCCGGCGCACACCAGCTCGCGCGAGAGCACGGGCTGACCGTCAAGCGGATGCCAGTATGTGCACCGGACGGCGACGGCCAGTGCGAGCCGAAGTGCCGGCCCGGCTGCGACCCCGCGCTCGGCTGCCGGCCGCCCGGTGGGGACCCGCCCCCTCCGCCGTCGGACGACGATTGAGAGGGCTCAGGACGTGACTGATCTGGCCTCCTGCACTGATCTGACCTCCTACCTGGTATCGAGCGGTGTGCTCGACCCGAGCATCCTGGCCCAGCGCGCCTGGATCTACGCCATGGAGCGGGTGCCGCGACACGAGTTCGTCCCCACCGTGGCGTGGGCCCAGCCTCAGGACAACTCCGGCGCTGAACACCTGATCGACCGCGACCGCGACCCCAAGGCCTGGTGGTCGGCGGTCTACTCCAACACGGCGATCATCACCCAGCGGGACGACGGCGCGGCCGACATCTCCGACGTCAACGCCTACCCGACCTCCTCGCTCTCCTCGCCGCACGTCGTGGCCGAGATGCTGTGTCTGCTCGACGCCGACAAGCACCACCGCGTGCTCGAGATCGGCACCGGCAGCGGCTGGACCGCCGGCCTGCTCGCCTGGCGGTGTGAGCAGGTCACCAGTATCGAGATCGACCGGGACGTGGCCGCGGCTGCCGCGGTGCACCTCGACGCCGCCGGCGCCACGCCCGTCGTCATGATGGGAGACGGCGCTCGCGGCGCTCCGGACGGCGCACCCTGGGATCGCGTGCACGTCACCTGCGGGGTGCGTGACATCCCGTACGCCTGGGTGGAACAGACCCGGCCCGGCGGGGTGATCGTCCTGCCGTGGATGCCGATGCCCGGCCAGTGGGGATACCAGCTCCGCCTGGACGTCCTCGACGACGGCAGTGCCGTCGGCCGCGTGCACGGCAGCTGCGGGTTCATGATGCTCCGCTCCCAGCGCCACAGCTGGCCGCCGCCCGGCCCCGACGATGGGATCGCTCGCCCGGGGCGGCTCGACCCTCGTACCTCCTGGGACGCGCTCGACAAGGGGTTCGGGCTGGCGCTGGCGGCCGCTGCGCCGCACCTCAGCATCATGAGCGCGGGATGGGAGGGCGGCGACGGCTGGGACGGCTGGGTGATGCGGCTGCGTGACCTGGCCGGCGCTGGCTGGGCGACGGTCACGGTCGACGGCGATGGCGACGTCCAGGTGTCCCAGAGCCTCGACCGGCCGCTGTGGAGCACGCTGGAGACGATCTTCTTCGAGTGGCTCCGGGCGGGACGTCCTGGCCCCGGCGACTACCGGATCATCGTGCGGCGGCGAGGACAGGACGTGTGGCTGCCCTAGCGCTGGACGACGTAGACGCCCATGCCGCTGACCGTCTCCACCAGGCCCTCATCCCGCAGCACCTTGACGGCCTTACGGAGCGTGTCGCGGGCGACGGGGAACTCGGCCTCCAGCTCGACCAGGGAAGGTATGCGCCGGCCGGGCGGGATCTCACCCGACTCGATGCGCGCTCGCAGCGCGTTGGCGACCTGCCGGTACGGCGGGACCGGCCCCTCCCTGTCGATCATGACACAGAGCCTAGGGTCCTAGGCTCCTGGGGCCATAGCTAGCGCAGACCACCCCAGAGGCTAGCCGGGGCTAGCAGGGCTGGCCTACAGTCCCTAACGGGACACAAGATCGCCCCCGGCAGGGGCTGGAACGCTCCGCGCGTTACCAGGCGTCAACCTCTGTCGGGGGCCCCTCCCGTCACACCGAATCCCCTGCGGACGATCACGTCCCACGGTCATCCTGTACCGGCGAGCGACATCCCCGAAGAACCGCGCGATGTGTGGGCCGACATGAGTCCGACCGAGCGCCTTGCCTACCTCGTCCACGAGGACGATCCCCTGCCCGACGGTGTCGCCGAGCAGGCGCGCCAGGTCTACCGCGACCGGTGAAACGCGGAAGCCCCCGCATCAGCGGAGGCTCCCGGTTCAGGCCAGCGACCCATCCCCCGGGCGCGCCCTCCGACGATACGCCGACCTCACAGCCTCCACAACGCAAAAGAACGACCCCCGCCCTCCGAAGAGGGGCGGGGGTCGTGCGTTGCGCTCTCGGCCGGATTTGAACCGGCGCCTACGCCAGGGGTGCCACTGCCCTGCGGCGGGCCTCGATCCCTACTCCTAGCGTCGCCCTCGGCCGCTGGACCACGAGCGCGCTCGCGCGCGAGCCCAGGCTACACGCAGGCGCTACTGCGGCTGGTCGGTGTTCAGGCCGACCTTGGCGAGCAGCGTCTGGACGCTGGGCAGCGCCATCACCCTGGCGAAACCGCCGGCCACCGCGAGGGCGACTCCGACCCAGGGCAGTGCCTCGGGGATGCCCGCGGCTGCCACGATGGCGGGCAGCGCCACGGCGACGCCGATGGCCGTCTGCAGCACGGTGCGGATGGTGCGCTTGGTGGTGTCCTTCATTGCAACCTCCGTGGGAGGAAAGGACCGCGACGCCATGCCGCGGCCACGATCAGTGATGGGGCGGGGCGGCGTCACAGCTTCTTGACGGCGCCGAGCTTGGCCAGGTCGTTGCGGCTGGCGCCGAGGCTCCAGTCGGTGACCTGGCCCGTCTTCGCGTCCACGGTCACGGTGAGGGTGTCGCCCTTCGGCGCGGCGTGCCCCTTCGGGCGTGGCACGGCGTGGCCGACGAACGCGCCCTTGACCTGCACCAGGTAGACGTCCTGATCGGAGTCGACCCGCCCCGCCTTCAGGTGGGCCTGCGCCGCGCTGCGCTTCGTCGCCACCAGCTCGACAGCCTCCGGGCTCTCGTCGCCGTTCTGCTTGGCCACGTCGAGGGCCAGCTGCTTGACGTCGCTCATGCTGGGCGCCTTGGCCGCGAGCGTCCCCGGCGGGCCCCCGGGCAGCGGGTCGCAGATGTTCTGCAGCGAGATCTGCTCCATCCGCTCGTAGGCGGGGTGGGTGACGTCGTAGACGCCCGGCGTCTCGCCGATAAAGTCCCACGTCGCCCACGTCCAGGCCTTGGTGGCGGCATTGCGCGACTGCAGGTAGCGGGCCTTGCCGTGGCTGTACACCTTCGGCTCGGTGGTCTCGCCACCGGTCATGATCACGTTGGCGTTGCCGTAGGTGCTGGTCGTGGTGCCGCGCAGCACGCCGTTCACGTAGACCTGCCACGTGCCGCCGCTGTTGCGGTACATGGAGAAGTTGATGTGGTTGAGGATCGGGGCGCTGTCGACGTAGTGCGACGTGAAAGTGGAGCCGTTCCAGTCGGCCCAGAACCAGCGGAAATGCGACTCGGTCATCCCTCCGGCGACCGCGCCCTTGACGTACCCGGCCTCGATGAAGTCGCCGTCCGGGAAGACGATCCACATCTCATGAGTGGCGAAGTCCCCCGGGGTGGGCGGGTCGAGCACCAGGCAGTCAGTCCACAGCTCCTGGCCCACAGCGTCGAACGCCGGCTCGTGGTGTTCCACGATGCCGTAGCAGTGGTTGTAGAAATCGCACTCCGGCCCGTCGGCGACCGCCGAGCTGGCGGGAATGACGAGGGCGGCGCCGAGCAGCCCGGCGGCGGCCAGGGCGGCGAGCTTCTTCACGTGGATCCTTGCATGCGAAAGCCCCGGCCCATCCGGGTCCGGGGCGTGAAGGGTGAGGGTCAGGCGTTGAGCTTGGCGAGCAGCTGGTCGAGCTTGGCCTCCACGCGGTCCAGCCGCGCGTCGGTACGGTCCTGTCCCGTCTCGATCTCCTGCAGGTAGGCGGCCGGGCTGATGGATTCCTCGCCCTTCTCCCCCTTGTTGAGCTTGATCCTGGCGTCGTGCCAGATCGCGTCGATGTCCACGTCGTCCTCCTCAGGTCGGGGCGCGCCGGCGCGCACCCATCGGTAGAGCTCGGGTCCAGGGCAGTCGGTGGAGTAGCCGTCGCGGTGCCCCTTGATCTCGGGGCCGGCGCCGCCGTGCCGGCGGACGTGCTCGATGGCGTCGCGGATGCCGTGCAGCATCGCGGGCGGCGGGACGACCAGGCCGCTGTTGCCGACCAGGCCGAGGATCGCGTAGTGGCCCGCGTTGAGTCCGGGTCCGTTGGCGGCGGGGAGCCGGTGCAGGCCGCGCCCCTCGAACACCTTCCGGTGCGGGCACACGGCGAACGAGTAGCCGATGTCGATCCAGCCGTTGCCGTTCTGGTGGCCGCGCTGGATGCCGCGCACGGCAGCCGCGCACAGCGTGTGGTCCTCGGCGAGGCGGGGGTCGACCCGGCCGCCGGTGTAGTGGACCTTCACGCCTCGGGTGCGGGCGAGGTGGTCGGCGGTGCCGCGTGGTGCGAGGGCCTTCCATTCGGCGCGGGTGATCAGATCTATGGGCATGCTGCCTCCTACTTGAGGCCCAGCGCGAGTACGAGCGCGGCGGCCACGACGGTGACGATCAGAGAGAGGGCGGCGCCGATGAGCGCGCTGTGGGCCATGCGGCGGTCTGCGGACCGCCGGTCCTGCTCGGTCTTCTTCTCGTCGGCGCGGCGGTCCTGCTCCGCTTTCATCTCGGCCTGCAGCTCTTTGATGTCTTCCTGCATGGCCGCCCGGTGCGCCTCGTAGAGGTCGCGCGTGACGAAGATGCCGATGGTCGTGTTCAGGTCCGAGAAGCGCCTCTGAGTGTCCTCGACGAAGCGGTTCAACGTCCGTGCCACCTCGCCCAGCGTCGGCTCGTCTGAAGACATCGTCACGCCGCCCCCTCGGGCTGACCGGTGGATGGCATGGCGCTCCCGTCTCATGGGTGGGTGTCCGGATCTGGACAGGTGATCTACGTCAACCGGGAGGATGCTTGGAACGTCCCACAGCGCCCTTATCCCAACCCCCGGAGCCGCTCTATGGGTTATCCGCCCCAGCCGCCACAGGACCCGTACGGGCAGCAGTACGGGCAGTCAGGGCCGCAGTACCCGCAGCCGTACCAGCCGCAGCCCTACAGCCAGCCGTACATGCCGGTACCGATGTCGGGGCCGTACGTCGGCCCGGTGCAGTTCGTGACGGTGGAGGAGCGCGGCTTCAACCCGATCACGGCGATCGTGCACCTCTTCCTGTGGCTGTTCTTCCACTGGTGGGTGTCGGTCATCTCGTTCGGGCTGTGGCTGATCCCTGCGATCCTGCTGACGCTCATCGGGTGGAAGGTGACCCGGAAGGTTCCGGTGACGCCGATGCACTACCAGCACCCGCCCTACCCGCCGCAGATCGGCTGGTAGGAGCTCACAGCTTGGAGACCCAGCGGAGGTCCCACTGGCAGCCGAAGTTGTTGACGCCGTCGTAGCCGACGATGTCGAAGTTCGGCGTGTTCTGCGTCGAGCGGGGGAAACCGTGGATCGACAGCGTGTCGCCGGCGACCGCGCCGATGACCGTGGTCAGCAGGTAGCTGCGCGAGTACGACGACGACCCGGGCGGGTTCTGCAGCAGCATGGCCTGCCACGTCCCGTTCCCCCAGATGGGGGCGAAGTTCTTCGACACGTAGAAGACCCTGCTGACGAACAAGCCCACGTCTGTCTCTGCCGCTGCCTGGAACTGGGCGATCACGTGGTAGAGGCCCGGCACCTGCACCGTGTAGGCGTTGTCGGCCGTGGCCTGCCAGCCGCCCTCGGTGTCGGCCACAACCATGTCCCACTCGATGATGCCCATGTTCGGGACTGACGGGGTCAACGTCTGCGGCGCCCGCTCCTTGCGCACGGTCGCCATCGGCGGCGCCAGCAGGTAGGCGAGGGAGTCGCGCATTTCGATGTTCAGGTCGCCCGTGGACAGCAGGCCGGGCGACCAGGTGCGGGGAACCGGGAGCGCGGTCACAGCTTCGACACCCACCTGACTTCGAGACGGGAGTCGAGCCCGTCGTTGCCGATGTTCAAGGTTCCGCCGCTGGTCTGCTTGGCCATCACCTCGACGTAGTCGCCGACCTGCAGCGGGATGTAGGCGAAGATGGCCACGTCGGCGCCATGGCCGACGTCGGGCTCGATCGTGTTCCAGCCCCAGAAGCGCGTGTTGTCGGCGTTCTTGCGGAAGCGGGCGTCGCGGAAGCCGGTCGAGTTCCCCTGGAATTCCACGGTCGAGGCGCACAGGTAGTAGCCCTCCGTCTGCGCCGTGTACCTGCTGGGGTTGGTGACGTTGGAGTGGCCGTTGTCGGTGTCGAGGTCCTCGACGTTCCACTGGACCGGGGTCCAGATGCCGGACGACGTCGGCTGGGTGGTGCTGCGGCGGAACACGGCCATCGGCGTCGACTTCAGAAAGTTGATGGCATCGCGGATGCGCGCGTTGAACATGGCCGAGGTCGGCTCCTCGCCGACGTTCCAGTTCGTGAGCGGCGGGACGATCACGAGTGCACCCACCTGATGTCGAAGCGGGTGTCGACGGAGTCGACCTGCTTGGTGGCGCCCTGCTCCTGGTAGACGCGCAGTTCCACGTAGTCGCCGACGACCATCTGCACGTGCCCGCACAGGAAGTGCACGAAGCCGTCCGTCCCGGTGGGGAACAGGTCGGCCCGGCTCTGCCTCGTGGCGGTGTTGCCGTTCTTGACCAGCACGCACTCCAGCATCCCGACCTCCGTCACCTGGTACCAATGCACGTTCGCTGTGATGCAGAACCAGCCGGCCGTCTGCGCCGTGTACCGGGACGGGTTGGTGACGTTGGAGTGGCCGTTGTCGGAGTCGTAGAGCTCGACATCCCAGGTGACCGCGGTCTCGGCGTTCGAGGGGATGTCCTGCAGGGAGGACTTCTTGAGGGCGGCGCGCGGCGGGGCGAGCAGGAAGTTGAAGCTGTCACGGACGTCGGCGTTGAGCTTGGCTGCCGTCACCAGTTCGGTGCTGCCCCAGGTGCGCGGGTTCGGCACGATCGCCATGCAGTGTGCCTCCTAGTACACCAAGGGGACGCCGTTGCCGAGCACGCCCAGCACCGGATCGTCGAGGGTGAAGAACGAGCCGAAGTTCCGCGCCGACTGGAGCTGGAATGTCGTGATCCATTTCTCGGTGCTGACGTCGTGGGCGATGCCGCGGATGAGCGCGTCCCGCGTGATCGGATCGCCGCCGCCGGACGGCCGGCGCACGATCCGGATGCGGTCGCCGATCTCCCGCGCGAGCACCGCGGGGAACAGCACGCTGGGGTCGGCGTGGCAGTGGATCTCGATCGAGTCGAACCGGGTTTCCGGCTCCGACGACAGGAAGATGATCCACTGCCCCCAGGCCAGCGCTTCGCCGTCGGTCCGCAGTTGCAGGCCCGGCGCGTTGAAGGTCCGCGTCAGGAACTCGTCCTGGCTCGCCGCGTCCCCCACCGTCTGCGTCTCGCCGCCCTCGCGCGTCGCGAGGACCTCGTTGTACAGCGTCGCGTCGTCCGAGCTGAGCTTGGTCTGGGCGGGCGTGCGGGCCGTCGGCGAGCTGCCGAACGTCGCCTGGACGGTGGTCGAGCGGGTCTCGGTGTGGATGGCCCGGCGGTTGCGGAACACCACCCTGCCCTGACCGTCGATGTACAGCTCGCCGATCTCGGAGTCGGCGACGCTCTGCAGCTCCGACAGGGCGTCACCTTCGAGCGTGGTGGCCTGCATGGGGCTGTCGCCGACCGCGATGAGACGGTCGGCCAGCGGCCAGCCGGCCGAGTCCAGGATGCGGGTCACCCGCGCCCCGGCGTTCTCGCCCTCTCCGTACGTCTGGGGGACCTGCTTGCCATCGACGGTGATCATGGTCGCGGCGCGCTTCTTGTTGGCGAGCACCTTGAAACCGTCCGTCGCCGTGACGGTCACCTCGCTGTAGACGTCGGCGACCCAGTCCACGTCCCACACGTCGACGAACCCGCGGAACAGGTGGTAGGTGACGCCGGCCCAAGTGCACCGGAACCGAATCGGCCGCATCGGCTGCACCTGGCTCTTGCCGCCGGCCACATACGGGCCGGACAGGTTCGTCGGGTCGAAGCGCCGGTCGGAGTTGTTCAGATAGGCGGTACCGGTGCCCGCCTCGTACCTGATGACCGGACTCTCCACGCGCGAGGAGCCGCGCCGTGTGGAGATCCCGCGCTTGCCCCACGAGGTCACGTCCGTCCATGTCGGCGGCGCGAACATGACCTCGATGGTGATGACCGGCAGGCTCATGGCGTCCGCCGCCACGACGAGCCCGAGCGGCGCTCGTACTCCTGGATGGCGTGCACCACACGGGCGCCGATCTGCGCGCCGCCGTCCAGGCCGCCGTTGACCGTGATGTTGTAGACGGGCATCGGCCGTAGCGCGCCGCCCGACGCCGGATTACTCACCGGCCACGAGATCGGCATCGGCCGCAGGTAGCGGCCGCCGAACCGGTCGGCCACTTCGCTGAGGATGTCCTCGCTCCGGCCCCGCTTGGAGGCGGCCAGCGGAATGTACGCTTCGCCGCCCGTCTCCGGCTCTGCCCACACGCGGATCGTGGACGGCGAGGCGATCTGCGCGACGTGGTGCTCGCCGCCGGCCGCGAAGTGCCGGATGCCGCCGTCGGCGTAGGTCAGGATCCCGCCGTCGGCCATGGCCGCCGCCTGGCGGAGCGCCGCCCGCGACAGCTCGTCCTGGAACTCGCTCTTGATGAAGATCGTGACGGTTCGCTCGCCGCCGATGCCGTTGTTGATGTCGATGCCGATCGCGCGCGCCGCGTCGAACACGCTGCGCCTGCCGCCATCCATGCCCTCGCGCACCTTGTTGGCGATCTGCTCGCCGTGCAGGCGCGCGATGTCGCGCAGCACCGGCCCGGCGTCCTGAAGGTTCCGGGCGAACACGTCGCCGGCCTCCTTGCCGCTGCGCCCGTGCAGCGAGATGAACTTGGCGAGCTCCGCATCCGTCATCGAAGCGGCCGCGGCCACCACCCCGGCCGCACCTGGCCCGAGCGCCGCCAGCTCCTGCAGCATGGAGTCCGGCACCCGTCCGGCCAGGCTGATCAGGTTGGCGGCCCACGCCTCCTGGTCGCGGACCTGCTTCTCCAGCTCGGCGAGCAGCTGCTCGCTGGTGAGCTTGGCGTCGCCGCGCATCTTGGCCCAGGACTCCATGACGGAGTCGTTGGCGTTGCGCGTGTCGCGCGCCGCCTCCTGCCGGGCTTCGCGGACCCGCTGCTCGGCATCGGTGATGTCGCGGGCTGCGTCCCGCGTGGCCTTGGCGGCCTCGGCCTTCGCCTCGGCGATCGACCGGGCGGCGTCCTTGGTGACGCGGCCTGCTTCCTCCTCGGCGCGGGCCAGGTCCTCCTGCGCCTCCTTGACCGCCTTCGCGTTCTCGACCCGGGTGCGGCCCAGCTCCGCCTCGGCCTCGGCCAGCTGGCGGGCAGCGTCCTCCCGCTGCCGGGCCGCGTCCGTCTGCGCGTCCGCCAGCGCCTGCTCGGCGTCGGCGATCGCCCGGTTGTTCTCCTCCCGCTGCCGGGCCGCCGCCGTCTCCGCCTCGACCTCCGCCTGGCGGGCGTCCTCGATCCGGCCGATCGCGTCGACGACCTCGGCCGAGCCGTCGATCCCGGCCCGCTGCGCCTCGGCCAGGTCCTCGCGCAGCTCGGCGTTGCGGCGCCGCACCTCCTCCAGGCGTTGCAGCGCCTGCCGGTAGGCCAGGTCCGCCTCGCGCCGGTCCAGGTCGGTCGACTCCGGGTCGGCGTTGACCTCCTCCATCCGCTGGCGGGCCCGCTCGATCGCCAGCGCGGCGCCCTCTTCATCGAGCGCGCTGCCGGACTCGGCGGCGATCAGATCCTCAAGCCGCTCCTGCGCGCGTTCCCGGGCGGCGGTCAGGTCCTCGACCGCCTCCTGCGTACGCCGGTGGGCGTCCTGCACGCGCCGGTCCGCGTCCACCTGCCGGGACGCGGCATCCGCCTGCGCGTCGGCCAGCCGGCGGGCGGCGTCCTCGATCCGGCGGCCGCCTTCGACGGCGGCCTCCGTCACCCGCGCCCGGGCGTCCTGCACCCGCCGCTGAGCGTCGGCCTCCCGCTGGGCGCCCTCCTCGACCGCCGCGGTGACGGCGTCCTGGGCGTCGCGCACCCGGTCCTGGGCGGCCTCGATCGCCTCGGCCGCCTGCCGGTGCGCGTCCGCAACTCGCGCCTTGGCCGCCTTCACCCGCTCCGCCGACTGCTCTTGCACGTCGGCCAGATCCCGCTCGGCCCGCGCGATCTGCTCAGCGCCGCGCCGCTGCACCTCGGCCGCCCGCTCCTGCGCGGCCGCCAAGCTCGCCTGGCCGGAGGCCCGCTGCTGCGCCGACTGCAGCACCGCCCCCAGCTTCGAGAACTCGTCGAAGGCAGCCGCCCAGCCCTCACGCATCTTCGCCGACGCCTCATCAGCGGACGCGCCGATAAGCGCCACGTCGCCAGCCGCACTGGCGGCGGCCTTGCCCAGGTTGAGGCTGTCCCTCTCGCTCTTAGTCGCCTCGATCCCGAAGTGGGACAGGGCACCGGCGGCGGGGTTGATGAAGGTCGCGACCGCCTTGAAGGCCGCGGCGTTCTCCTGCACCGTCCGCACGAGCTTGGCCAGGCTCGCGACCGCTTCCCCGGCCCATTTGGCGATCCGGGAGATGTTGACGGCGAAGTCCTCCAGCAGCTGGGGGTCGTCCTCGACGGCCTGGGTGATCGCCAGGATCGCGGCGGCCAGGTTTCGCATGATCTCCGGCATGCGGGGCCCCAGCTGCTGCAGCACCGCCTCGAAGGCCCGCTCCACGCCGTCGATCGCGGGCGTCAGCTCCGACAGGGAGTCGATGCCGGCCTCGGCGAAGTCCTCGAACTCCGGCGCGAGAGCGCTGAGGTTGCGCCGGATCACCGGCGACAGCTCGGCGAGCTCGCGCTCGGCGGCCAGGACGATCGCAGTCCAGACGGTCTCGAACGGCTGACCCATCTGGGCGGCCTCGCGCTTGACCGATTCCCGCAGCTGGCCGATCGCGTCCTGCGCCGCGTCCGAGCCGTGAGCGGCGGCCAGGCCGATGCCGGCCAGCGCGCCGCCCAGCCCGACCACGACCGCGTTCGCCGCCAGGGCGGCCGCCGCCGGGACCGCCGCCAGGCCGGCCGCCACCGCGGCGCCGGTCGCCGGCCCCGACGACCTGATCAGGGTGAGGGCACTCTGCACCAGCCCGAGCGCCGCCGTCGCCGCCGACACACCGTCGACGTCGACCTTGACGCTCACGCGCCGGTCGAGGTCGCGCGCCTCCCGCTCGACCCGGTCCAGGTCGCGGACCGCCCGCTCGACGTTGGCGCCGACGACCACCTCGGGATGCATCGCGGCCAGCTCGACGAGCTCGCGGCGCAGCTTGCCCGCCTCATCCGCAGCGGCCCGGGCGTCGAGGTCGATCCCGATCCTCTTGCCGGACAGGTCGCCGAGCCGCTTCCGGAGGTCGGCTACGGCCCGCTGCGCGTCCGAGCTGTCCGCCGTGATCTCGACTTCCGGCAGACGCCGGGTCGCGTCCTCCAGCAGGCGGCGCGTCTTGATCGCGGTCCGGCCGACGTCCTCCAGCTGGCCGGCGAACCGGCCGGCCTGGGCGCCGGACTGCGTCATGGCCGCGCCCTGCTGGCGGGCCTGCTTCTCCAGCCGCTCCAGCTCACGCGAGACCTTCTTGGAGGACTCCTCGGCAGCCTTCAGCCCCTTCGCGGCGTCGCTGGTGCCCGCGCCGTCCCACTTCGACTTGAGGGCGATGACCAGGTCACGAGTCGTCACGGCGCAGCACCTCCTCGTTGCGGAGCATCACGATGTGGACGCCTTCTCCGTCCTCGGGCGTCACCGACCGCTGAGCGCCCGCCTTCACTTCGCAGCCGCGACACCGGCGCGGTTCGGCGACGTAGGCGTGACGGTGGCCGCCCACGGTCTCGTCCCATTCGTCCGGCCGCGTGCCGCACGACTTGCACTCCTGGCGCCGCCAGATCCAATGCCAGAGCGCCTTGTCCCGGTCCTCGACCGACCAGGCCAGGAACGCGCTGTGCGGGATGCCGTAGGCGGCGCAGACGTCCAGCTCCAGGGCTAGGGTTCGATCTGCGCCCAGCCTTTTGGGAGCGACTCATCCGGCGTTCGCGCGTTGATCCGGATCGCCGTGTTGCACAACGCCACCTGCTCCGGCCCCGACAGGACGTGCGCGAAGATGTGCTCCCAGTCCGCCTCCGACCGGCCGGACTCGTCACACGCCAGCAGGCACGCCTTCGGGAACGTCTCGTTATTCCAGACCTTGTCGTCGCTGCCCGGCCGCGGCTTGTGCTCGCCGACCAGCTCCTCGAAGTCGCCGGCCTCCATGGCCCGCAGCGGGATCCACTCATAGCAGTCCCGCACCTTCTTCCGCGCGCGGGCGAGCGCGGCCTTGGCCTTGCGGACGGCGGCTTCGTCCGCGTCACCCTGCGTCCGCAGCAGGGCCAGCACGAACTGCGCCTGCTCAACCTCGGCGCGCGCCTCGGTGTCGTCGTCGATCCGGATCGGATGCTCCGCCGACAGGCGCGGCCGGGCGAGCAGGCGGTCGCTCTTGCTCATGCCGGGATGGTCACGTTCTCTGCGGGCTCGGACGTGACGGCGTACTGGATCACCAGACGCGCCGCCTCGGCGCCCATCGAGCGCTGCTTGCCCACCGACAGCACGCGGACGGGGAACACGTCGCACTTGCGGCCGGCCACGTCGCCGCCGTCGAACCAGACGATGAACCCGTCGGCGTCGCGCGGCATCAGCGTGCGCACGTCCGTGCCGGTGACGCCCTGGTAGAAGGTGATCGACGACTCGTCGGCGCTGGTCAGGCCCGGGATGTTCGACACGAACCGGCTGTTGAGGTCCGGCGTGTCGATCTTCTGGCCGGACACCATCCAGCCGGAGATGTCCGCGACGTCCTTGGACAGGTCGCTGCCCGCGTTGATCTCCGCGCGCGTGATGGCCGCGATGTTGGCGACGGACGGGCACCAGACGGCCTTGGTGACCCCCGGCCGGAAGAACCTCGAAGCCGGAGTGATCGGCGTAGCGGGCATTACTGCTCCCCCCTGGTCGTGCGCCGAACCCGCGAGCTGCTGGTTTCGGGCAAAGAAGAAGCCCCGGAGGTGTTCTCCGGGGCTTGGTCGGTCTGGGCGGACCCGTCTGGCGGCGGGTCAGGCATCGCCGCCATCACAGCGGCGCGAGCTTCCTCCGGCTCCCAGCCGCCGGCGATCAGCGCGGCGATCGTCTCCGGCCGCCGGTCGGGCGCGTCCACCAGCGCCCAGCCCGCCCGCTGGTGCTCCTGCAGAGCGCTCGCCGGCACCTCGACCTTGCGATCGCCGAGCTTCGGATGCGAGATCCACACCGTGTTCATGCGTCCCCCTACGCGCTCGCGCCGACGATCACGACGTCGCCCGTGACGGGCGAGCCGGCGGCGGAGTTGACGAGATTGATCAGGTCGGCGGTACCGGCCGTGACGGGCGCCCCGGCAGCACTGGGCGCGTACCAGACGAACAGGCCGCCCGGGTGCACGGCGATCCCGTCGCCGAGGGCCAGGAACAGGGGCGCACCCGAGGTGGCGTCTCTGACCACGTTGACGTTGTTCACGTTGGCCGCCGCCGCAGCGACGACCACCATCTTGATCTTCGCGAACGTGAGCGTCCCGCCGAGCGGCCCGGGCAGCGACCCCGCCAGGTCGATCGCCTGCGTCGCGCTGGCCGCGATCGAGAACGAGTCCGACCAGATCATGTCTGCCTGGCCTGCGCCCGTACCCGTAGCCAGCGCCAGCTGGCGGGCCACCCGCAGCGCCGCGGTGGGCGTGGTGAGGTCGAGCGGAGAGGTCAGCTCGGCCTCCAGCTCGAAGAACGATTGCAGCCTGAAGGCCATTAGTCCCCCTTGATCATCGGAAGCCGTGCTCCCGAGCCACTTCATCGACGACCGCGGCGGCCTTTGCCAGCACGGTGTCCGCCGCCGCACGCACGGCAGGTTCGAGGTACGGCCGCGTCGATTCGGCCACCTCACGGTCCCGGTGGCCGTGCACCGGGTGCACGAAGTCCGAAGCGCCCGTGATCCCCTCGTAGGCGCGGCCGTGCGGCGCCACCTTCCGGCGCACCCGGATCAGCACGCCCGGATCCCGGCTGAACCGCACCGACATCGAGATCGCCCTCGGGATGCGCGTCGACCACGACGCCCGCCCCCGGGCGTCCTGGACGACCGGGCCCGCCGCCGCCCGCAGCGCGGGCCGCAGCTTCTGCCGCAGATCCTTCGGGATGCCGTCGAGCTCCTTCGACAGCTGGCGGATCGCCTGCGCCGGGTCTGTCGGCTCGGCCATCACGCCACCGCGTAAGCGTCGATGTGGATCACGAACCTGACCGTGCAGACCGGCCCGGCCTTCGTCTGGTCGGCCACCACATCCAGGGTGGACATGCGCGCCATCATCACCGTCTCGCCCAGCCGCGGATCCCGGCCCAGCTCGTCACGAATCCCGGCCAGCAGCTCGAACGCCCGCACCCGGACCGTGCGCGAGTCCGGCCGGCCGTCGCGGTGGGCGTCGCCGCGCCAGGCGCTGGCCATGCACATCACGTCGTACGCCTCGCGGTCCGGCTCCATGTCCAGCTGCTCGCGCGCCAGCGTCGACCGGATGTCGGGCTCGCTCGGGCTGCCCGAGTAGCCGATCGCGATCACGTCGTCGCGCACCTCAACCGTCGGCCCGCCGTCGAGCACCTGCACGTCAGGGTGCGCGCGCTCAGCGAGCGCCACGAGCGCGTCGAGGGCGCCAGGGATGGTGGACATAGGGCTATGGCCTCCTGGCCGTCTGGAGGTCAGGTTGAACCTGACCCTGGAATAGCGAGCCGGATGAGCTGGTCCCCGTCAGCCGACGAGCGGCTCATCGCGCTCCTGCGTCTTCTTCAGGCCCAGCAGCTCCATCACCCGGTACGGCATCGCGTACGAGCGCCCGAGGCCGGCCGCGATCGCGTCCGAGTCGCCCAGCATCGGCCGGCCGCCGGCGTTGTTGTGCTGCGACCCCTGCCACAGGTGCTTGATGAGGTCGAGCGCCGCGAGGCGGAAGTTCGGCGGCAACGGGCTCCGGCCGGCGCGATAGGTGACCCGCACCTGGCCGTGTGGCGGCATGCTCAGCACGCCCTCGGTGTTCTCCAAGGCCCATCCGGACGTCCCGGCCAGCGCGTCGGCCGCCGGGAGCGGGTCGCCTCCGGGCAGCTTCACGACGGAGGTCACCGCGACGACCGGTCGCGTCGGCAAGACGACGACGCCGCGCCGGGCCGAGCAGTCGGACACCATCGTCACCGGCGACACGGCGCCCATCCGATCGGTGATCGTCCGGCAGGCCGCCGAGATGAACCAGCGCAGAGCCTCATCGTCCTCGGTCGTCCCGGTCTTCTTCAGGTGCTCCTTCACGTCGGCGAGGGAGACGAAGTCGCCGTCGTCGGCTGGCTCGACGTCGAAGGCGTCGGTGAAGGCGCTGGCGTTGGCGCCGGTGGCGACCCAGCGCACCAGGTGCCGCCCCGCCTGCACGGTCTCGTAGTCGTGGTCGTAGACGCCCGTCGACGTCGGCCCGACAGGCCCCGCCGTCGCGGCGACGCCGTCCGGCGTCGTGATCGTCACGTGCACAGCGCCGGCGTTGGCAAGCTGGCCGTCCGCGTCCTTGATCGTGATGCTCAGCGGCACCACATCGCCCAGATCCCAGCTCACGCCGCCGCCCCCATCCGAGCTCCCTGACGCTCCCGGCGTGCCGCCTGTGCGCCCCGCCGTACCCGACCGCCCATCACCCCGGGCGTGACCTGCGGTTCGCCGCCCGGCACGCTCCCGTCCACAGCCGACCCGGCCGCGCCAGCCGCACCGGCCAGCACCGCCACCGCCGCCGACGGATCCGGCGCCGCCCCCGCCGCGGCGGCGACGCCGGCGGCCGCCGACACACCCGCCGCCACGGCCGCGTCCAGGCCAGCGGCGGCCGCCGAGCCCGGCCCGGCCGCCGCGAGCACCGCCACGCCGGCATCGACGCCAGCACCGGCCGCGATGGCGGCCTGGGCCAGAGCGGTCGTGCCGCCGAGCGTCGTGGCCGTCGCGTCCTGACCGGCCGCCGCCGCGGCCGCCGGTTCGGCGGCCGCCGACACTGCCGTCGTGGCGGTGTTGGCGGCAGCGGCGGCCAGCGCGGCAGCGGGCGCCGGAGCCACCGCAGGGGATCCGTCAAGCGCGGTGGCAGTGAGCTCGATGGGCTCGTCAGCGATCAGGTCCAGCGACACCGACGTGCCGGGGTCGAACAGCGCCTCCGCGACCGCGGCCGCCGTTGGCGCGCCCGGGGCAACCACTGCCGCCGGGCTACCGGCTGCGGCGGCCGCGGTCGAGGCCTGCGCGTTCGCTGTCGTGTTCTGCGAGGTGGACGCCGTGCCGTTCTGCGCCGCTGCCGTCGCTGTCGCCGTCTGAGCGGTCGCAGCCAGCCGCGTGGAAGCGGTCTGCCCGGCAGCGGTAGCGGCGCCCTCGACGGCGTTGGCGACAGTGCCGCCGCCCCCGGCCGCCGACCGGATCGCGATCGACACCGCCGCCCAGGCGACGCTGGACGCCGCCGTGAAAGTCCGTGTGCCCGTGTCGCCCGCCGCGGCCAGCTGCTCGCTGGCGCCGACTCCGGACAGGCCGCCGACGTGGATCTCGTACTGCTCGACCATCGGGGCGGGCGTGGTGTAGCTGGCCGTGCTGGCGCCGCCGCCGGAGTTGACGTGGCAGATCAGCAGCGCGTCCGCCGTCGACGGGACGACCGCCGGGGCGGGCTGCGGCGTCGCCGACGTCCCGAAGACGCCGGCGGCATCGTCGACCGGGTTGGCCGCGTCCGCGCCCGCCAGGACGTAGACCGTAAGCGCCTTCTCCTCGTTGGCGTCGCCAGTCTCGGTCACGGAGACGGTCTGCGCGCCGGCCGTCGCCACCGTGGCGGTGTAGCTCCGGATGTGCGCGCCAGCGTCGCCGGCGTCGGCTGCGCCATCCGGGACCGGTAGAACGGCCGGCGAGCCGGGCAACACCGTGGGCGTCGCCATGTTGGCGAACGCGTAGAAGTCGTTGCAGTGGATGATCAGCAGCGTGTCGCCGACCTGGGCGGCCGTGGCGTCGTCCGGCGTGACGGCAGTGATGGTGGGCGAGCTGCCGTCGTTGGGCTGGACCGTGACGGATCGAATCGTGGTCACGGCCACCTCCTACGGCTGCGGGATCAGTTCGCCGGAGCCGTCACGGTTGTTCGACCAGGTCGCGATCGAACTCGGCTCGGTCACGCTGGACAGCCCGAACTCGCCCGGCAGCAGCTGGCCGAGGTCGTTGCCCGTCACCACCGCGCCCGCCACCCGGTAGCCGATCCGCAGGTGGTACAGGCCGCTGGCGAAGAAGTTGTCGACGATCGTCGGCGTGATGATCGGCCCGCTGTTGGTAGCGAACCCGCACGTCAGCGACGAGTTCGGCGGAGTGCCCTGCGCCGAGAGGATCGGCCCCACCCAGCAGTGCTCGACCGTGATCGCGCCCCCAGCGCCGGAGAACACCTGGATGCCGTCCAGGTGCTGCGCTTCGTCGACGAACGCCAGGTCATGGAGGACGCACTGGGAGATCAGCGAGCCGCCGCCGGCCACCACGTGGATGCCGTCGCCCGACCCGGACACATCGCACCGGCGCGCGATCAGCGCGCTGTCGGAGGAGACGCCGTTGGTCTGCACGTCCCCGGCCGTGGCCGGGGTGGCGCGCCGCACGGTCACGTCCTCGATCGTGAGCGTGCCCCGGTCCTGCCCGTTGACGGTGACGCCGAAGGTCGCCCCGGACGACGTCTCCACGATCCCCTGCCGGAGCGTCGGATTTCGCCCGTACGAGACGACCTCGGCCCGGATCAGGAACCGCTCCAGGACGAACCCGTCGGCGTCGATCCGGAACGCCTGCCCGTCCCACGAGCAGCCCGCCGGAAGCGGATCGCCGACGTTGTAGACGGTGAGCGCCGATTCGTCGCCGAGGTAGCCGA
The DNA here is from genome assembly GCF_040639085.1 of Nonomuraea sp. NPDC023979. NCBI lineage: Bacteria > Bacillati > Actinomycetota > Actinomycetes > Streptosporangiales > Streptosporangiaceae > Nonomuraea > Nonomuraea sp. NPDC023979. The sequence goes on from NZ_JBEZZG010000037.1 coordinate 59,587, forward strand.
CCGTGCCCGGCGCTGCCCGCAACCCGGGCCCGAGTGTCTGCCGGTTGAACCGGCGGACGTACTTCAGCGCGACGGGCATCTACAGGGTGATGCGCCAGATGCCCAGGGCAGACCACACCACGGTGAACTGCCCGTTCACCACGCTGTTGGCGCCGCCCAGGTAGTTGTAGCTGACGCCCTGGTCGGCGACCGGCGTGGTGACCGTGTCGTCGTATGTGAGCGTGCCATACACGTTCGCCAGGTCGGCCGCCGTACCCGACGCCGGGTCGTTGGCGTCCCAGAACACCACGTCAGCAGTACCCGAGTTGAGCGTCACGCCGGTCAGGGCTACGCCGCCCTGCGCCCACTGACCAGCCTCGTGGACCTCCGCCGCGGTCAGCCACTGGCTGGTCGCCGCGTTGTAGGCGGACAAGGCGGCGGTGACGTCGTTGTTCGGCGTGATCGTGTCGTTGAACAGCGCCGTCTTGAACGAGTCGCCATCCAGGTCGACGGCGAACCCAGTCGGCCGGGTGAAGAAGTCCGCCAGCAGCGGCCGGAAAATCTTGCTATTGCTCCACGCCATCACACACCACCCTCGCCCATCGCTGAATCGAGGTGTGCGAAGACCTCTGCGCTGGGCGCCACGCCCGGCTCAAGCCCAGCCTCGACTACCGCCCGCACCGCCTCCTCGGCCCGCAGCTCGGCGTCGATAGCCTGCGCCTGCGCATCCCTCACGGCCTCCGCCAGGCCCTGCTCCAGGACCTCACGCTCCGCCTCCCACGTCTCGCGGAAACGCTGAAGCTTCGCCTCAGCCTTCTTCACCGCGAGAGCCGCCAGCGCGGCCATACGCCGCTCCTGCACAGCCGCCGAGCGGAGCTTGCGCTCCTGCTTCTCATCCACCGTCGAACTCCTCCCGTGACGCCGTCGCCGCCGGCGCGTAGACGGTGCAGTCCTGGCCGTCATCCCGCACGGTGACCACCGCCATCACCGGCCGGCCATTGCCGTCGGTCTGCACGAGCTCGCGGCCGACGTAGTCCTCCCGCTCCACCACGCGCAGGTCCGCCGCCACACCCTCCCGCGTCAGCGGCACCATCAGGCCTGCGAAGCCCGTGCACGGGTGCATCGGCGTCTTACCGTCCCGGGTCACCGCCGAACTCGGGCAGCGCGTGCAGTGCCACCGGCGCTCCAGCAGCGGGATCGCCACGGCCCCTCCCCTACTTGTTCGAGGCGCCCCGGCGCGCCTTGTTCGCTGGCGCGGGAGCCGCCTTCTCCTCGACCGGCTCCCGCTCGGCCTCGGGCTCCGGCTGCGGCTCTGCCTCTGACTCGGGCTCGGGCTCGGGCTCCGGCTCGGGCTCGGGCTCGGGCTCGTCGAGCAGACCGTAACGCTCGGCGTCCGCCCGCTTGATCGGCATGCCCGGCACGCAGAACAGCCACCGCGCCGCCGGGTCGGACTCCGGCACCAAGCGGCCGTCCTCCGTCAGACACAGCCGCGCCGCCGCGATCACATGCCCGTCGTCCGGCGACGACGGCTTCACATACTCCAGTCCCATTGCCTCTCCTACCGGTAGAACAGGACGACACGGAACTTGCCGGCGGTGAGCGCGGCCGTGGCCACCACGATCGTGATGTTCCGCACCGCCGTCGTCTTGAGCGACGTCGAGCCCGTCCACACCGGGATCACGTCCTTGCGGCCCACCGTCAGCCCGGCCTGGCCCGTCGCCGCGAGAACGTCGGCAGCCGCCTGCGCCTGGACAGCCACCGTGCCCGTCGCCGACAGCACCGCGGTGTCGACCTCGATGTAGCCGCCGAGGATCACCGAGCCTGCGGGGATCTCGTTGCCGTTGCTGTCGCCCGGCGCCGACCGCAGAACCTTCGTCCCGACGGTGCCGCCGTCCACAGCGAAGTCGTACTCCCCAACGGCCACCTTCAGGCCGCGGGTGCCTTCCATCACTGGCATGACTCTCCTTCAGATCTCGGAAGACCCCGCGGCGAGGACACATTTCCCCGCCGCGAGGACGACGACGTCAGAGGCCCGTGACGTGGCCGAACGCCTTGGGGCGGTAGTGGATCAGGGCGCAGCGCACGTCAGCGCGGAGCGCCAGCTTGCCCTCGGCGAAGAACGTGCTGTGGCTGTTGGACACCTGCACGTCGATGCCCCGGCGGACCGCCAGCTCCGAGAAGTTGGTGTAGTCGCCCGCGATCGCCGACGTCGCCGGCGCGGCCGTGGTCTCCACGACCGGGACACCCCAGATCGTCGACGGGCCGGGGATGCTCGGGTGGCCCCAGATGTAGACGCCATCCGTGGTCTTGAGCAGCCGGACCTCCTGCCACTTCGCCGGACGGATGAACAGCACGCTCGGCTCCGCGAAGCCGTCGTCGCGGATCTTCGTGAACAGCTTGTAGATCGCGTCCGGGATCGGGTCCGCGCCCTTCGCCTGCACCTGGATGCCGACCACGCTGGACGTGCCGAGCAGGTTCACGCCCGTGCCGTCACCCACCAGCGCCTGCGAGTCCAGCCGCTGGCGCAGCATGAACGGCAGCCTGTTCTCGACGTACATCTGGGCGCGCGGCTCGTCCTCGAACTGCTCGTCGGTGACCGGAAGGAACACGGCGACCTTGCGCACCTGAGAGGCCCGCTCGGTCAGCGCGAGCGTCGCCTCCTGGTAGGTGCCGCCCTCCGCCGTCTCCTGCGCGGCGTTGGTGAAGGTCGTCTCCTCCATGTAGACGACGCTGGCCTGCGACGTGGTCGTCTGCGGCAGGAACTCCACCACGTGCGGCGCCGGCCGCGTCGGGAACATCTCCACCCGGCCGGTCCGGATCGACTCAGGCGCCCAACCGGCACCGGTGCTGAACAGGGTCTTCAGCTCGATGTCCAGCGACGCCGACGGGCCCTGGCCGGAGCCCGGCCGGTAGCCCTTGCACGCCTGACTGGCCACGAACAGCTCGCCCAGGCTCTTGTGCTGGCCACTCTTCGTCCGCGGCTCGCTCGGCAGGTCCTTGCCGCCCTGCTCGACCTGCTCCGCGTCCTTCGCGGCGCCGGCCGCGCGGGCGATGACGAGCTTCTCGTCGACGTCCTTCTTCAGGTCCTCCAGAGCGGCGTTCAGGGAGCCGATGTGCGCGACCTTCGCGTGAGTGTCGCCCTGGATGGACTTCACCTTGCTCATGTCGTACTCGGGGCCGGCCTCCCTCAGGAGGTCCGCCAGCTCCTTACGCTTCGCGTCCAGCTTGCCCTGCGCCTCCTTCAGCGCGGGGAACTCGACGATCCTCTCCGGTGCTTCGACCGACATGCTCTTCTCCTTAGAATCCGTGGACACCGGCGATGGACCGCAGGTAGCTCGACGCGAGCTCCTCGCTGACGTCCTCTTCGCCGACAGGTGCTGAGAGCAGGGCCTGAAGCCTCTTCACGTCGTCGTCGACCCAGCTAAGGAGATCGACGGCAGCGGGAGCGAGACCCGGCCTGCCCTTGCGCGCACGGAGAGCTAGGACTTCCGAAGCGCGATCAATGTAGGAGGAGACCGCAGCTAGGACCGCGTGTCCTTCCTCGTGGAACTTCAGCGACCCGCCCGGCTGGCTCTTCAGCTCGGGCGCGTCGATGTCCGCGTCGCGCAGATGCGCGGCGAGGTGGTCGTAGACGGCCTTGCGGTCGGCATCCGGGATGCCGCTCTTGCCGTCGTTCAGCCGGGCGATACCCATCAGGCACGCCCGGACGTTCGCGGGTCCGCCCACGCCGTGGTGGTGTGCGAATCGGTAGCTCGACTTGGCCTCGGGATCACCGTTCGGGTCCGCCCAGGCGAACACCGTGCGCAGCTCCGACGGGCGCAGATCCTCGCCAAGACCGGCCAGCGTCTTGGCGCCGTCCCAGCTTCGCAACGTGACCTCGCACTCGTGCGGGGCGATCGGCCGGCCAACCTTGACCGGAGCGCCCGGGCCGCCCGACTTCGTGGCGAGGGTGCGCGTACCCACGCCGGCACCGAGCAGGACCGGCGAGACCTCGTGCACCTTCTGCTTCGCCAGGAACCGGACGTGCTGGCCGTCGTGCTCGCCGAAGGAGTACTCCTCAGCGTCGTAGCCGTAGGACCACTGACCCAGCTTCCCCAGGCGCTGCACGGTCTTGAAGGTGTCCTCGCCGTGGCGGGTGTCCATGAAGAACTCGCCCTCGAAGATGGCCTCGGTCTTCGTCTGGCGGATCGTGCCCTTGCCCACCGGCAGCGCCCCGTCCCACGACGTGTGGCCGTAGGAGCTGATCGGCATCTCTGCGCCGTCGGTGAACGCGCCAGGCAGAGTCACATCTCCGTGGCTGTCGATCTTGTTGAAGGTCGCGAACACGGCCTTGACCAAACCCTTGGCCTCATCCTTGATCTCGACGCGGAGTCCCTTGGTATCCATCACTGCTCCTCTGCCGGATCGGGTCCGGATGGGTCATCGGGCGGCGTAGGCCCGCTCGGTGCGGGCTCGGCCGGTGCGGCCGTAGTCCCAGGCGGCTGAAGTTGCACGCTGTAGAGGCCGGTGTGCTTGAGCAGGGTCATGTCCTCGGCCTCGATCGCGGCTATCACCGACTTCGGCTCGTAGCCCGCGTCGACCAGCTGGCGGATCGCCGCTGCCTTGGCCTGCTGGATCTCGGCGCTGTCCTTGCGGTCATCGCGGAGGAAGGCAATGTCCCTGTCGTCGAACCACAGCTCGGCTCCAGGCGGCACTTCGATAAGGGATGACAGCGAACCGGCCACGTTCCGCCACAGCGGCCGCATCGTCGCGTCAGCGAATCTGCGCCGAGCGGAGCCGTAGTTGCCCGCGTTCAGCGAGCTGCCTTGGAGCCCTTCGGAGAAGCCGACGATGGTCGAGGGCACCCCGGCCGCGGCCGCCAGGCGCGACTCCCCCGCGCCCTGCGTGTTCTTGAAATCGAGCTGGCGCAGGTCCATGGTCAGCGGGGTGACGTCCGCGCCGCCACCGAGATAGAGCGTCCGGTACGCGTTGTCGGCGCCCTGGTGCTGCTCATCCATCAGCGCCTTGAAGCGCTGGAACATCTCCGGGGTGACCGACGCGTCGAGCTTGACTGCGAGCGATGGAGTAGCCCCGTGCTCGAAGAACGACAACTTGTGTCGCGTGGCCGCCAGGTCCGAGCTGATCTCGCGCAGCACCGGCGTCAGCCACGACATGCCGCGCCACTGCGCGATCGGGTCAGGGATCGGCGCGAAGTGCGCCACCTCATGGGGCAGCAGCAGCGTGTCCTTCGCGGCGCCCGGGGCCCGCGGCGAGTAGTAGTAGCCGAGCAGCTCCGCGTCGAGTGCGGCGCCGTACAGCGCCGGCTCGGACTTCGACGCGCTGACGATCGTCACCCAGTCCGGGCGCAGCCGGCGCAGCCGGTCCGTACCTGGCACGCGAGCTACGAACGCGTTGCCCGCGAGGTCAACGTCCTGGATCATCCGCGACAGCAGGTCGCCTGTGGTGCCGTTCGTCCACGGCTTCTCCAGGATCGACAGAGCCTTGTCCCCGAAGAGATCACCCGGCCGCCCTCGGCTGATCCGCCGGAACTGGAACCTGGCCTCCGAGAACACCAACTGCCGGACCATCATGAGCGCGAAGATTGGCCCGTCGCCCTTGTAAATGTGCTGGACGTAGCCCTCGAAGTCGTTCTCGATCTGCTCTCGCTCGGAGCCGAGTGACGTCGAGCTAAGGAACGGCCACCTCAGCCTGTCGAGGTCCCAAAAGCTCGGCTCGGACCACGACTTTTTTCCGCTGCCCTGGGCAGGCTTGCGCTGGCCGCGATGCGTCTTCGCGACCTTCTCCAGCAGGCCCATCAGGTGCCGGAACCGCCCTCAGCGCGCGGGCGGCGAGCATCACGCCAGCCCGTCACCGCCGCGGCCCACAGCATCGTCACGCCCAGCCACAGCTTGCTCAGCGACCAGGCGGCAACGTACGGGATGCCCACCAGGACCGTTGCCAGCAGCCGCGCCACCGCGAGCAGGCCCTTGCGGACGTCGAGCTGCCGGGCCTTGCCCTCGATCCGCTCCAGCGGAACCGTCAACGCCATCGCTCCCCCTACGCATAGACCGCGAACGGCATGACCGGCGGCGGTTCGGTGATGTGGCCCTTGGTCGCGAAGCCCCAAGCAGCGTTGGTCACCGCGATCAGTGGGCTGATTTCCGTCGTGGCCGCGAGGGCGTCCCACGCCTTCGCGGTGGTCAAAGATCTGGTTGCCGCGCCCGCCACCGCCACGTCCAGCGCCGGGTGCGGGATGTATCTCAGCGTCGGGTCGCCCTCCGTCGGGGCCACCGCGTCGATGAACTGGCCGTACGCGGCCGCGACATCCCGCGCCGACGGCTTCGTGATGTCCAGACCCTTGGCCTCCAGGTCGGCGATCAGCGACCCCGCCGGGCCGCCAGCGTCGACCACCCACGCGCACGGGTTCCAGCGCTCTCGCAGCTGCCTGGCGCGCTCCGGCACCCACTTCGTACCGAGCCGGTAGTCGATGATCTCGATGTGCAGCAGGCCGTCCGGCCGGCGGCCCGCCACGGCGATCGCCGCCCAGCTGCGGTCCATCGCCACGTGAATGGCCATGGCCACGCGGCCGACCAGCTCCGACTGCTCGTCGGCGAGCAGTCGCCACTTGTCCTCCGGGATGACCAGCCACTGGTCGGGCGTCGTGTCCGGCCACTGGTTGAGGTAGGCGCGGCGGTACTCGGCGAGCTTCATCGACTCGAAGTCCGCCCGGATCGCGTGGACGCCGATCGTGTGGCCCAGGGCCGGCATGCAGGCCGCCCACGTCGCCGGGTCGGCCGGGTCCGCGTCGTCCGGCGCCGACCACTCGAAGTAGGCCACCGTGTCCATCGCGCCGGCCTCGCACCGCTCCCGGCCCGCGTCGACCTTCTCCCGCAGGTAGACGCTCTTGTGCGTCCCCGCCGTCGAGACGACGCCCTGCTGCGGCTGCGGACGGGTGATCATCGCGGGCTTGAACGCCTGCTCGACCCGGTTGTCCTCCTGGGCGAACGCCTCGTCGATGACGCCCTCGTCGAGAGTCTCGCCGTGCGCGGCCTTCTCCGTGTTCGACGTGATGCCGTGCCGGGAGCCGTTCCGCCACCGGATCGCCTCCTGGCCCAGCTGCCGCCGCACCGTGAACAGCTTGCGGTAGCGGCTCGCCTCCAGGGTGGCGACGTGCTCGTCTTCCCACTTCAGCCGGGCCGCACCGCGCGTCTGCGCCGCGTACAGGATGCGCTGGCGGCCATCCTTGAAGCCCAGCGCCCGGTGCACCATCTTCGCCAGCAGCAGCGTCGTCTTCCCCGACTGGCGCGGCACCGTGATGTTGTACTCGCGGTAGGCCAGCCGGCCGGTCGCGGGGTCGATCTCCAGAACGACGTCCGCGACGTACTGCTGCCACGGCATGAGCGGCGTGCCCAGCCGGGCGGCGATAATGCCCAGCGCCGGCCCGAGCGTCTCCCGCTCAGGATGCCGACGCGTCCCCCACCGAGGCGGACAGCTCAGCGACAAGATCGGATCCGTCATCGTCACCTGCCGCCTCCGCCAGAGCCTTCAACGTTTCGCGCAGCTCCCGCGCCACTGCGGCCGTAGCCATCCCCGCGTCCTGGTCCAGCTTCCGGGCCAGGTTGAACGCCGCGGCCGCCAGGGATCGCGCTACCGACCCGGACACGTCCATGGCGTCCACGTCGCCGCGCACTGCCGTCTCGACCGGGCCGACCTCGGGCTCTGCCATCACTCACCTCGTGAATCGTCACGATGCGTCACACCGCAATGGTTACACTCCGCTACGCCCATCCGGTCACTCAGCGTGAGATGTCACGGAGCGCTCCCCCGCAAGGGCCACACAAAAAAACGGCGATCGGGCGCGGATCACCTCATGATCAGTGATCTTGCGCGGTCGGGGTGCCCCCCTGCCCCTGACCTGGGGTTATGCACGATGGGCCTGAGCTGTCGTTTGTCACGCTTCGTGATGCGACCGATCGTCATCACGCATCGTGACTACGTTCGCGTTGCTCATTGTCACCATGACCGTGAGGACCTGGGTGGTGGGGTGCACTGGGGGTGACGGGGGCGGGCGCCTCCACCCTGGGGGGCGGGGCCCCTGCCTCCCTGGCCTGTCCCTCTGTCCCGGCTGTTGTACCAGCGTGTGGCTACGGCCTTGGCCGAGGTGGGTCGCTCGCGTGCGATGCGTTCCATGACCACGTCTCGTCCTGGGTCCACGACGACGATCTCTGCACCGTGCTCGGCGTACGTGGCCAGCCACTCAGCCGACGGCATGGAGTGGATCACGTACACATCGATCTTGGCCACGTGCCTGAGGGCCTCGCGGATGGCTGCGGTGCGGGCGCGGTGGGCGACCTGGCGTACCACCTCGGGGTGCCCGTGGGTGTCGCCCTGATGTGCCCCCGACAAGGCCACCGCCAGGAGGTCATAGTCCACTACCACGTCCCCTGGTCGGGCACGCCCCCGGACCCATGTCGACTTCCCCCCTGCGGGAGGACCGCAGATCACGTAGAGCAACCTGACGCCTCGTGACCTGCGCGAGCCCTGCCCGCGAGATAGTCGGGGGTTGCCAGGACCACCTCTACGTTCCGCCCGTCGTCCGAGAGCGGCCGTACGTCCACGACCTTGGCGGTGATGCCGTCAATGCGGACCTGGTCGCCACGCTTGAACGCCAGGCTGCTTGAGAGGAGTTCCCGCGAGTAGGCCACGGTCGGGGTAGTGATCTCGTCGGTCATGAGCGTCTCCGAGGATGCGGCCCGTGTCACCAGGCTCTCGACTGGTGAGGGGGCGGGGGTAGCTCCCTGTCCCCCTTGGATTGGTTGCAGGCCCGGCCACAGACGGGGCAGCGATACCAGGTGCCGTGTGCCCGGCGCAGGAACCTCAGGTCGCACGGGTCCAGGCCGAGCGCTTCGAGGGTCTTGAGCGGCGGCTCGTGGTCTGCCTCGTTCGCACCGCCGGAGTGCCCGCAGATCCAGCACACGTCGGGCGCTTCGAGCATCAGGGTGGTGCGAGCCTTACGCCAGCGGTAGCCGCTCCGTCCGTGGCTGCGTGGCATGCCGCTCCCTAATCGTTGTCAGGGGTTGCTGGCGCCGGCGGGACGCGGATAGGACGATGCCCGCGTGAAGGTGTTGACGATCTCGGCGGTCCTGCTGGTCGCGCTGGCGGGCCTGGCCGTGGTGGCGACGGTCTGGCTGCGTGCGCCCGTGATGGCACCTGCGCTGACGGTGGACGGCTCGGTGACGGTGCGGGGCGAACCGCCGGCGGTGCTCACGAACAACGAGCTGTCGTGCACGACGGGCGGCGGCTTCGACGACATCCGGCAGGGCGCCCAGGTGGTGGTGACGGACGCGGCCGGGAAGACGATCGCGCTGGGCGAGTTGAGCGCCGGGAGCTGGAAGCGGAACGTCGGGTGCATCTTCCTGTTCAATGTGGAGGACGTGCCGGCGGGCGAGAAGTTCTATGGGGTGGAGGTGTCTCACCGCGGCCGGGTGCAGTACACGGCCGGGCAGCTGGCCGAGCCGCTCGCGCTCGATATCGGCTGATCAAGCGGGCGCGTCGCCGCGGCGCTCGTACTCCTTGATGGCCTCGACGACCTGGCGGCCGATGTCCGCGTGATTCGCGTCGGAGGAGACCTGGGCGTTGACCACGATGGGGTGCTCGCGTGCGGGGGTGCGCTCGGGCCAGTGCCACGTGCCACCCTTGAGAGAGGCTTCCATCCACCCGCACTGGCAGTAGCGGTACGGGTTGCCGTGGAACTCGCGCCCCTCGCAGTCAGGCGAGCCAGGCGTTTCGGCGCCGTCGTGATACGGGACCGTCCGGTTGAAGAACATCCCGGTGGGGTTGAGGACGCATAGCCCGACCGTGTCCGAGGTGTTCGTCTCAGTGATGATCGCGGCGCGGCATTCGCTGGCGTACTCGCCGCCGGGTGTGCCGTGGCTGACGTAGTGGACGATGCCTCCGACGGACGGTTGCACGTGATCCCTCACTTCTCTGAGCCGCATTCGCACTCGCACGGGCCGCCGTGCCGCCACGCCTTCGTGCAGCGGTGGGCATTGCCGCCGTGGTCACCGCAGCCGGTCTCCCACGTCTTGAAGCACAGGCGGCTGCGCTGACGCGGCGTCTGCGTAGGGGTGACGGGCTGGGCTGGCTGGCCGAGGGTGAAGCGGCGCGGCATGGCCACCTCCCAGAGCTGGGCGATCCTGGGAACTGGCTGGGAGCTGGCCCGTCATTCGTAGATGCGGGGCACCCTGCTGTAGTCCTCACCCGGGATGGCCTCAACGTCGTGGGCGAGGAACACCGCCTCGCGCGGGGCCTGCATGCCGCCGGTCCAGCCGGGCAGGACCTCGACGATTTCGACGAGCGCGGTCCATTCGCCCTTGCGGCTGCGCCGCCAGGCGAGCAGGTTGCCTGCCTGGGACGGGTGGCCGGGTAGGCGGACGGCGGGCGGGAGTTGCACGCTGCGACGATACCCGGCAGTCGAACGTCCATTCGAGCGGGGCGGCGTGGTTGGCTCTGAAACGACGAAACCCGGCGCGGTGGCCGGGCTTCGGAGACACGTCTCCTGGTGGGTAGTTTGTCACAAACCTCACGCGACGATCAACAACGCCGCGACGACGGCGTGGGCGCGGCGTAGCTGCTCTCCGTCGTACAGCTTGGCGGGGCGGCCGCCGTGCGGGCCGGGCGGACGTTTCCCGACGGGCTGGAGGCCGGCGAGGGCGATGAGGGCCCGCACCTGCTCGGCCGTCATGACGGGGTGGAGTTCGCGGGCGGCGTCTTCGATGGTCCAGAGTTCGGCGGGCAGGTGACGGGCCACGTCTCCATGATGCCGCGTCAGCGTGGATGCCGTCACGGCTGGTGGCCCCGGCTGCTGAGCTGTGCGCGGAGACGCTGGTTCTCCTCTTGGAGGTCGCGCACGTAGGTGTTGGCGCGCGAGGCCATCCGCTCGGGCTGGAATGTCGGCTGGCAGTCGGGGCAGACGTCGTGCGCGTTGGCGGTGTTGCCGTCGGACCTCACGGCCTTGCCGGGCTTGCCGTTGGCGCGGAGCTTGGGCACGAGTGCCCATCCCTGGGTTGCGGCGATGGTGCGGGCGACGATGGCGTTCTCCAGTTCGCCGTTGGCGCCGAGCGTGGCGTCGCATCCGTCGCCGTCACAGGTGAGCACGTATCGGTAGAGCGGCTTCCCGGCCATGGTGGCTCCTATCGCTTCTCTCGCGCGTGCGCGCGGACCTGTACTGACGTGTTCACACAAGCCATTTCGTCTCCTCCTGTAGCTCCTGCGTGGGTCCTCTGTTGTTCCTTGGGAGGGGTTGTGAGCCCCTGCTTGGAGGGGCTGTGGACCCCTGGTCAGGAGGGGTTGTGAACCCCTGCTCAGGAGGGGTCATGAACCCCTCCTGACTTCCCAGGCATCAGCAGAAGGCGGTACTCCGCTCGGCGTCCTGCACGGCCACCTCCGACGGACTCGATCGCGCCCTGTTTGATCAGGGAGGTGACGGCGCGGCGGACGTCGCGGAGGATGTTCTGGCGCGCCTTCTCGGACGCTTCGTCGTCGCCGGTCGGGAAGGGGCGGCGCAGCGCCAGCGCGAGCGCTTCGTGACCGCCGAAGTACAGCGCTGCGGGGCGATCCCCCTTGGGGTGGTCGAGCGCAGTGAGGGCCATCCGGACCAGGATGCGGAACTCGACGTCGGACACGTGGGTCCAGTTCGCCAGGACGGCGGCGACGAGCTGTGCGCCCATCAGGCCCCCCATGAGTTGCGGTAGGGGCGTGTGATGCTCACCGGCGAACCGCACGCTTCTGAGTCACCGACGTCCTTCCGCAGGCCCTATCGATCATGATTCGATGTTTGCAGCATCCTAACAGGCGTTGGCATTGTGAGGGCAGACGCGCCAGGAAAGTCGAAGTGACTTGCGCGTTCGCGTTCCGATGCATACCGTTTGCAGCATGCCAACGCCGCAGCAGGGACCGATCGGACGCCGCGTCGCCCGCAACGTCGCCGAGCTGCGCGCCGCGCGCGGCCTCACGCTGCGCGAGATGTCCGCCAAGATGGGAGAGCTCGGCCGGCCGACGCTCCCCTCCGGCATCATGAAGATCGAGGACGGCACTCGCCGCGTCGACGTCGACGACCTGGTGGCTCTCGCGCTCGCGCTCGACGTCTCCCCGAACCGCCTGCTGCTACCCGAGAGCGCCGGCACGGACCAGGGCGTCGACCTCACCCCCGAGGTGACCATCCCGACGGAGGACGCCGCCTGGCGGTGGGCTGTCGGCGAGTACTACCCGTTCCCTCTCGACGCCCCGACGCCAGCGAGCGAGGTCGTGAAATTCATGGCGGCGAACCGGCCGCACGCCGGCGCGGACCTGAACATCCTGGAACAGCAGATCGCCAAGCATCTGGCGTCGCTCAAGCCGGTCGCGCGCGCGGCCCGAGCCGCCGAGGAGGCTGGCGTGCCGTTCCGCGTGATCGTGGACTATATGCGGCTCACCGACGCCCTCGACACCCTGGAGGGCCAGTGAACGCCATCGCCAAAAATGAACGAGGTCGTCGTTACCGTGCGCGTCCGGAAATCTCCCTCCGCGCCTGCCGCCTCCGCTAAATCATGATCCCTTGGCATCCCGCTTCAGTATCTTGACCTCACGCTCTTCCCCCGGCACGTCCCCTGGAATGGAAACCACCTGCATGCTCAGGCCCTTGAGAAGGATCGCTTCGTCTGCCACGAGGTAGTTCGATTTCACCTTGCGGCCGTTGGCCAGGATCACGACTGCTCGAAAGGAAAGGTTGCGGTCCTCCTGCTGCATCATCGATCTCAGTGTGGGGACGTCACGGATGGACCAGGTCGCCTCGTCGTAGCCTTCGAGCCGGTGAGGCAGTGGAACTCCCACCCAGTCGTTCCAAGCGATTCCGACCTTGGGAGTTGCCACAGGCATGATTTCGATATCACGAACCTTGATCGCCGCCCGGCCGGTGTTTTGCACGCGCACCACAATTTGAGGCGTGGTTTCGAGCGCGCCACGTTCCTCAAGCGCCTGCCGATCGATCAGAACGCCACCCGTCGCCTCCACCTTTATCGCCGGGCCAGCTAGCTTGAACTGGATGATGTTCCAGGCAAGAGCGGCGACACCCGTCGCGGCACCAAGCACGCTGAGCACGAGAGTCACGATCTGAAGTGTTGTCGGGGCGTCCGGAGCCATGGCGCCTCCTCTGTAGGGGGTGAGACGGAGCGTAGCCAACCCTGGCGCACCATAGGCGCATAACGGACAGGAACCGCCGGGCTCACTCCCAGCTCACAGCGCTCCCTCCTTCATGACGTTGCCGTCGCGGTCTATCGCTCGCCACGCTCCCGGGTCCAGATCCTCGCGGAGCACGACCGGCACGCCGAACAGCGCGCGGATGGGCGGCGGCGGTGTCCAGCCGTCCGGCCGCCACGGGTTGTCGCGCGGCAGGCCCCAGGGCGGGCGGGCGGTGGCCTTGAGCCACTCGTGCATGAGCGAGCCGACCTCGATACGTGTCACCGGGGGCGGCTCGGGCAGGTGCCGCAGGTCCTGTATGCGGGCGAGGATGTCAGCGGACGTTTCGCCGGGCCCGATCAAGTGGACGCCTCCTGCCAGATGATCACCAGCAGCCATGCGAGAGCCGCCATCGCAACAACACCCACGAGCAGCACCTTGGAGATGTTGAACGCCAGCTTTCGCCGCAGCACTCGAACCTGCCTGAGATAGCTCTTCTCAATCTCCTCGGCGTCAATGTCCCACATGGCCACAGCCCCGGACTTGACGGCGTTGCGGCAGCCCTCGCACGTGACCTCGGCGAGAACGCCGGTGGTTCGGACCGTCTCGCCGCTCAGGCTGCATGCCGCGAGCGGGCCGACGGCTTCGCGTAGCGGTTCGGGCGCGGTGAGCCCGTAGTGCAGATCGCTCATGGCCGCCACTCCTTCCGGTAGTCGTGGTGGCTGGCGTAGGGCAGCGCCAGGAGCCGCATGGTGAGGCACGGCCAGTGGCCCGAGCCGACACAGCCGCATGAGCGCACGCCTGCATCGCACACGTTGCAGCCGGGGTGGCCGCCTGGGCCGTTGAGCCCAGGGCGGTGCTCGTCGACGATGCGCTGCTTCGCCGTGATGTCCCACAGCATCCGGCCGGGCGTGAAGCGGCTGATGTGGATGCCCGTACACCCGGCGCTGGTCGTCGAACGGCCGGGACGTGATCAGGTCCTCGTACAGGTCGAGAGCAGCCTCTTTCGTGATGCCGTCAGCCTCGCGGGCGACCCGCTCATCCTCATCGAGCCGGGCCGACAGGAAAGCGATCAACTGCTCCACGGGTTCCACCACCACTGGAAGTCGGGATGTTCGGCGTACGGCTGGGCGAGAAGTAGCAGCGCGAGATAGCCGTGAGCTACCCCCGACACTCCGAGCTCCTTACCAACCTGCATGATCGCCAGCCCCAGCATGCGCCGCTTGGCCTCGACCTCGCGCAGCACCCGGGCGGGCTCCCAGTTCGCAGCGTGGCGGGCATCCGCGCGGGTGGGCCATTTCATATACCCGTCGTCTTCACGCTCGGGGTAGAGCTCGATGGTGTTGTCCTGCACGAGCCAGTGCCGGTTGCCGGCGTCCCGTGCTGCTTGTTCATCTTCATCGAGCCGGGCGCGCACGAACGCGATCAGTTCATCCATCGCGGAACTCCTTCCAGGCGTCGCCGTGGTGTTTGCGGTCCTCGGCCAGCGCCTCCTCCCAGGTCATGGCGAACTGGTGGTACGCCTTGCGTGGCTCCCCGGCGGCGACGTGGCCGATCAGGCGGCGGGCTGTCTCGCGGGCGCGTTCGGCAGCCTCCTCTGCGTAGTACTCGACGATCTCATCTTCGGTGGCATGCCAGACGATGATCGTGTCCGTGTAGGTACTGAAGATGGCGTACTTGCCGGACGGCTGCCGGATGATCTGATTACCCATCGCTGTCCTCCCACGAGCTGCCAGCGAGCATCCTGCCAGCTCGTTCGCTCCGGGCCGCCTTCTCCTCCAGCCCGGCCACCTTCCGGCGCAGCTGCTCGTTCTCCTCTCGCAGGCCAGCCACGGCGCGCTGGGCGTTGATGGCGGCATCGGCCAGGGCCACGAGATCCATGCGGACGACGTCGCCGTTCGGCCGCTGAACTTCGATCACGTCGGCGAGGTAGCGGGCGGGCTCGCCACGCTCGGGGTCGGGCGGCGGGCCGTAGACGGGGTTGGTCGTGGGCATGACGCTCTCCTTCGAGGTGGTGGCGTGGTCGAGGTCGATGAGCAGGCGGCGCAGGTCGGCGGTGGCGTGCCGCAGGAACGCGACGACCGCCTTCTCTCGGACGCGCTCGGCGGGCGAGTCATTCTCATCCGCCCCGAGCATCAGGACCGGCCCCACAGAGATGAAGTCGCCGTAGTACTCGCGCTCACCCTCCCGCAGAACCTTGGTCCAGTCGATGTGCTCGACGGCGGCCAGGCGCTGCCGGATGTCGTCGTGGCTCGCGTGGAGGTGGTCGTTATCGTCGAGGCGAATGGTGAAGCGCGGCGTGGGCACGACCCGGCAGCGCGGGCACCGGCCGTACTCGACGAGGCGCTCGTGCTCGCTGCGTTCGTCCACCTCGACCAGCTCGCGCACGCCCGCCGCGTCAAGGCGTGCCCGCAGAGCTGCCCTCATCCCATCGACCGGCCTCACGACGCCCTCGCCCCCGGCGCCAGCGTCAGTCCGGCCAGCGCCATGAAGTCGGCCAAGCTGATCGTTCCGGCGAGGTCGCCGCCGTGCTTGAAACTGGCGAGCGGCGGCCGGTCGGTCCAGGTGTCCGCGTCCGGGCCGGGCTGCATCTCGACAGTGCCGACGCCGAAGCGGTACCGCAGGTAGTAGTACCGGCCGTCCGCGTCCCAGGCGTCCCACTGGGACGGGCAGGCGTAGCAGGTCTGCACGACCTTGGTGAGGACGATCACGATGCCTCCGGTTGCGGGAAGTCCCGCCGCTTGATCTTCGCCATCCGGCCGTCAGGGTGGTGCCACACGACGCCCTCGTTCGGCCACTGGGCAAGCCACGCCGCCAGACCGTCGTAGTCGCGCGGGGCCCGCTTGGCCTCCTCCCGCAGGAACAGCGGCGCCCACCCGTGCCGCATAAGCACGTGCGCCTCGAAGCCGTCCGGGTTGCCGTTGACCTTCGGCCCGAGCAGCTCGTACGTGCCTGGCACGAACCGCTCACCCCGCTCCAACACTTCGGCGTGCCAGCGCGCGAACCCGGACTGCTCGATCGGCTCCCAGCCCATGAGCTTCCCCGTCTCCGGGTCGTGCTGGACGATCCGGTACCCCGCCGGGATGTTCCTCTCGTGCTTGACCTCGCGGCGAGCCCACCACTTCCCCCGGTCGTCATGCTCGATGCAGACGCCGTCCCACTTGGCGGTCGCCTCGCCCTCGCCGGCGAAGACCCAGGCGCACTCGGGGTCCGGCTGACGGGTGACGTACCTGGGGTTGCCGTCCCAGTCCCGCACGAAGATGGTCGGGATCTTCCTCACGATGCCTCCTGGTTCTCGTAGTAGTAGCTGGTCCGGCCGTCCGCCCACACCAGCATCGGGGTTCCGTCCACGCGATTTCTCTCGATCCGGCCGCGCGGCCGGTCGCCGTTCTCGTCCTTGCAGCGCGGGTTGACGCAGGCGACCCGGCCGGACTCCTGCGCCACCCGCAGCGAGAACGTCTTGCAGTACAGGCAGACGGGCGGCAGCTGCCCGCGCGGCACGTGGATGGGGATCCACTTCTCGGACTCGCCGATGTCGCGGATCTGCCGGGCCTGCTCGATCCACCGGTTCATCCGGCGGCCAGCCTCGCGGGCCATGTCGTCGTCGACGCCGTGGGCCAGGCGCACGATCGAGTCGAGCGCCGCCGCGGTGTTGCCGTCCGAGCCGCCCCGGCCTGCTCCCGTGTGGCCGGTCACGTGGTAGCGCAGGTCGTCCTCCAGCTCCCGCACGCCGGCGTGGATGGTGAGCAGCATCGGGCCGGCCTCCGGGTGCCAGGGCGCCGGCGACCCGGTCACCTTGTGGTGCTGGGTGGAGCCGCGGGTGGCGTCGGCGACGGGGTCGGGCAGCAGCTCGGTGAGGCGGGGCAGCAGCGCCTTGATCTCGTCGACGAGCGTGGGGATCTCCTCGGCGGGCGTCATGGTCCTCCTTCGATCTCGCCCGGCGTGGGCGTGCTCACGTTGGCGATGGTGGGCGCGAAGTGAAGTCGGTACGGTTCCTTCTGAGCGGCCAGGAACCGGGCTCTCAGCGCCTCTGCGTTCTCGATGCTCACGTCCTGGCCGCACGAGATCACCGCCTGCGGGCGCTCGAACGCGGTGTGGGCCAGGAGGGTGAAGTCCTTGCTTTCGACGGCCCGCCGGGCGGAGGCAGGCTCCCATCCGGCGGCCACGAGGGTTGCGACCATGCCCGCATCGCTGGTTCGGCGGCCGAACCAGGCCGATGTGCCGCAGTCGTTGCAGATGCCCAGACCGGGCGGCTGGCTGAGGCTCGGCGTATCGATGACGTTGTCGTGCGGGCAGGTCAGGAACTCGGCGGGCAGCTGGCGGTCACAGCCGGGGCAGAGAGCGGCGAGCACCTCGCCGTCAACGGCCGACTCGACCGGCACCGCCCCCTCATGAGCGCACATCACGGCCGCTCTCCGATGCCGAGCTCGCGCTCCAGTTCGGCGATGCGCCGGGCCTGCTGCTCGTTGAGGGCCTTCAGCTCGTGGCTGGACGGCGGGGTGGCGTGCACGATCTGATCGACGAGCCAGCGGCACACGAGGTAGCCGGGCCACACGAGTGCGATGCCGACGGAGAACCCAGCAGCATCGCGCCGCCACTCCGCGATCCTGCCGGGGTCCTTGGCCAGGATCCCGAACTGGCGGATGTCGTTCTCGACCTCACGGGCCGCCCAGCGCGGCGCGATGTAGCCGAGCCCGATTGCGAGGTAACCGGCGACGGCGGCGAGCACGATGAACAGGGTCACGATTCCTCCTTGGCAAGCAGTTCCTTGGCTCTGCCGTGCGGGCATGGCCGGGAGTCCAGGCTGTGGCCCTGGCACTGGTCGTGGTGGTCGTACTCGCACGGGCCGTCGTCGACGAGCTCCCGGACCAGGTCCCGCCAGGTGTCTCGCTCGGCCTCGGCCTGGTCGGCGCGGGCGCGGTGCTTCTCAAGTGCGGCGCACGCCTGGTTGTAGGCCCACTGGGTCGGATAGGGCTGACGGTCGTGAGCGACCGCCCGCTCCAGCTCCTCGTCGCGGACCGCGAGCACCGCGTCGACGATGCCGGACGGGAGGTAGAGCTTCTCCTCATCGTCCGCGAGGACGGCCCGCAGCATCTGCCGCGCGATGTCGCCCTTCACGCACAGGTCGTGGTCGGGGTTGACCGGGTCGCAGCAAATCCATTCGGCGACGATCGGGCAGTCGGCGGCAGCGCGAATCGCTTCGGCGATCCGCCGCCGGTAGTCACTCCCAGGTGAGGGCATGCGCCGCGCCTCCCTTGACCTCCAGGATCTGCGCGCCGCTGGCCTGCTTGGCGGCGATGCTGGCGTACATCTGGAGCGCCCGATTAACAATGTCCGTCTCGTTCAGGCCGGTGCGGGCGGTGAGCTCGCCGAGGGCCTGCGTGGAGCGGGCGGTGAGCCTGGTCGTGATCTCGCGGTAGTCGGTCACGGTGCTCCTATCCGTGATAGTCGGGGCTGGCATGGTCGATCACCCACGCCTCGTACAAGTCCGGGTCGTCGGGGGTCACGCTGTTGGCGGGCGCAGGCTTCACGGCTGTGCCTCCGTCCCGGCGACGCTCCGCCGGAGCCGACCAGCGAGCGCGGCGGCGGCCACTCCGACCGGGAGCACGAGCACGGCGGTCGCGGCGTACCGCCAGTCGCCGAGCCAGATCGCCGCCAGCAGCAGCGCGAACACGAGCACGCCGGCGGCGCGCGCTGCCCGGGCGGCGCGGGTGATGAGCCGTTCGACCTGGCGGCGCTGCTCGGGTGTCAGGTCGGTGCTCATGAGTCGCTCCCGGTGTAGGTGATGGTGTAGCCGCGCGCGGCGAGGGCGGCGATGACCGCGTCGGCGATCGTGTCCCGGTCGGTCAGCGACAGGTCAAGGCGGAGCGCCCGGGACTGCGTGGTGAGGGTGTTGAAGATGATCGCTTGGGTGCGCCGGTCGTGGTCGACGGCGGCGGGCGGCTCAGACATCGGCGTCTCCCGGCGCGGCTGGGCCGATCACGGCCGTCGACGGCCTCGCGAGCGCGGCCGCCCGCTCCTGAAGGGCCTGGTGCCGCTCGTGCTGCATGTACCGCTCCCACGCTGCGAGCAGCCCGTCGAGCCAGAGCGCGGTGCCGTCGTCGCCGGACATCGCGGCCACCTTCCTGAGCCGGTCGAGGTCGGCCTGCATCAGCGTGCGGAAGTGCATCTCAACGACGGGCAGCAGCGTGCGCAGGTACTCGGTGTCGACGCCGGACGGGCTAATCATCGGCGGCCTCCAGCGCGGCGAGCACCGTGGTGGCGAACGCGCCCACCTCAGCGGGCACCCAGCCGGACGCGACGCCGGCGAGCGCCTGCTCGCACAGGTGGCGCGCCTCGGCGGTCAGATGCCTGGCGCGGCCGGCGACTTCGACGGTGCCGGGGGTGAGGCGCAGGCCGACTCCGCGCACCGTGAGGATGATGGTGGGGTCCTTACCGTCGTCGCCGACCTGCCTGCGCAGCATCGACACGTGCATGTCGACCGTCTTCGTGCTCGGGAACCACTCGGTCCGCCACACCTGGCGCATGATCTCGTCGCGGGTGACGAGTTGTCCTGGGCGGGCCGCGAGGAAGGCGAGCAGCCGGAACTGCAGGGGCGGGAGGTGAACGGGCTGGCCGTCGATCCAGGCGGCGTGACTGACCGGGTCAATGCGGACCCGAGGCTTATCAGCCATGGTGCTTTCCCTCCTGGTGTGGCTTGTTCTCGGTCCGGCGGCGGATGGGTCGGCGGCGCTGGGCGAGGCGCTCGTGCAGAGCGGCCACGCCGTACAGGGGCAGCCAGATGATCCAGCCGGTGAGGCCGTACCACCAGACGAGCGCCTGCTCCCCCTCCCGCCGGTTGAGGAGGAGCATGAGCGTGACGCCGACCGCCTGGACGGCGGCCAGCAGCAGCACTCCGACAGCCAGGGGGATCAGCTCAGGCATCGAGCTCCTCCGGCCATGATCGGACGACGGCGGCCGCCAGGTCGCCGTACGGCTCGACGACGCCCGTGTGCTCGTCGGTGCACGCCGTCTCGACCGCCTGGGCGATCTGCTCGCACGCCTCGGTGAGCAGCGCGGCGGCGAGGATGCGCACCGCGTCCGGGTGCCAGGGCATGCTGTGGGCGAGGACGGTCGGGTAGACGGCGTCGATCAGGCCGGCGGGCACGTCCTCAGGCCGGATCGGCTCGATCGTCTCGTGCACCTGCTCAGACATGGCGGCCGCCCTGCACTCCGGCGATGACCAGGGCGGCATCATGGTCGTGGGCGTGACCGTTCTGGAAAGCCCACTCGGCGACGTCCATCGGCCACCGGATGTCGTGGTAGCCGATCACCACGTCAGAGCCGTCCGCCCGCGCGGTATGCACGGTGTCGCCGGCCAGGCGGGGATCAGCCTCGCTGGCGGCGGCTGCGGACTCGGCGTTGATGCAACGCAGGCGGATCTCAGGCATCGACGACCCCTCCCAGGAGGCGAAACCGCTCGGGATAGAGGCGGGCGGTGGCCTGGGCCATAAGCGCGTGCTGGACCGCATGCAGGTGGGCCAGGAGCTCATTGGCGTCGTGGTCCGGGCCGTTGCCTATCACCTGCCCGAGCTTCTCCGAGAGCCGGGCCACAAGGTCGAGCGCGGCCAGCTCGGCGGCGGTGAAGCAGTCATCGCCCTCCTCGCCCTCGCCCGCCTCCATCCGCTCGGCGTGCTCGCGGGCGAGCTGGGCGTACACGCTCGACGGCACCGGCGCCAGCATGGTGTGCGCCTCCAGGTAGGCGGCGAACGCACGCATGCCCTCCGCCATCAGGACCGGCGCGACAGGCTTGAGCATCTCGCGGGCGTCCGCGTAGAACTCCTGCACGGGCTCGACGTCGTCGGCGCCACCCCTGTCCACCTCATCGGCACGCAGGTACTCGGCGGCGGCATGAACGGCCGCCTGCGGAAGGTCAATCATCGGGGTTCTCCTCTCGGGTGGCCCGGGTGTCGGGCGCTCGCATGATCCGGACGCGCTTCCCGGCGACGTACTCGGTGCGCTCAACCGTCCACCCCGCCCGCTCCAGCTCGGCCACGTCCACGGGTCCGCTCTGTGAGGCGACCAGAGCTTCGACTTGGGGGTGGCATTGCTGGATGTGGTCGAGTAGCAGGTCAGCGCCGTTCTGCTCGGCGGGGTTGCCCACGGCCGGAGCCTCCTTGCAGCAGGGCACGTCGTCGGCGGCAGGGCAGCCGTTCATGCAGTAGGCGCAGCCGGCCGTAGCGCAGTGGTCGCCGGTGTCGTCGCTCCGGCAGATGACGGGGCTGCAGCGGCAGCAGGCGGGCACGCGGGTGCACAGATCGCAGAGGTCCTTGCCGTCGCGTTGCGACCAGCCGAACTGCTCACCAGCCAGGCGGACGGCGCTCTCTACGTCCGGCGCGGCGACTTTGACGTGTGTGAGGCACCTCGGTGTGTCGCAGTTGAAGACGACCTGGCTGATCGTCATGATGGCCGTCCCTCGCGGTGCTCGCGGAACAGCTCCTCCAGCGGGCGTTTGCCCTGGCGGCGGGACGCCGGATCGGTGCCGGTCAGGATGGCCTCCAGCCGGTCGAATTCGCGGCCGACCTTGGCGACGGCGCGGTCCATCGCCTCCTTGGTCTGCTCTCCGAGCACCTCCAGCCCGGCCTTCACCCGCTCCTCGATGCGGGCGTCCACCTTCGCCGGGATGTCGTCGAGCAGCTGCTCGATCGCCCGGCGTTCGGCGCGCATGTCCTTGAGCAGACCGTGACCCTCGCGAATCAGCTCGCGCAGCTCATCGGCGGTGCGGTCAGTCATCGTCACCCTCACAGCAGTCGGCGATCCAGCCGCCCGCACCGTCCGAGCGGATCAGGTCACCTTCGTCGAAGGTGTCCAGACACTCCGCGCAGCAGCCGGGGAACGCCGCAGGGAACCACGGGCGGGACCTGGGGCGCTCGGGCGCGGGCTCGGTCATGCCCCGGCAGTGAGCGCGCTGGTCGACGAACAGCTCCGTGCGCTCGCAACGCTCAGCCATCGTCGCCTCCCGCGTAGGCGAGCAGCCGCTCCTCGAACCCGTCGTCGGACTCGTCGTCGAAGTGCCTGTAGTAGCCGTGGAAGATGGTCGCCTGCGAGTGGTCGCCCGCGATGCACCTACGGGCGGCGGCCACGACGTCGGCCGGCTCGGGCAGCACGTCGTCACAGATCCACCAGATGTTCCGGATCTCGCCGTGGCCGTCCTCGGCGCTGGTGCCGTAGAACCAGCCCTGCTCCTCGTGCCACGCAACATGACGCTGGTCTCCGTCGGCATCCCGCTCGGCGAGACTGATGCAGCCGTCGCGCGGGTCATTGGCGTCGGCGTGCCAGTCCTCGACGGCGAGGCCCGCAGCGTCGAACGCGTCGGCGACGGCCTCCATGTACGGCTCGTGCGCCTCGTGGTACGTGATCTCAGCCACGGAGCGCCTCCTGGTCGAACTCGCCGTCGCGCACCCCGGCCAGGAACGCGGCCCACTCGGGAGCGGTGAATGCCAGCGTCAGCCCGTCCGGGGCCTTGCTGTCACGCACCGCCACCCCGCCATCGGCGAGCGGCGACACCTCAACGCAGTTCGAGCAGCCCTGCGAAGCGCGGGCCTTCCTCCAGCTCATGACGTCCTCCCGTCGATCGCCTTGATCCACGCCGACGCGGTGCCGGCTACGGCAGCGAGCGCCTGGCGCAGCTCGACAGGGTCCTCCATGACCAGAGCGGCGTGCACGGCCTCCAGCAGGGTGTGCGCCCACGTGAGCTCGCCGGTCATGGCGGCCTCGGTGGCGGCCAGACGGCTCCAGTTCGCGCTGTCCCGCCACTCGTCGGGATCGGTGCCGTCGAGGTGCTCGGGCCCGAGGCCCCACTGCTTGTCGTGCGCGGCCATCGCCTCCTGCACGGCGGCGAGCACTGGCGGCAGCTCCGCCGGCTCGGCAGGCTCCGGCACGGCGGTGGGCACCGGGTCCTCGCCGAGCCGTTCCGCCAGGGCGCGGTGGGCGGCCTGCCACATCACCCACGGCGTCACCACTGTGACGAGCTGGCCGTCGACGAGCACGCCCTGGCGGACGAAGTGCCGGACGCCGACCGGCTCTGCGGGCGTGAGCACGCCGACGCGCTTCATCTCGGCGAGCGGCGCGCCCTTGTAGTCGGCCCAGTCGTCTGGGCTCAGGTCGAGTTCGAGTCGCATCAGGACTCCTCGGGGGTTGGGGTGGTGGGGCCGGTGTTGGCTCCGGCGGCCACGAGGATCGCTTCGCAGATGTCCCAGGCCCGGTCGGGCGGGATGTGGACGGCGGCCAGGCGCCCGTCGGCGGCGAGGACGCCGATCGTCGCGTGCGGCACGCCGCCGTAGTCCGCCGGCCGCACGTACAGCTCGTCGCCGTCGCAGTCGATGTAGGTGGGCTGCTCGGTCATGAGGTGGCCCTGCACTCGATCTCGCCCGGCGCCAGCTCGGCGCCGTCGGGCATGACCCAGGTGGCGGTGCCTTGGACGGCGACCGGCCGGCCGACCGACCAGAACGGGATGCCCATCCCGGCGTCGTCCTCCGGCACCATCGGGTGGCTGCCGGTGTAGTCCTGCAGCACGTAGCCGCAGCGGGAGCACTCCTGGTAGAGGCCGCCGAAGGTGGGCTCTGCTGCGACGTGGATGACGATCGGCTCACTCACTGGCGATCTTCTCCAGCAGCGTGACGCCCGCGTTGATCGCGACGATGACACCGTCTGCGATCTTGTCGATGAGGGTGCCGAGCATGTCCGGCCGCTTGACCGCGAACACGACCAGGCAGACGACGCCGAACCCGATCAGCAGCTTCTTCGCGAAGGCCTTGATGATGAGGAGCACGGTGACACCTCCTTCAGGTCAGAAGTCGCCGTCGGCGACTTGGAGGACAGTGAGGCCGATCGACCGCCACATGACGACCACCTGGCGGCGGTCGTCCAGGACGCACGCCACGTCGTAGGCGTCGCGGACGTGCGCGTCGAACAGCTCGCGCTTCACGATCGAGTCGCGGCGAATGTCGCCGGCCGACCGCATGTGGAGGGCGTCGTACGGGATGGCCACGTGCTCGGCCAGCCACGCCTCGGTGGCAGACCGGCAGGCGGTCGAGCGGCCCGACATGAACACGACCCGGTTCCCCGCGGCCGCGAGGGCGCGGACGACCTTGATGACGGGCAGGTTCGGCAGGTCGTCGCCGACGCGCGTCTCGTCGAACGGCGACCGGCCGTTCATCAGCGCGGTCGTCCCGTCGATGTCCACGAGCACCGCCCGAGGCGCGCCCGGCACGGGCACGTACGGCCGGAGGTCGCCGACGATGTCGCCGGCCTCCTCCGGGATGGGCAGCGGGTGGGGGCGGCCTCGCAGGTACTTCGTGTGCATGTCGCGGATGACCGGCTCCCCCACGGGCCGCGGTCGTTCCGCGTCGCGGGCGATGCACGCCTCCACCGGCACGTCGGTCAGGTCCCACACCTCGACGTCGGCGCCCGCCCGCTTCGCCAGCTGGGTCAGGTCTCGCACGGTCCGCGACGGCAGGTTGGTGTCGTCGCTCACCACGTCGACGCCCTTGCGCAGCAGCGCGGAGATGGCCGAGTCGCGGACGGCGATGATGCGCGCCTCGGTGACGCCCTTGATGTGGGCGCCGTCGTGGGCCATGCTGCGCAGGTCGTCGCGGTTGACGCGGGCGCGGGTGTCGGGCTTCTCGGCCACCCAGGCGACGGCCTTGGTGGTCTTGCCGCTGCCGGGCAGGCCGCGGGCGATGATGAGCGTGCTCACGCGGCGTCCTCCGAGAACGTGATCGGGCGCAGGTCGCCGGAGGGGCGGAGCGTCTTCCAGATGGCGGGGCGCGGGTCGCGGCCGTCGAGCAGGTTGAACAGCCACGGACGCAGCGTCGAGGTAGAGGCAAGGCGCGCGAATGCCGCTCGGAACTCGCGGCTGATCGGCTTCTCGATGACCTCTGTGTCGTCGTTCGCCCACGTATCGCCGCGCCGAACCGCATCGACCGTGCTGACGGGAAGGCCCATGCTGCGCGCCAACTCGGACGTGTTCCCAACCGTGGAAGACCTGATCATTGCCACCTGCTCGCGGGTCAACCTGGTCTTTGCTCCTCGAAGCGCGTTCTCGCTGCGCGTGGTCTCTTGGAGGTGGTGGGGGTTGACGCAGACACGCACTCGGCACAGGTGGTCGAGGTCGTACCCATCTCTCACGACACCCTTGAGGTGGGTGTAGAGGTGACGGTGCGCCGTGGTGGTTCGGGTCTTTCCGTAGCCGTTGTTGCTCTTCGCGCCCGTCCATATCCAGCAGCCGGATCCGAAGTCGATCTCCATGGGGATCGGCCGAAGCGTGTGGCGGGGGATGAACCGCGTCGGCTCCCCGAGCCGATAGCCCTTGGCCGTGCTGGTGGCGAGCGGTGTTTCCCCACCGCATCCGCAGTGGCACAAACCTGACTCGATGGGGTAACCAGCCATCGACTGGGCGAGCAGGAGCCGGAACTCCTTCTGCGCTTCCGTGAGAACGCGCACCTGCTCCGACGCGAGTTCATCCGCAACCGTCCGGACAAAGGCATGAAATTCATCCGGCAGCGGCTCGCAAATCTCGGCGACGGTCTTGCCTTCGCCGAGCAGCTCCCACACGCCGCGCGCGTTCAACCCGGTGATCACCTTGTGCAACGCGACATAGTCATCCTGTTTGATCTTCACCATGCGGCCGGTGTCCAGGTACCGCACCACCAGCCCCTCAGCGCCCTCGCGGGGCGGCATCGCCAGCGCGTCCGCGAGCGTCCCGAGCGAGAACACCGCCGCGGACGGGCCGGGCCACGACTGGACGTCACGCGGTCCCAGAACCCAGCCCGTCGCGGTGACGACGCCACCCAGCAGGAACAAGTCGTCAGCGCCGCCGTAGTCGCACACGATCCGGTTCTCCGGGTAGACAATCTCGACCAGCACCGTCACCCCGGCGGGCGGCACGAATGCCGGGTAGCGGCGGCGCAGCACCTCGGTGGCGTGCACCGCCTGCACGCTGGCGAACGAGCCTCGCGTGGCCACAGCCCAGCCGTCGGCCGCCGGATAGATCAGGCCCAAGCTGCCGTCGAGCTTGTCCGTCACCTGCACCGGCGCCGACAAGTCGAGCTCGCCGGCGGACGGCTCGGAGTGGTTGAAGAACTTCGGGAACCCGCGCGCCACGACCCGATCACGCTCGTCCACGATCAGGCCTCGGCAGGTCATGGTGACGAAGTCCCAGGCCCGCTCGTACTGGGTCTTCTCCGTGTAGTTGTAGATCCGCAGCGGGTCGGTGGGGTGCGCCTGGACGCGGACGTACCCGGACGCGATCCGCTCGTCGAGGTGGGCGAGGTCGAACAGCTCCCCGATGTGCATCACGCCTCCTCGCCGGTGTTGGCGAGCAGCGCGGCCAGGCCGTCGGCGAGCTGGTCCATCTCCTGGCGCAGCTCCGTCGCGGTCAGCTTGCCGTTCGACTTCACCCGCTGGGCGTACGCCACCCAGTGGCCCAGGCCCGCCCGCAGGCGGGACACCTCGACCTCGTGCAGGCGGCCGGCGATCCGCTTCAGCGTGCCCTGCGACAGGATGAGCTGGCCCTCTTCGTCGAGGGTGCCCTGCGCGGTGCGCTGAAGGTGGAGGGCGCGGGCCGCCTCCCGGATGGCGTCCTCCTGGTCGCGGTTGGGGATCTCCAGCTGGATGATGCGCACCTTGACGGAGGCCTCGGCGTCGCTGTCGGGCGCAGGCTGGGTGCGCTCGACGTGCTTGGCCTCGCCGATGAACAGGATGCTGGAGCCGGGCCGGTCGTAGATGCCGCGGATGTGCGGGGCGAGCGCGTCGGCGGCGGCCATATGCATCTGCGAGTCGAACTTGAACTTGGTCACGCGGTCTCCAGGTTCCAGATCTTGATGACGGCGCCCGGCTGGTGCAGGGCGTCGGGGTGGATGAGCGGGTAGGTGACGACGGCCCGGCCGTCGACGACCTGGCTGTCGTCGGCGTAGGCCACGCCGGTAAGGGCGTCGCCGATCGCGCGGGCGTAGTGGTCCCAGTCGCTGGTGCTGCGCGTGGTTGGCCAGTCGGCCCTCACCGACTTCGGTCTGGCCACGGTGACGACCGCTTCCAACCGGACGGGGCCGAGCAGCTCTCCGTGCGCCTTGGCTGGGCGGTCACACAGGACGCATGGCCGCGCGCCGAACGGCTGCCGATCGTGCGCCCCGGTGTGGTCGATGGCGGCCTGGCGGACCTTGCCGCGCCACTCCTTCAGCTCGTCGCCGTTGGCGTGCCGGAGCTTGCCGTGCTTCGAGCCCTTGAGGTTGCCCTGCCCGGCCGGTGTGCCGAAGACGGGGAACTGGAAGAGCGGCCGCGTCATGCCGCCGCCAGGTGGGTGAGCTGGAGGCGCAGGCCGACGGTCACGTACCGCTCGACCGTCACCAGCTGGTGGCCGGCCCGCCGCTCGTGGTTGCCGACCTGGCCGCGGCTTCCGCCCAGGCGGCGGGCGACGTCGCTCTGGGACAGCCCGAGCTCGCCGCGCAGGATGGGCAGCTGGGCGGGCAGGTAGAGCCCTTCGGCGAGCACGGTGTCTCCGTCGCGGACGACGATGCGGCGGTCGACGCGGCGGCCGTAGGCGATCACGTGCGGCCAGCGCGGTGAGCGGCGGCCGTGCTCCCACGCGCTGAGCGTGGGCACTGTGATGCCGAGTGCCTCGGCCACCTCGTACATGTGCACGCCGAGGTGAAGGCGGTGCTCGGCGAGGCTCGCCATCAGCGGCATGTCGGCGGTCATGCGGTGGCTCCGACCGTCTGAAGGTGCCATCACTGCACCTCCGCAAGGTCGGCCATGGTCCGCGCCGCAACCTGGAGGGGAACGACCACGTCGACCAGCGAGAGCTTTCCGCGCCGGGCGCGCACCACCAGCAGCTCCACACCATCGCTGGTGCGAGCGTCGAGCAGCTCGCCGGCGATCCGGTCGGCCTGCTCGGGGGTGACGCTCCGCTCCGTCGTGGCCAGGCCGTGGTCGCCAACCCACAAGAGCGTGATCTTCTCGACGGGGACGGCCTGCTGGCGGCGGTGCCACTGCCGGTGCGTGCGGGCGTCGTCCTCGGCGCCGGCCTTGACCGTGTGCACGTCGGACTTCCACACGCCGCTGGCGGGGCCTTCGGCGCAGCCGTGGGTCTGACACACGGCCTGGTGGCCGCCCTCGACGGGCTTGACCAGGACGGAGACACGGGGAGCCATCACGCACCGCCGGTGATCGCGTCGTAGACGGCCTTGACGAGCCGGGCGTCGCCGAGCGCGGTGTGCGCCTCGAACCGGTCGGGATCAACCTTGAGGGCGCGGTACAGGTCGGTGCTCTTCCAGGGCAGCCCGGCCGTCTCGGCGGCCATCCCACGCCAGTCGATGTCCGGCTCCCGCACGGCGAGCTGGGCGGCCTTGCCGTGCAGCCAGCCGACCGCCATGGCCTCGATGTCGATCAGGTGATAGTGCGCCGTCCAGCGGTGACCATGCGTGGCCAGGAACCGGCGCAGGAAGCGGTAGTCGAAGTCGGGCACCGCCCCGACGACGTGCGCGCCGTCCAGCAGCACCGCCAGGTCTCGGGCCACCTGCTGCTTGGTGCGGTAGTCCATGGGCAGGTCGGGCTGCTGGATTTCACCCTCGCTGATGGGGATCTCGATGGCGGCGTCGCTGTCTGCAGACCCCCGGGCGAGCCAGTTCCGCTCGTAGAAGCGGCCGATCCGCAGCGAGTTCGGGTCGGCGATGGACAGGCCGGGCCACGTCTGCCAGAGGTACTCCACGTCGCCCACCACGTTGTCGTGGTCCGGGCGGCGGACGATGGCACCGATCTCCCACACCTCGCCGCGCTCGTCGTCGAGGCTGGTCGTCTCCGTGTCCAGGAACACCAGCTTGGTCATTCGGGGGTCCTCTCTCGGTTCGTCAGGGCCGCCTTCACGGCCAGGTACTCGGCTGGCAGGTCCTGCGTCGGGCGGGGCTCGGGCGGCGGCTGCAGCGCCTCCACCACCCGCCAGCCGTGGCCGCGCACCATGTGCAGCAGCTCGGTGGCGCCCGTGGCCGGGTCAGCGAAACCGTGGTCGGTGAGCCAGCGGGCCAGCGCCGCCTTCAGGCGGCCGGCGTCGCTCGCGTAGGGGTCGGTCGTCATGTGCCACCTGCCAGGCGGTCGGCCGCGCAGCCGCGGCATGGCTGGTCAAGGAGATGGATCACGCATTTCTCGGCGGCGGGAGCTGCGGGCAGGAAGTCCTTCGGCCGCTCCCGGATGGCGCGGGCGACGTAGGGCAGCGGCTTGTCGACGGCCCGGCCGCCGAGGATCTGCCGTCGCACGCTGGCGGCGTGGTTCGGCGAGACGGTGCGGCCGGTGAGCTCGGCGAGCAGCCCGATGACCGTCTGATCGATCTTCAAGTCGTCGTCGGTCAGGGTCGCGTGCGCGTCACCTACGGAGACAGACGACGAAAGAGTTACCTCCCTTGGATCGGACCCCGTAGGGGTCCGATCCTTCGGATCGGGACGGGACGGGACGGGGGGATTCGGAGTCGAGTCAGCAGACCGATCGGAGTACCGATCGGATGACCGATGTTCGCCCTGGCAGTACGGGCAGTCAGGGTCACTGATTCCTCGCGCCTCATGCCATCGGCGATGGTTGCCGATCTTCCCGCCCGATGACTTCTTCCGTCGCTCCGTCACCACCTCGGTCTTCTTCAGGTTCCGGACCGTGCCGTCGGCGTCGGAGTCCCACTGGTGGAACTGGTAGCCGCCCTTCGTTCGCCTCCACAGCCCGGCGCCCACAAGCTCTTTCGCCAGCTCGATCTGGCCTCGGGACAGTGACGGGATCTGGTGGTCTGGCACGTAGCCATCGGTGAGATGCTTCGCCGACCACGAGCCAGCCACGGCCCACAGCCCGATCGCAGCGAGCGACGCCGCTGTCTGCTTGGGATGGGAATGAAACGAGTCGTCTACCTTGAACCACGTCACCAGGCGCGGCCTGTGTCTCGTGACCCTGCGAACGGGTCTGGCGAGTCCATGTGCGTAGTGCCTCCTCCTTCTCGCGAGCAAGATCGTCATTTCGCCGCAGCCCGTCTCCGCGCCTCGCGGGTGCGCGCGGCGGCCTGGCGGTGCTCGTCGGCGTCGTACGCCAGGTGGCAGCGCTGGCAGGCCGCGAAGAGGTTCTCCTCGCGGCAGTCCTCCGGGGCGTGGTTGCGGTGCGCGGTGGTGAGCACGACCTTCGATCCGGTGACCGGGTGCGGCTCGCCGTGGCGGGCCTCGCACCGGACGCCGTGCTCGTGGCCGCACTCGCCGACGCACTCGCACCGGCCGGCGGCGCGCTCGAACCTGATGCGCCCGCTGATCTGCGGCCAGTCGGACGGGTAGCGGATCTTGTTTTCGGGGCGGATCGGCATCACGCCACCGCCCTGGTGCGGTCCCGGCCCGAGGGCTCGCGGGCCGGGACCGGGCGGGCGGGGGGGGGCGGGGGGGGCGCCCGGCGCGCGGCGCGGGGGGGCGCCCCCGCCGGGGCCGC